>CANQBZ010000001.1 GCA_947589295.1 uncultured Akkermansia sp.
AAATCCCCTCCCGCGCGTCAGCGCGCGAACTTCCAAATCGTAAATCGTAATTCGTAAATCGTAAATCTTCTTGCTCCCTCGCATACTCCTCCAGCACCTCCGCCGCCCGCGTTATACTACTCCCCTCCTCATACGCCTCACGCACCGCCTCAAACACCGTCGCATCCAACTTCGCCGCCGCGTAATGCCCCGCCACGCTCGCCCCGCTCTCCTCCATCAGCTTCTCCAGCGTCGCCCCCTCCCTCTTGATAAACTCCCGCCCCTCCTTGCTCTTCGCAAACGCATCCCACGCCCTCGATATCGCCACCAAATGCTGCGCATCCGCCAGCTTCTTCTGCACATACTCAATGCTATCATGCGCCTCCTGCGGCATATTGTACCGCCCGTGATTCAGCAAAAAATGACTCTGCGCCAGCGTTGAAAATGCCTCCACTATATCCTGCCGCGTGTAGCTCTCCTTCCCTTCCGGCAGCAGCCGCATGCCCTTGTCTATCTTCCTCAGCCCCTCCTCCACTCTCTTCAGCAGCCTCCCAAGCTCCTGCATCTGCCCAGCCTCCGTCACCTCTGCCCCCAAATCCCGCTCAATAAAATCTTCCACAATCTCCCGCTCATTCACCTGCCCCCGGTTATACAGCAGCACACTCTGCCCAGCGCTCATCCCCCCCAGCCGGAAAACCGCCGTGCTCGCCCTCTCCAGCGTAATCCCCAGCGCCTTGCCCTCTGCCGTCCCCTGCATCGCCTCCACGCGCTGCTTAAACCCGGCAGCCGACCTCATAAGCTCCCTCAGGCTCACCCCGCGCACCGCGCTCTCCTGCCCCTCTGCCTCCTCCCGGCTCATCCCCTCCGCCACATATCCACTCGCCAGCCTCTCAAGGCTCCACTCAGCCAGTTCATAAAGTCGTGTTTTTTGGAAGAAATTCACGTACCCTGCAACACCCCGATAGACGCCCTTTTTGAGAGCCTCGGACCTGTTACATTTCATTTTGCAATCCGTCCTGTGTGCCGAAAGACATTCCGCTTGACGCAAGCAAGAAATCCGATAGAATGAACGTGCGGTCGACTCACCGCAAAAAATATGACTGCAAAAATCTTACTCGTCATCCCGGCGCGCTATGCCTCGACGCGCTTGCCCGGGAAACCGCTCGTGAAAATAGCCGGAGTGGAAATGATACGGCGTGTGGCAAACATCGCTGCCTGCATCTGCCGTCATAACGCAGACTGTGACCACGTGGTAGCCACGGATGACGAGCGCATCGTGAGCTTTTGCAAGAAGTTCGGTCTTCCTGTGGAAATGACGGCCGACACATGTCGCAGCGGTACGGAGCGCTGCTGGGACGTGGTGCAGCGCCGCAAAGAACGCCCCGACTTTGTCGTGAACCTGCAAGGGGATAATCCTCTCTGCCCGCCATGGGTCATTCAGCAGCTCATCGACGCCTGCCGTACTGAGCAGGCAGATGTGTTCACTCCCTGCATTCATCTGGGTTGGGAGGAATACGACCGCTTGGTGGAAGCCAAAAAGGCAACTCCTTACAGTGGCACAACGGTGCTCGTGGACCACGCGGGCTACGCGCTCGCCTTTTCTAAACATATTATTCCAGCGGTGCGCAAGCCGGAGAAAGCGCGGGAGCAGATGCAGCTCAGCCCGGTGCGCCGTCACGTGGGCTTATATGCCTACAACACCGATGCCCTGCAAGCCTACTTCATGTTGCCTGAATCACCCTACGAAACCAGCTGTGTGGAGGGGTTGGAGCAAATGCGTTTCCTCTTCAATGGGCTCCGCGTCAAAATGGTGGAGACTGATTACCGCGGCCGCAAAACGACCGCCGGGGTCGATTCCCCGGAGGACGTGCAACGCGTGGAAGCCATTCTGAGCGAGTACGGTGAGTTCGATTTGAGCTGACCATGCCCACCCCGCGTAACAAGACCCCGCAACATGTCGCCATCATCATGGATGGCAATGGCCGCTGGGCCCGGCAGCATGGCTTGCCACGTGCCAAAGGTCATGAGAAAGGCGCCGAAACAGTGCAACGCGTGGTGCAGATGTGCTTGGAGCGAGGCATACCATGGCTCACTCTCTATGCGTTTTCTACTGAAAATTGGGGGCGTCCCGCCGCCGAAGTGAAGAGGCTCATGGACATGCTATACCATTTTCTGGACAAGAACCGCAGCCTGCTCATGGAAAAAAATGTGCGTCTGCGAGCCATCGGGGAATTAAATCTACTGCCGGAAAAGAATCTCCGTCTGCTGAACGAATGCATCCGGAACTCCGCCTCGCACACGGCGCTCAATCTCACCCTTGCCCTCTCCTACGGCTCTAGGCAGGAAATTACTGCCGCAGCCCGTCGCTTGGCCGAGCAAGTGCAACGCGGTGAATTGCAGCCCGCCGACATCTCCCCCGAACTCTTGGCGGCTCAACTTTATACCGCCGACATGCCTGACCCTGACTTGCTCATCCGCACATCGGGAGAAATGCGCCTTTCCAATTACCTGCTTTGGCAAGTCAGCTACGCAGAGCTATGGCTCACCCCGGTGTTGTGGCCCGATTTTGCGGAAGCGGACTTTGACGAAGCGCTACGTGATTACGCGGCGCGCCATCGCCGCTACGGAAAGCACTAATTGCGCTGCATCGGCGCCGTTTGGCGCGGCGGTTGATTGGCAGGGCCAGGGCGACGAATGACTGTCTCGCCATCCTTAGCCTGGTTGGCGCGATCGCGAGCCGTTTGTTCAAAATACTCCGGATCCATCATCCAGATAAAACGATTTCGCGCCTCTTCCTCCTCTTCCTGTGCCTTGATAAGGCGTTCTACTACAGATTCTCTCTGCTGCCGCAGACTCTGCAGCTCCAGCCATGCCGGCAACACCAGGATAAATCCCAAAAATACCGTAAATGACAAGAAGATGAGACCACAAATGCTCAGCATACGCCAAATAGCCTGCATCTGCTGCTCACGGCGGCGATCCTGCTCCTCCCGATTGAGGCGTCTGTGGGATAACAACGACATCTTCTACGGTCTCGTCATCGTTCGGCAAAGGGGACAAACCGCCCCCGTCGCGCCAGCACCAAGGTGTGCATGCGCGTCTGCTTCCCTTTGTCCGTGATCGACAAGGCGGACACGGATATTTCGAATCCGGCGCGTTTGAGCGTGCCATTCAACTTGTTGTCCGGTCGAGCCAACAGGATAGCCAGCATACTTCCCCCCTTCAGCGCCTGAAAATACGCCTGCGCATCCGCCAAGCTCATCTCACAGCGAGCATGCGTGTGGCGCAAAATGATGGCATGCAACGAACCGTGGCGCTTGCGACACAAACCAGCCGCGCCCTCATTTTCTACCGTCACGCGTTCATCATCCAACACCTCTTTGAAGGGGCTAAACTCACGATTCCAGCATACGACCTGCTCCACAGGCTCGGCGATCACAAAACGGGCCTTGGCACGTGGCAACGCCGCCATAGCTGCCGCAACGCTTCCCCCCAATCCCAGCCCGGCTATCATGATGAGCGGCTTATTCGCCCGCGCCACGGGCGAAACTGCAAGCTGTGCCATGCTCACCTCGCTCGTGCATGGCCTCGTGCTCGCCACTGAGGCGCCATCCTGCATCAGGCTCAACTCGCCATCTCGCATCCACAGCTCCCACTCGTGCCCCTCGGCATCGGTTGTCGCTTCGCCCAATTTGACCAGCGGTTTCATGCTGCCCGAAATATAGCAGATTCGACCGTTCGTTAGCAAGCTAATTCGTGCGCTCTCCAAGATGATTATCCTTCGTTCCCAACGAGTGCGCAGCCTTTTGTACCTACTCCACTCCTCCATGGGATCGCAACGCCTCCTTGTTCCTTGTCTGTGTTTATCATACAGATGCTACGGTACACTATTTCTGTCCAAACGACAAATCCCATTCTCTCTTTTTCCTGCGCCTCCAGCGAAATCGACCGAAACCCATTTTTGAAGCCATGTGGAATTTTTTCTTGTTATCAGATATAAAAAAACGTACACTTGCCCCGACGCTGAGCATGCCAACAGCTTATGCGAGTACGCGCCTCCCTGCTTCTCGTATTCAATTTCTTCAGTTCCTGCTCTCCCTCCATGCAACAATCATTCATTCCATTTGATCCTTGCGACGCTCACCGACTGACGACACCGGCAAATGCTCGACAAACGATGCTTGTCCTGTCTTCATGGTTAACTTCGCTTTTGGTCGTTTGCTTTTTCATCTCAGCGCCCGGTACGGCGCTCGCAGATGACGCAGCGGCGAAAAAAGCTGACGACAAGCAGCCAATCGCGGAAACTATGGATGACATTAACACCGTCATAGCTGATATGGCGAGCAAATTGGAAGGGAAACGAACCTTTTCGATCGGCAAAAAGATCGCGACATCTCCCAAGATGTACATCAAAAATTCTCTATGGTATGACTACAGCGCGGGATACGCTCTTTCCAAAACTGACAGAAAAAACGGGACAGTTACACTGACCTTGCTTTACAAAGACAATGAAAAAATTCTCGAGGCATACCGTAATCGATCGCTCCTTGAAAAACTCAATAAGAAAGAACTGGCCTCACTCCAGGAAGCTGAAAGAATCATCAATGAACTCATCCACCCGGGCATGACAGAAATGGAGATCGCGCGAACTTTGCACGACTACATGGTGAAACACTACTCTTACAACTTGACCAGTGGGGGCGAGGCCACCACAATGCTGTTGACGAATCAAGGTGTGTGTGAAGCGTACAGTCGCGTGTACCACCTGCTGACGAAGATGGCAGGGTTGGAAGCCCACACTGTAGTTGGCGTTGCAGGTGGTCCTCATGCGTGGAACATGGTGCGTGTGGACGGTGAGTGGTACCATGTGGATGTGACCTGGGATGACTGCGTATCGCCGAAGGAGACGAGAGAGAGCGATGCGATTGATATATCGCGTCGCTACTTTCTGATCAATGACATAGAAATGCGCAAGGATCATAAGTGGCGCATTTCCTCCCTACCGAATTCCCAGGTGAAAAATGCCTCCTATTTTCGCAAAATCAAGCGGCTTTACAGTAGTTACCCTGCGCTATGGAAAGCGGTCGATGCGGCAGCTCGCAGCAAACAGCCTTTCTTTGAGGGGTACATGCAGGCCTTTATCAGCAAGGACATTTTTCTGCACAGGTTTGAAAAAGCCTGTGAACAGTACGCAAGTTTCAAAAATATTGTTGGCTGGAGTGGTCCTGAAGAAAAAGCCGGCGTTGTAAGCTTCCAGTTTGATTACTCCGACGCCACTGTGAAAAAGCCTCGTGAGCAGAAACCTCAGCTCGTCCACGAAACTATTGATAGCGCAAAAGACTGGTTCTCCGAGCAAAGTATGCAGCTGCTTGAAAAAATGAATCTCAATGAAGAGATGATTGAGGAAATCAAGTCAAAAGGGAATGAAGTCCTTCAAAAAGGAACCGAAGTCATTCAATCTTTGTTCTGACACCACACGCGTGCTCTCTTTTCGAGTCATGCACATTTGCGGGCAGGGGCTTGCGAGTCACCATCGGAATGACTACTTGTTGTCATGGTGGTTGATGTGCACCAACAATGACATCTATTAGCGTGAGCAGTTTCACCATTGCACGACCTCTCTCAAATGCGCTTGCCCGTGATTTGGCTTGACGCAGCATTCCAAAACTGGCAGAATGGCGCGCGTCCACTTGCAAGTGTCTCTATGCTTTCCTTTTTATACGACCTGACTCAATCGCCGATGTTTTATTTTGCAACCGGCATTCTGCTGCTGGTGCTGTTTTTTTGGTACATGGCATCGGAAAATGATAAAATGAAGCGCAACGCCGGTTCTTTTTTCATCGTGGGACTGGCAAGCTTCTCCATCATGTCGCTCTTTGTGAACGGGATGCACTACGGCATCGACATACGCGGCGGGGTGGAGCTCACACTTGAGGTGCAGCCGAAGTTAGACGACCAGACCGGCATGCCTACTCCTCCTACGGAAGAAGATATGCAGCAAGCCTGCAATATCCTTGAAGAACGCCTCAATTCCACCGGCACCAGCGAGGTACAGATCATCCACAGCAACAATAAAATCCTCATCCAGATTCCACAGCAGGACACCAAGGACGAAAAGGCAAATAAGGAGAAGATCGACGCAATGGTCAAGATGCTTACCCGCATGGCCAAACTGGAACTGCTGGCGGTGCACCCGGAGAGCGAGAAACTCATTGCGCAGATGATGAGCCCAAATCCCTCCACGGGCCAACCATGGGTGGATTTTGAAGCCTACATCCATAACCGCAACGCCTATCTGGCTGCTCAAAAAGCCGGGGATAACAGTAAGCGCATGCCGGTATTGCGCATCCCTGCCGCCATGGGATTAAATGATTACCAGGTGTTACCCAATCCTGTCACTGATGAAGAGACCGGCAAACCTGTACTGGATGCCGAGGGTAACCAGGTGATGCGGTTCTTCGTGCTGCAAAAGCCCCATGCCGCGATGCAGCAGGATGTCTACATCACCGGCAAAGAAGTTTCCTCCGCTCACCCCGATTACTCACGCCGTGGCTATGTGAACGTCACGCTCAACCGCGCCGGCGCCGGTCGCATGGGACGACTGACCGGTAAAATGGTGAAGGGACGCGACCGTCTGGCGGTGGTGTTGAACGGGCAAGTAAAATGCGCCCCCGTGGTTCAAGCTACACTCTCTAAAGATTTTCAAATCTCCGGCCTCAACGGCAAAGGTGAGGCAGAGGACATTTCCAAGGCTTTGTCCAACCCCCTTTCCAGTGATCTGAAAGTGGAGGGACGTAAGGACGTGAGCGCCCAGCTCGGCCAATCCGCACTTGAACAAGGCACCTTTGCGGGTATTGTGGGACTGCTCGCCGTGTTTGTTTTCTGCTACTGGTATTACAGGACGGCCGGCATTGTAGCGATGGTAGGGCTGGCCTTGAATGCCACCACACTGGTTGGGCTCATGAGCTTGTTTGGCTTTGTGCTGACGCTGCCGGGCATTGCCGGTATTGTGCTCACCATGGGCATGGCCGTGGATGCCAACGTGCTCATCTACGAACGCATGCGCGAGGAACGCGCCGCCGGGCGGCCTTTCCTGGTGAGTCTGCGTGTGGCGTATGATAAAGCTTTCTCCGCCATATGGGACTCCAACATCACTTCTCTCATCACAGCCGTCATTCTCTTCTGGTTGGCCAGCGGGTCCATCAAGGGATTCGCCGTCACCACGAGCGTGGGCATCATTACCTCGCTTATCGGCGCCATCGTTGTGACTCGCGTGCTGTTCTTCTGGGCGGAACATACCGGCATGCTGCGCGAGTTCACGTTCAGCCGAGCCCCATTCCAGAACCGAGCCTTTGACTTTATGAGATGGCGCAAGGTGGCGCTGGCCTGTTCGATGGTGCTCATTGTAGGGTCTCTGTTGTACGGTGTGCTGGTTCGCAAGGACGCCGCGTTAGGCATCGACTTCACAGGCGGTTCGAGCGTTACCTACGTGCTTCCCGCCCAATCCAATGTCAACTACAAGGAAGTAGAAAGCACGGTGATGGGCATGAAACTCTCCAAACTCCCCACCATACAGGAGTTCAACAATGCCGGTTCTGACCGCAATATCAAGATTCGCTGCGCCAACAAGGATGAAGCTTCCCTCATCGATCGCACCTTGCGTGAAAAAGTGCGCGGCATGCAAGCCATCCCCCTGCCGTCAATTGATGAAGTGAGCGCCTCGTTGGGTTCCACCTTCTTCCGCACGGCATGTTGGGCCCTTCTGGCAGGATTGGTTGGCATCACCATCTACCTGGCCGTGCGTTTCGAGTGGTCGTTCGCCGTGGGAGCCCTAGTTTCCACCACACACGATGTGCTGGCCATTCTCGGGCTGGTCATGCTCATGGGCACCGAGCTGAGTATCATCCACATTGGCGCCTTCCTCACCGTAGCAGGATATTCCATCAACGATACCATCGTGATATTCGACCGCATCCGCGAACGTTTGCGCTATGCCGAACCCAAGGAGGACCTCAAAGATATCATCAACGAAGCTATCAGCTCTACCCTGCCGCGCACCTTGCTCACTTCGCTGTCCACTCTGGCTGTGCTCGTGGCTCTCATCGCGTTGGGCGGACCAGCCATGCGCGACTTCTCCATCACCATGTTGCTGGGTATCTTGGTGGGCACCTACTCCTCCATCTACATTGCCGCTCCGGTAGTCTATATGTGTGACCGCCGCAATATGCTCGTGCGCGAGGTGCAAGAGGCCGCGCAGGTTGACTCCGCCGTGTGATATCCTCATGAGACCGCGTATGAATCGGGGCGCCGTATGGATCCTGCTCTGTGCGCTCCTCTTTGCTCTGACTGTGACCGGGGCAGTAGCTTGCGGGCTGCGAATGGAAGGAGTGCAAGACCCCGAACGCGCCGACCACTTGCGCTGGCTGATTTATGCGCATTTTCTGCTATCGCAGCTCTCTCTTGCGGCGGCTGTCCTGCTCGTTTATGCAGCGCATCGGCATTGGCGGCGCTCCTACCTCATCGTGAGCTACAACGAACGCGGCATGCAGCTTGACCCGCCAGGCGTTATCATGCCGCCGCAGCGCGTATACCGCTGTCACTTGCACAATATGCTCAGCTGTACCCTGCCGCCCGCGACCGCGCCTGTACTGGTGTACCCCATGTTCATGCTCAGCGGACGTTCCAGCGGCGAAAAGCTTGAGCGCCTTCTGCAGCAAGCCTACGCCGGGAATTCTCATGTTCCCAAAATGTACATTCAGCCCGTGCTGGGCGCTTCTCCTTGGCTGGCGCAAGCTGCTGCCGCGCACCTCCGCCCTCTGCTTGCGCCGGACAATGGCGTACTGGTGGTCGCTCACGGGTCTGAGTTGCCCGAACCTCCGCCGGAACCCGCACTCTTCTGCCGACGTCTTCGCGATTTGCTGCCGCCGGGTACTGAAGTGCAGCTGGGCTTTTTCAACAATCAGCAGCCGGATGCTCACGACGTGCTGCGCAACATGCAGGCGCGGCATGTGCTGCTGCTTCCCTTCCTGCTTACCGAGGGAGTGCATTCGATGCGCGATTTGCCCACGCAGCAAGAAGCGCAGACTTACGGTAAGATACTGACGCGTCTGCCGGTGGTGGCATCTCTGCTCAACCCTCGGCACGCCCCATGAAAATTGTCCTGAAAGTGACCCCCAGCGCACGTTGCACCGAGCTGCTCGGCTGGGAACCCAACTACCCCGGCATTGGACGCGTGCTCAAACTCAAAGTAGCGGCCCCGCCCATTGATGGCCGAGCCAACAAGGCCATCGAGCTCTACTTTGCCCAACTGCTGCACCTCCCCAAAAAAGCAGTGCGCATCACCCAAGGGAACAACGGTCACATCAAGCTTCTTCAACTCCCGGATGCCGCGGATTTAACACCCCTAGGATTCGACAGCTGATACTCCGCTCGTTGATTGTGGCAGGGTGGTAATGCTGAGTGTGGCGCTCGTCCAAGCAAGATCGCCGATGTTGGAATGCTTGCCGTGTTTCTCACGGAAAGCGAGCAAAGCCTGTCTTTCTAAATCGCCAGGTCGCTGATCAGCGGTATGCAATTTGACCCTTTCTCGCAGCTCTTTGGCAAAATCGCACTTGCCCGTGGTGGCCACAGCCAGAAGCACGATTGTCTCTGTCCCAAAGGGTGGTTCTACTACCATGTGGTAATCCTCGTGCCCCATGCCGGGGAACTTTGCCTCTACAGCAGAGAACACCAAGTTATCCGTTTGCTCATTGCCAGGCAATATGAGCTCAGTGCCGCCTTCGCTATCATGCGCAATGAGGAAAATGCGACAATCCCGATCTGCTTTTACGCAAAAGCGCAAAGGAGCCCCTTCCTCAAAGCGCCGGGCTGGAGTGGTGACACGAAAGAGTAATTCAAAATCGGTCGGTAAGTCTATCAAATTACCGGGCAATCCCTGCATTTGCAGCTCAGGTTTGTGCGCATTCTTCCCGCGCTTCCTCTGCACAATGACACGGCGGGCCGCAGTGCCCGACTCTGACGACGTATCGGCGCTGCTCTTCGTCTGTGGGGCTTCCAACTCCGCCTGTGGCTCAGGTTGGACGCGTGGGCTTTCTCGGATCAGTTCTTCATCCCCTGCCCTATCACATGTCTCCTCTTCCTCCACCGATTGGTCATTTTTCCCGCTACCATCAGATGCTTTCTTTTTGCGCCGTCCCGACCTCCAGTGCTGCAATTTGCGCTTCCCAGAGGATAAGATGTTAGCGACATTTCCGAGCAAATCAATCTTTCGCCCAGCGGCTAAAACGTCAGAAAATTTCTCACGTAAACTATTCTTTTCTTTGCCCAACAGATCGTTTGTGAGTATCTCTTCAATCCCTCCGCTAGGCATCGCAGCGGCTACTTCTTCACGAGAGCCCACCGCAGGCGTTGAATAGGTTTCGGCGGCAGGGCAAGCTTCCGCCTGCGGATAAGCCGGTTGCTCAGGGGCAGGGTAAGTCTCCGCCTGCGGATAAGCCGGTTGCTCAGGGGCAGGGTAAGTCTCCGCCTGCGGATAAGCCGGTTGCTCAGGGGCAGGGTAAGCTTCCGCTTGCGGATAAGCCGGTTGCTCAGGGGTAGGGTAAGCTTCCGCCTGCGGGTAGGCCTGCTGCCCCGGAGCAGGATAGGTTTCCGCTTGCGGATAAGCCGGTTGCTCAGGGGCAGGGTAAGTCTCCGCCTGCGGGTAGGCCTGCTGCCCCGGAGCAGGATAGGTTTCCGCTTGCGGATAAGCCGGTTGCTCAGGGGTAGGGTAAGCTTCCGCCCGCGGGTAGGCCTGCTGCCCCGGAGTGGGATAGGTTTCCGCTTGCGGATAAGACGGTTGCTCAGGGGCAGGGTAAGCTTCCGCCTGCGGATAGGCCAGTTGCCCTGGAGCGGGGTACGTTTCCGCTTGTGGGTAAGTTTGCTGTCCCGGCGCAGGATAAGCTACGGTTTGAGGATAGAACTGCTGCCCCGGTGCGGGATAGGCGGCCGGTTGCGAGTATGGTTGCGGCTGAGGATATCCTTGGGGGTAGACTGGCGATTGCGGGTAGACCTGCTGGGCGGGATAGGCCCCCATCTGAGGATAGGCTGCGGTCGGTGGATAGGCCTGCGGGTACCCTTGAGCAGCAGGATAGGCCGATGGCTGAGAATAGCCTCCCGCCTGCGGGTACGCCTGCATCGGCGGAGTAGCCACTGGCTGCGAATACGGCTGGGGCTGAGATGGGTACGCCTCAACCGACGCGTAGGTCTGCTGCGCAGGATAGGCTTGGGTGGGTGATGGATACGCTACCGGTTGCCCATAGCCGCTGGCGTATCCCGGTGCTGGCTCATAGGTACTTTCCTGCTGATCAGGGGCATCCTCATCCTCTTGGACTGTCATGTAGCAGTCACCCATGCGGTAGGCCTCATTCATCACCAAAAAATCTGATACAATGCGCTGATCCCCTAGAAAAACGCCGTTGCTGGACTGATTATCTTGAATGATGAGCTGGCCGTTTGAGTAAAAGATGAGACAGTGCACGCGCGAGAGGTAATTCTCCTCCGGCAGTGAAATCTCGCATGTAGCATCGCGTCCTATGCGACACTGCACCCCCTCGGCCAACGCAAAGCGATACGCCGTGGTTTCACCGTTCATGCGAGTTATGGTGACGCAAATCATACCTTCCTACGTGTCCGCATTGTAACACGAAAAGCCCGCCTGTTCAAGCCTGGAGTCACTTTTCCTGCGTCAGCGTCAGATTCTGTATCGGAAACGTACACGGGGGAGATATAAAGCATGAAGCCGTTTCATCATATCCAAAAAAACGCAATTCCATCGCCCTCGGGCATTCTGCGAAGCACAAGCGTCCGCCGTAGCCAAACACGCACTCCGGAGCCAGCACCGGATCCACACCGAACACATGCTCTCCCTCAATAATGCGCAGCGTGTCATTTCCCTCATGAATCGTCCATTTGCGTCCTAACAACTGCACCCGCACCGTGCTGACGTTCTGTATCGTCAATTGAAAAAAAACACTGTATGGCTCCCGCCCGGAGCGCATCCGCGCCAACTGTAAAAATGGCACGTGCACACTTAAGTAGGCTCGCTCCGTCAAAATGGTTCCACAACTCATTTTTCGGTACGAGCCGTAGCCTCGGTGAGCTGTTGAATAATGCCACGCAGGGCTTCTACTTGCTCTGGCGTGGGTCGAGCTCCCTCTGGAAGCTCCATAGCCTGGGTGAGCTGTTGGAGCAATTTCAGCATGTGATCTACATGCATTTTTTCTGCCGTTCGAGGATTCAATCCGCTGAGTATTTCGCCAAAATAAGCCGGGCCGTCCGGGTAGAACACAACTGCCGCCTGCTTGGGATCAAACTTGGCTCCTATTGCTGCTGTGGCTCCCTGCAAGGCGCGTATCCACCCGCCGAGCGCTATCAGATGCGCCAAATCCGGGTCCCGCAAAGAGACTAGTTCGGCATTCACGTCCTCCTGCGTATTGGCAAGATTGCGCTTAAACTCTTCTATTTGCCCCTTCTCTGCGTTTTCCAACAAACTCGCTGAGTGCGCATTCATGCGCTCCCCCACCCCCAACGCTTTCCCAAAGCGCGCAAGCTCCAACGCTATGGGCTTCACATCGTTCATATGCCCGCTGCGCACAGCAATGAATCCATCTGCCATCAAGTACCCCATCTCCAGCGCCAGTTGACCCGGCTCGGTGGATAACTTCTCCGGACGTTTGCGCAACACATACTCCTCAGGAATCGCAGGCAAGTCGTCCAACTGGTTGAAAATTTTGTTAATGGAGGGGGCGGTGTATATGTTGATGCCCAGCTCTTGGTTGATCATGGATTCATCCAGCTTTGAATCATCCCGAAACATCGCCGGCACTTCCCCAGGTTTGCGCACATCCGGCAAGGTCGCCTCCTCCGACTCCGGTGTGCCATCCACCGCCTCTACCTCCTCCGACGGAGCCTCCCCGCCTGTCTCCCCCTGCGGCACAACGCCTCCCTGCAGCTCGGCGGATTCCATCGGCGCCGCATCTCCGCCTCCCGCCTGCCCCCACACGCCGCTCACCAGCCCAGGGGACAATGCCAATATGATTGTGGTTAGCCTGACTTTCATATCTGATTGGGCGAGCCGCCGCAACGCCTGTGCGTCTTTTTATGCTTGACTCTTGCTCAAGTTTACCTTATTATGCTCGTGCGTCAAGCATATCTTCCCGGCTGACGCAAAAAGCGCGCACGGGTGGATATGCGATGGGCAGACGGATCGGCAACTGCGTATGAAGTCGAAAATACAGATTCTAAACGTATAAAGCAAAGCATGGAGGAGCAATTCTGGTTCAGTTTGGTATGGCTTGTGGCATACTTTATTGTGCTGGTTTGCATGTCAGGGTTCGGCATGCACCGGTTGCTCATGGTCATCTTGTATGCGATTCATCGCAAAGAAACACCCAAGCCCGCAGGGGATTGGGAGCTTCTGCCTGTCGTGACAGTGCAGCTGCCGATGTTCAATGAACGCTACGTGGTTGAAGGGTTGCTCAAGAAAGTCACCTCCATTGATTACCCGAAGGATAAACTTGAGATTCAGATTCTGGACGACTCCACAGACGATACTTGGAAGCTCTGCAAACAACAGGTGGAACTATACAGCAAACAGGGATTTGACATCAAATGCCTGCACCGCACTAACCGTACCGGCTACAAGGCTGGCGCGTTGGAGCAAGCCAACAAAAGCGCACGTGGCGAGTTTTTGCTGATTCTGGATGCAGACTTTCGCCCCGAGCCGGATGTTCTCCGCGCTACCATCCCCTTCTTTACTGATAAGAGGGTAGCCCTCGTGCAAACCCGCTGGGGTCATCTGAACCGTTGTAAAAACCTGCTCACTCGCCTGCAGGCGATTTTCTTGGATGGCCACTTCGCTCTCGAACAGCTTTGTCGTAACCGCTCCGGCCGCTTCTTCACTTTCAACGGCACTGCCGGTGTGTGGCGTAAATGTGCTATTGATGATGCCGGAGGCTGGCAGCACGATACGATCACCGAAGATATGGACCTCTCCTACCGCGCGCAGATGAAAGGGTGGCGTTTCGTGTATCTCAACGACTATGTGACCCCTGCTGAACTACCAGAAGATATTGATGGCTTCAAAACCCAGCAACACCGCTGGACTAAAGGCTGCATTCAGGTGTGCTTTAAAATGTTGCTTCCCATCTGGCGAGCTCGCATACCTCTGAAAGTCAAACTAGAAGCCACTACGCATATGACCTGCAACTTTTCCTACTTGGGGCTCATCATGCTGTGCATTTTAGTCATGCCCATCTGCACTGGGATCGTGCAACCCATCGGGGTGTGGAGCTGGGATTCCCCGCGCATGCTGTTGCTCACCTTCACCCTCTTCTTCTTTGCCTCTGTCACCGTCTGCATATTTTATGTGCTGGCAGAGTACATCGTGCATCCCAAGCGTTGGTGGATGGTATTTTTCATGCTTATCCCTCTCATGGCGCTCGGCGTGGGCATGGCAGTCAACAATGCCAAAGCCGTCCTCGAAGCTTTCTTTAGTAAATCCGCTGTCTTTGAACGTACTCCCAAATTCGGCGAATCCGGCCAGACGGCCCTCGCTGTGGAACAACGCGCCAAGGGTTATAAGGCGCTCAAATCTGTTTTTGTACCTGTTCTTGAGCTCCTGTTTGGCATCTTTTTCCTGTCAGTGGAAATCTGTACGCTCTACTACGGTATCACCGAAAATCTGATAGGTTTGGTCAACTTTGTCCTGATGAGCCCTTTCTTGGGCTTTTTCTACACGGGCGCCAGTTCGCTCTGGCGCGTTATCCAAGGCATGCTGCGTCGCCGCCGCGCCTCTGTCGCTGTTTCATGAACGATTAAGATACAATATATATAATATGCTCAATCGATATATCACGCTAATATGCCTGTCCATCAGTTTTCTTGCTTGTGTTTCTTGCCGCCACAACAAGATGCCCGATACGCCGCCGCGCGCTGTGGTGCGCGATGGTGTAGCCATCACTCTCCGCGACCAAAAGCTCAGTGTGCTGCGCCGCGGCAAGGTCGTGAAAGATTATAAAATCAGCTCATCCAAGTTCGGTATGGGCAGCAGTATGGGTAGCAACCGCACCCCATTAGGTATTCACGCCGTCACCAAAAAGATTGGAGAAGGCCAACCCGCTGGCATGGTTTTCAAAGGTTGCAGGCCAACCGGTGAGGTGGTGGAAGCCGATAGCGGGCGCGACCCCATTGTTACCCGCGTTATTCAGCTCGCCGGATTGGAACCGTTTAATCGAAATTCGCATAAACGCCGTATCTACATCCATGGCACCCCTGAAGAACGCTTCATTGGTCGCCCTGCTTCTTACGGCTGCATACGCATGCGCAGCAAGGACGTGCTGGACCTTTATCCCTACGTCTATCGCGGTATGCCGGTGGCAATAGAAAGCTGTTCGCAATCTACATACATGGAAGCGGAGCGCGCACACGTGCGGTCAATTGTAGTGCCGGCATCGGTAGTGGCGAAGTTGCCCACGGAAAACACGCTGCGAGCGGCAAATCATCCGACACGCACACACCGCGGCACGACCAGAGCGACAACGCGCCTTGTACGCACGAGGGTGAGGGATGCCGCAACGGGTCGCAGTTTGGCACTGCGCCGCTCTAACTACGCCAATTCAATTCAGTAATGATAGAAACTCTCAGCGGTATCCTGCACGCCACTTGGCTGATTATTGCGGTGGTGCTTTTCTTCAACTTCATGATATTCGTGCATGAGTTAGGGCACTTTTTGGCTGGCAAGTGGCGTGGTGCCTACATCGATCGCTTCCAGATATGGTTCGGCAAGCCTCTTTGGAAGAAGAAGATCGCCGGCGTTCAATGGGGCATCGGCTGGATTCCTGCCGGTGGCTTCGTTTCGCTTCCTCAGCTCGAATCCATGGAGGGGATTGAGGGCCGTGCCGATGTGCCAACTGATCTTCAGCCCCTCAAACCGCTGGATAAAATAATTATCGCAGCAGCAGGGCCTCTCTTCTCCCTGCTGCTGGCGTATGCTTTTGCCGTTGTGGTGTGGATAGCCGGCAACCCGGAAATGCAGCCCATCCCCCCCCAAGTGGGCTATGTGGCGCCCGGCAGCCCAGCTGAGAAGGCCGGCATTCTTCCGGGAGACACGATCCTCACTGTGGATGGCAAAGCAGTCTCCCAGTGGACAGGACGGTTGGAGGGTGTCCGCGAGCTTATAGCCCTCAGCGAAGGACCTCGCATTCGCCTTTCCATCGCACGGCCTGGCGTGCCAGAGCCCCTGTGTATCGAATCCGGTTATGAACTCCCGGAAAAGAAGTGGTGGCAACGTCAGGGAATGCGACGTATGGGCTTCATGCCTGCATCCCCGGCGGTAGTCGGCGAAGTTCATCCGAACTCGCCCGCTGCGCTCGCCGGTCTGGAAAGCAACCAACGCATCATTGCTCTCAACGGGCAACCTGTGTATTCTCCCTTATCTGTGATGAGCGCCAGCGAAAAGGGCGAGCCTATCCAGCTCACCGTTGCAGTGCCGGACGGAACACACCTGCAGCTCGCTGTGCAACCACGCATCCCGGATAATTGGAAAGGGCTCCCCGGCGCCACGCCTCTGCTCGGCTTCTCGTGGCAGAGCGAACCTGTCCACGTGACCATGGAACATCCAACACCCCAGCAACAGGTTAATCTCAGCCTGCGCTGGATGTACGATACGCTCAAAAAAATCTGCGTCCCCGGCAGCAGTGTCAAAATGGAGCACCTCTCCGGCCCTGTCGGTATCGGCAACTACATCTACCGTATGATGGAAGCCGGCGAAGGCATTGGCTGGCGCCTTGCTCTCTGGTTTGCCGTAGTGCTCAATGTCAACTTGGCTGTACTCAACATTCTGCCTCTGCCGGTAGTTGACGGTGGCCATGTGACGTTGGGCCTCATTGAAATGTTGCGAGGTAAACCCGTAAGCGGCCGGTTCTTGGAATGGATCATGACCGCTTTCATTTTCCTCATTTTCGCTTTCTTCATCTTTGTCACTTTCAAAGATGTGGGGGATATGATCGGCGGTTCTTCCGAACCCCCTCCTCTCCCCGACCCCATCTTCCAAGCACAATAAAGTCCTCGATTTTAGACGGGATGTTTGTCGACCACATCAGAATCTACGCAAAAGCTGGGAAAGGCGGGGATGGTCTCGCGAGTTTTCGGCGAGAGAAGTTTGTGCCGCGCGGTGGTCCGGATGGCGGTGATGGCGGTGATGGCGGGAGCGTGACGTTGGAAGTGAGCAACAGTGTGAATGACCTGCGGCAGTATTTTTTTGAACCCAAGCTAGTGGCAGGCAATGGCATGCCGGGCATGCATGCGCTCAAGCACGGTAAATCCGGCAAAAGCGTCATTGCAAAAGTACCCCCCGGTACCATCGTGCATCGCAGCAATGCCGCCACCCTGCAAGAGGCGTCGTGGCTCGAAAAGGAGGGCGAAGGCATCCAAACTGAGCAGATTGCCGATCTCACACAGAATGGCGAGCGTTTCGTGCTCTGCCGAGGCGGCAAGGGCGGCCGCGGCAACTGGCACTTCCGCTCGGCTACCGACCAAGCGCCTACCACCTTTGAACCGGGAGGCGAGGCGGAAAGTGGCGTCTTTTTCTTGGAACTCCGGCGCATAGCCGATGCCGGGTTAGTTGGTTTCCCTAACGCGGGCAAAAGCTCCTTGCTGGGAGCCATCT
The DNA here is from genome assembly GCA_947589295.1 of uncultured Akkermansia sp. Taxonomy (GTDB): domain Bacteria; phylum Verrucomicrobiota; class Verrucomicrobiia; order Verrucomicrobiales; family Akkermansiaceae; genus Akkermansia. Next base: position 17,684 of record CANQBZ010000001.1, read on the forward strand.
CCCGCGCCGCGCCAAAGGTGGCAGCTTACCCTTTCACCACCCTGCAACCTGTGGTGGGCGTAGTAGAGTTTGACCACTCCGCGCGCTGCGTGGTGGCGGATGTCCCCGGCATCATCCAGGGCGCCTCACGCAATCGCGGGCTGGGACACGAGTTTTTGCGCCATATTATGCGCTGCCGCGTCCTGCTTTTTGTCGTCGATATGACCGGACTGGAACACGACCCTGTCGAGGCTATTCAAACCCTGCGCACGGAGATCAAGCTGTACTCAAGTGAGCTGGCAGCTCGTCCTTGGCTCATTATCGCGAATAAGATGGACGACCCCGCTTCTGCTCCCCATCTCGACATCCTTCGCCAGCGTTTTCCAAAAATTGAGATCATCCCCATCTCCGCCCTGCAGAGAACCGGACTAACCGAGCTGTGCAGTCGACTGCGCGCTATTCTCGCCGGTTGACACATCCTCTCCCGCGTGCTAGGATAGACGCATGAGAACGAGTGCCGTTATTCTCGCCTGCGCATTCCTGACTTTCGCGTGCGCTGCGGCTGCTGTCAGCGAGGTAGCCAACAGCGCTGCCGAGGCTGCTCGTAGCTACGGAGCCGCTGTGCGCTCTTGCGATATGGGGTGGGCGCTCGACTACATGTATCCTCCACTCAAACGCTTATATGCTGAGCAGTTCTCTAGCCGTGGCGATAAGGAGGCCGACAACGCGCGCCGCATCATGGGACTCGTTGAAGAGACCCCGGAGCAGGCACGTCAGCGCCTACAGAGCGGTATGCGCGCCTTGCGCGAGCATTATGTGAAGATGGGCAAACAAATGCTGACCAGCGGTCTTAAAATCGAATCCTTTACCGTGCGGGAACCTGTGGCCGAATATGTGCTTGCTCCACCCTCCGGCGTGGTGGCTGCCGTAAAGAATGACAAAGAAGGAAAAGTGCGTGCAGATGAGCTGCAAGGAAACGGTGAAAGGAGCCGAATGGTGGTTTTACCCACGGTGCTTGTGGTGAGCGGCCCGGCAAAAGACGGCACTACGGTGCGCATCGAACGACGCTCGCACATATATGCCATCCGCGATGAAGTGGTACGTGGAGGCATAAATCGCAACGGTCTTACCCCCCGTGAAACACGCCTCAATAAATGGTACTTTGTGGACGGTAACACGGATATCAACACTCTGCGCTCTTTTTTCCCCGGGCTCCCTCTGCGTCTGGTTCTTCCAAGCGGTGGCGAGCGCGTCCTGCGCTAATCTTTTTACTTCCCCGTGCCGGGTTTCATTGAACAGACCCTGGAGGACTTTTCACCCAATGGTATTCTCTCGGGTGGCAAGGGCTACGAATTCCGCCCCGAGCAGCAGCAGCTAGCCGCTGCCGTTGCCCGTGCGCTGGAGAATGAACGCCCCCTGTTAGCCGAGGCTGGCACCGGTGTTGGTAAATCCCTTGCCTACCTCATCCCCGCCATTCGTTTTGCCTTGGCGCATGGCCGCAAAGCGATTGTCTCCACCCACACAATCAACCTGCAGGAGCAGCTCTTTAGCAAGGATATCCCCACTGCAGCCAAGGCCTTGGGGCTCTCTCTCCGAGCTGCGCTACTCAAAGGGCGCTCGCATTACCTGTGCCGCACTCGTCTGCAGCGCGCCGTAGAACAAGCAAAGGACCTCTTTAACCAAGATGAAGTGCGCCAGCTGCGCGCCGTGCAAGAATGGGCTCGCGATTGTGGGGAAGGTTGGCTCTCATCTATCCCGGCCGAACTGGGCGTATCCGAGAAAGTGAAGGCTCAGGTGTGCAGCGAAAATTACGTGTGCACCCTGCGCAACTGTGGACCGAATTGCCCCTACCAGGCTGCTCGTCGCAAGGCGGAAGAGTCAGATCTTGTGGTGCTCAACCACACCCTGTTCTTCGGGCTAATGAGTCTCACTGAGGATGCGCGCAATCAAGCGCTGGAAATCGATGAGGAAGAAAACTTGGACAATATGGGATTTATTTTCCCCAACGACTTTGTCGTGCTGGATGAGGCGCACACCATTGAAAACGTGGCAGCCCACCAGTTCGGCACCATCTTGCCGGAAGCTGAGCTGCGACGCGATCTATGGCGTCTTTACAACCCTCGCACTCGCAAGGGCTCCCTGCGCCATGCCGCCACACCCCGCCTGCTCCAGCTCATCGAAGAAGCGCAAATGGCTTCCGATGAGTTTTTTGACCGAGCCACGCTCGATGCCCGTTTCCCATCCGATGAAAATCGGCAAGAAGTGCGCCTGCGTCAGCCGGACTGGACAGAAGATGTGCTTACCCCTGCCCTGCGCGAACTGGAGCGCGAAGTCCTCTCAATGGCCAAGGAAGAAGAAAACGAGGTGACGCGCGCAGACCTCATGGATACCGCTACGCGCCTGCTCGCATACCGCTCAGCAGCAGAGGAGATCATCTCCCTACGCAATGTGAGCAATGCCGTGTATTGGGCGGAAAAAGGCGCTGAAAAGGATGACAAACGTCGGTATCTCACACTGCGCTCTGCGCTCATCAATGTGGCTCCTGTGCTGTGCGAAAAACTTTTTGAAAGCGGCCGTACTTGCATCTGCACCAGCGCGACTCTCTCTGCCGGGGATATGGGAATCGCCTATTTTGCCGGACGCGTAGGGGCGAAAAATGCCGATACCGTCCGCATTGGCAGTCCGTTTGATTTTGCCAATCAAATGCGGGTTTCTGTAGCACGCAGTATGCCACTGCCGAATGAAGAAAATTACGAGAAAGAGCTGCCCTCCCGAATTCTTCGCGCGCTGGAAAGCACAGATGGCCACGCCTTCATTCTCTTCACCAGCTACCGAACCATGCGGCGTGCGGTGGACGCTCTTCGCCCCGCCTGCGCCGAGCACAACTGGCAAACTCTCGTGCAGGGGGATGGTATCAGCCGCTCAGATATGCTTGCGCTCTTCCGTAAGAAGAAGGGGAGTGTCCTTTTTGGCACGGACAGCTTCTGGATGGGGGTGGATGTGCCGGGTGACGCGCTTTCACACGTCATTGTGACCAAGCTTCCTTTCGATTCGCCGGGCACACCATTGGTGGAGGCGCGCTCAGAGGACATCCAGGCGCGCGGTGGCTCCCCCTTCACCGAATATTCCATGCCGGAAGCCATCCTCAAGTTCCGTCAGGGTGTTGGTCGACTTATCCGCTCCAAGAGCGATACCGGTACAATTACTCTGCTGGATGCGCGCTTGTGCCGCAAATACTATGGGCGTCAATTTTTGCGTGCCCTGCCCCCTGGCGTTCCCTGTACCTTCGAATAAAATTCCCCTTCCTCTATGAAAAATATCCTCATTATCTTCTACACCGCCATCGCGCTGCTAAGTTGTCTGCTTGACGCCGCAGAAATAAGAGACGTGACCGTTACCAGCGCGTCCATGAACAGGCAAATCACCAACATGGTGATTACGCCTGACCGCCGTTCATCAAATGAACATTTCCCCGTAGTTTACCTGCTGCACGGTTACAACATGACACCTCGAGATTGGTTGAATGTACAGCCCCAACTCCCCGATATTGCGGATCACCTGCGTCTCATCATCGTATGTCCAGATGGCAATAACAGCTGGTACGTGGACAGTCCGGTCAATTCCGACTCCAAATATGAAACCTACGTGACAAAAGAGTTAGTCGAGTACGTCGATTCCCACCTGCCCACCATCCGCGACCGCCGTGCGCGCGCCCTCTGTGGGCTGAGTATGGGCGGCTTCGGCTCTCTGCGTCTCGCAATTCTGCACCAAGATACCTTCAGTGCCGCCGGCTCCATGAGCGGTCTCGTCGATTTCTCCCCCTTCCCCAACCGATGGGGTACGGCAGAAATCTTCGGGAAGGTCGGAGAAAATGACAGGCACATGCAGGAGTACAGCATCCTGAATCTCGCGCGCTTCATCCGCCCCGGGCTTGATATCATGATTGATTGCGGTACGGAGGACTTTTTTCACCAGATTAATGATAATTTACATCGCTTGCTCTTGGCGCGGCATGTGCCGCACACCTACATATCTTTCCCCGGCACGCACAACTACGCGTACTGGAACAACGCCATCCTGCACCAGTTCGTCTTCCTGTCGCATCACTTTGCGACTGCCGAATCCTCCGAAACGAAGGAGTGATTCGTCGTGTGCATCGGCGCTAATCGAGCAGCCTATCCCAGTACTTTGTGCTCCAGTAGGCGCGCGCAGCCTTGCGTGATATATGTGACGCGGATATGTAACGGAACCGCAGCATCTGCGACGATCGGTGTCCCATCTCATATTGCAATCGTTCCATGTCTCGATAGTGCGCGGCATGATAGGAGGCAAAACTGTGCCGTAGCACATCAGGCACCCACGGATGCAGGCCGCTGGCTCGATGCAGCTCTCCCCATCGCTTAATCCACCCTTTGGGGCATATAAGTTCATCCTCATGCGGGTTCAGGTTGAGGCGTCTGAGCCAGCGCAGAAGAGGTTGGGGCATGCTTACGCAACGCGAGCCGCCCGTTTTGCTTTGTGTTGCGTAGAGCGTAATTGTTCGTGTCTTGATGTGGATATTGCGCCATCTGAGTCGTGTTATCTCCGTCGGTCTCATCCCGCTCCATATCATGATTCCAACGGCGGCGGCACACGCTCGGTACTTTGGCAAGAGAGAGGTGCGCAAGAGCCTCAGAATCTCCTCCAGCGTGAGCGGTTCCTTCTCTCGCTCTCTTGAGGGCGCTTCCTGGATGGGTTGCACCGGATTCCTTTGTAGCCACCCCATGCGACAGCAATATGAGAATAACCCATGCAGGATGGTACGCGCTTTACTTCGACTGCTTGTCCTCTGAAATGTCTTCCTGAGCATTTCTCGACACATTTGCGTTGTGATATGGCGCATCTCACGTCTGGCGAGTTCGGGGTTACACATCAAAATTTTCTTCGTATAGTATTCCAATTCTCGACGCGTCGCCGCACGCCGATGCTGCTTCCCTTTCAGCAAATACTCCACTCCCTTTTCCAGCGTAAGCTGAGGATCCGTTTCTTGCAGCACCTCGCGCGCATCACGCAGTCTTTGGATGCATTCCTTCGCCTTGATTTTATGTTTTGTTCCCATACATTCCGCCAGTTCACGGATTATCTCTGCAGCTTCTATCAATTTCAATCCGTGTGCCTGTATGAGCTCTACCCCCATCCTATCTATGCTTACTTTCTGTTTCATATGATTTCAAATCATATGTCAAACTTTTTTGCAAATTTTTTGCAATTTTTTCTGCTTTTTTGCGGGGAAAACGGCCTTTCCATAAAGGCAATTTTTTCGCATTTTACAACGCTAATTTTTTCAGGTTTTCCACAATAATTATTCAATATATGCGTACGGAAGGGGATTTAGGTCACATGATTTGAAATCATATAGCATCGGCTGTGCGAGGGGATGGTCCCCGGATATTTCAACCTAGCGAGAACGATGAAATACAAACTGATCATAGCAATGGTCGCTGCTGCCACAGTGGGAGTAGCAGGATTGAGTTCATGTGATTCAATGAAATCCCTTGGGAGTTCGCTCACCAAGATGGGGCTCAATCCGTTCGAGAAGACAAACAGTCTTTCTGCGACAGTAGTGCACGCATCGACTCCGGTGTATCATGCCGGTGGAGAGCACATCATGGGCAAGGGAAAAGGAGAAATAAAGACCTCAGCGGGGTGGAGTCAAAATTTGATTGTCAAGACGGCTGATGGCAACACCTACAAGGGGAGTTTGAATGTGGATACTCAAGATGAGTGTGTCGCCACAGGAGACACAGGTATCGCGGAGATCGGAGTTGAGAGCAACAAGATGAAGCGATTTGAGAAGACATATTAAGGGCTTGATGAGAGCTTCCGACGGCGGAGTTCCCGTACGGGGATAACGGATTGGATCAGAAGAATCCGATGCATGTATGATTGACAGCGTGACTTCTGAAAAGCTCATGTTTCTCTGATATGAAAGCGAAATTATATACGCCCCTTGTGGCGCTGACTGTTCTGGGACTCTGCTCTTGTGGAGATTTGGGGTCACTGGCGAGTACCGCTATTGGGGTTGCCGCCGCTGGCTATTCTGCTGCCCAGGAATACGACGCAAACGGCGTGCCGATTTACGGATATGACGGTAACAATGCCGTGTACGGGTATGATAGCAACAATCAACCGATATACGACATAGCCTTGCTTGCAACTGCAGCGAGCGTGCCAAACTGGGAGCCCAAAGCCGGCGCCTCAGTCATCTACCCGACGCAAGCCCGGCGCGCAGCCACACCGCCCCCACAGGCTCGCCACCATGCACCGCTTAAACACCGTCACCCTGTAGTGGCTCACGGATATCATCGTCCCAATCGCGCCGCCACTCCTCCGCCGCTCAATCCTCATGTATCCGGTCTTGGATCGCGCCCGGATCGCGCAGCTCCACTGCCACCGAGCAGCACCCGTACGTCCGAGCCGGCGCCGCGTCCCGATCGCGCCACTCCGCCATCGCGCAATCCTCGTGTGTCGGGACATGGGCCACACTCGAATTCCGATCACCGCATGCAACCAGGCCAGAATCTGGGACGCCCGGGGTTCGGTCCTCAGCAGGGACGCCCCAATGCAGGTCCCAGACCGGGTCGTCAAAAGGGGAAACCTGCCACATCAACCCCCACGGCTCCTGCGGGAGTGGAGGTGGCGCCGGTGCCCACAGCGACTGCAAAGCCCGCGTCTTCGGGCGGGTATGTCTGCATGTCATGCAGCTTGGGTGATACACTCATCAAGAAGTGTACCAACAAAAAGTGTGTGAATTACGGTAATCCACCGAGTTCCTACAAAAAAAGATGAATCTCATCCACATCAACGCCATGAAAATGAAATTAACCATCGGGGCTCTCGCGTGCTTCATGCTGGGGAGCTGCGCAAGTATGAGTGATTACAACACGGTGAACAGCTCGCAGGTAGGCGTGCCTCAACAGGCATTTGCCGCCACGGTGATGTCTGCGCGGCAGGTGACGCAGGAGTCCTCTGCCTCTACACGCAACATGGGTACACTGATTGGCGCCGGTATTGGCCTGGGTGGTGGGCAGTTGCTCGGCAGTGGCAAGGGGCGCGCAGCTTCTACCATTGGCATGGCGGCGGCAGGCGCTCTGGCCGGGCGTTATTTGGCGGATTCCATGGGACGCACAAAGTGCCAGCAAATCACAGTTTCAGTAGATGAAACAAATGCAGTCTACACCTTTGTGCAGCCAATCTACAAGCAAATCGGCGAGATTAGCGTTGGCACGCATGGCACCTATTACCACGGCAACGGCGCACATTTTGTGCCGGATGGTATGACTCTCTAATTATTCTTTCACATCCAAAACCAAAAACCATACTATGAAGAAAACAACACTAATGCTGGCCTGCTTTGCGGGATTCGCTCTCTCTTCCTGTGATTATCTCAGCTGCCTTACGGCGAGTAATCCGGAGGAATGCGCTATCGGTAAGACCATGGAAAAAGCGATTGACTACCTCGCCGATGCCAAAGGCATCGACACCCAGGAGAAAGCGGAAAAGTTCGCTTCCAACTGGAACAAGGTCCAGATGGCTATTACCGGCGCCCAAAAACTCGGCATGGATGTGCCTGAAAATGTAAAGAAGACCTACAACGATACTCTGGAACGTATTGTGAAGCACAACTACTTTGACTCTCCCACACTTAAAGCGGCCATGGCCAACGCGGATTACATCAAGTAAGTCCGTACAGAGTTTCTCACTCTCTTTCACCCAATCAATACAATACCATGAAAAATACAATCATAGCAATCGCGTGCATGTGCATGCCGCTGGCACTCGCACAGGGACCACGTCCTCATCATCCCGTGCCGCCTCCTCCGGGGCCGCACCATCCCGGACCTGGGCCGCATCATCCCGGACCTGGGCCACAGCATCCCGGACCTGGGCCACAGCATCCCGGACCTGGGCCACAGCATCCCGGACCTGGGCCGCATCATCCCGGACCTGGACCTCAGCATCCTGGACCTGGGCCACACCAACCTGGACCTGGACCTCAGTATCCCGGACCTGGGCCGCATCATCCCGGACCTGGACCTCAGTATCCTGGACCGGGGCCGCATCATCATCGTTGATCTTGTCGTGAACGGCATATGACAGTAAGCAACGAGGGAGGGAGGTCTCAGGCCTCCCTCCTTTCGACCACTAATCAGTGGGAATAGAGAAAAATAACACACGAACAGGGAAGGAAGTGACAGTTACATTTCCTTCCCTGCTTCGGTATATGATTGAAAATAAGTCGATGAAGATTTGTCATCAGTCGATAAAGTGGGGGATTGTGGCGGTGTTGATTCTGCTTGGGCTGAGTTCCTGCAGCCAGGTGTATAACTTGAAATCTGAAACTGGCCTCTACGATGTGAAGCTGGTTCACACGCTGAAGAGCGGTGTGGATGGCGTATGGAGCTGGGGAAAGGGGAATCCGTACGTTGATCAGAAGGAGGGGAAAATTTTCATAGCCGAACTGAAAGTCGATCTCATTAAAGACAAGTATCCCCGAGGCGCCAACTTTATGGTTCGAAGGATGCGCCGTTATGTCTCGGAAGCGGCGCAAAAAGCTCTTGAGGAGAGTAACGCCGCGAATCAGGCTAACTGGCAACTTACCGAAAACGAGTCTGAAGCCGACATCCGCGTGGATATGGCTATCGCGAGTTTTCGTCCCCAGAAACCCTTGCTGCGAGTGGCATCCACTGTGGGCGGATTTTTCAGCCCCGTGCCGGGAGTGAGCAGTGTGGCCACGCGTTATTCGCAAGGTGACATAGGGATAGAAATGACCATCAGAAACGTGAAAGACGGACGTTTACTTTTTGCGTGCAAGGACAGTAACCGTGAGATGACTGCCCTGATTGAAAAAGAGGCCTACCGCAAGGGAGGAAATGCTGATGTGAACTTGCGCGTTTGGGCCGATAGACTGGGCAAATTGATACGTTCGTGCTCGCCGGATCATCTCGGAACGCGCAGCATTCGCGACCGCGCCAAAGAACGCAGTTGGTGGGATGTTATCACGACGCGTCTCACGTTGTAAGGTCGCCCTTCTTTCGCTTTTTGAAATCACGCTTTTCGCAGCTTGGCACCTCTTTGGCCTGATTATTGTGGCATGGAATCCTTGCCACGCAAGGTAGGATATGGTATATTTCGGACATGCCGAAAGTAGCCCTTATTCAGCAACCCAGCGCCCCGGCGATGAAGGAAAACAAGCGACGCACCGAGGCCGCTATCCGCGAGGCGGCGGCGGGAGGGGCTCAAATTATCTGCACGCAAGAGATGTGCACAACGCCGTATTTCTGCCGCACTCAGGATTGCGCGGCATTTGATTGGGCGGAAGAAATGCCCGGGGCGTGGGGAAAGAAGCTGCAAATCATGGCGAAGGACCTTGGGGTGGCGCTGGTTGTGGCGGGGTTTGAGCGGCGTGCACCGGGGGTGTACCACAACACGGCGATGGTGATTGATGCGGACGGCAAGTTCCTCGGATTGTACCGCAAGATGCACATACCGCAGGACCCGGGATTCGAGGAAAAGTTTTATTTCACTCCCGGAGACACAGGCTACAAATGCTTTGACACCAAGTTTGGCAAAATCGGCGTACTCATCTGTTGGGACCAGTGGTACCCGGAGGCAGCGCGTCTCACGGCTTTGCAGGGCGCTCAGGTGCTCTTCTATCCCACGGCCATTGGTTGGATTCCCGGAGAGGAAGAACTTTACGCTGCCCAGCATCACGCCTGGGAAACTGTGCAGTGCGGGCATGCCGTGGCGAACGGTTGCTATGTGTGCGCGGCGAATCGCTGTGGGACGGAAGGGCAAACGACATTCTGGGGGCAGAGTTTTGTGGCGGATTACTGCGGTCAGGTCATTGCAAAAGCCCCCGTGGATGCACCTGCCATCCTGTATGCTGATTTGGATTTTGATGCCCTGGAAGACCACCGCCGCATTTGGCCTTTCTTCCGCGATCGTCGCATCGATTCTTACTCCCCCATCACCCAACGCTGGGGCGAATGATGTCCTTCTCTTTCCCCGACCTGCCCGTCAGCGCACACCGCCGGGAAATTATTGCGGCGCTCAGGGCGCATCAGGTGGTCATTGTGGTGGGCGAAACCGGCAGTGGGAAAACGACCCAACTGCCGAAGATGGCGTTGTTGGCGGCCGGGGACAGGCCGGGCATGGTGGGCTGCACCCAACCGCGACGCCTGGCTGCGGTAGCAGTGGCGCGCCGCCTCGCGGACGAACTGGGGGCTGATCATGCAGGCATGGTAGGTTACCATGTGCGTTTTGATGACCACACCGGCCCGGACACGCGCATCAAACTTATGACAGATGGTATCCTGCTGGCTGAAACACAGCAGGACCCTGACCTGCGCGCCTACCACACCATCATTTTAGATGAGGCGCACGAGCGCAGTCTCAACATTGATTTTCTGCTCGGCTACCTGAAGCTTTTGCTGAAGCGAAGAAGTGATCTGCGCGTTATCATTTCTTCGGCCACAATGAATGCCACGGCCTTTTCGGATTTTTTCGGCGGCGCACCGGTGATTGAGGCGCAGGGACGCACCTACCCCGTAGAGCTGCACTATATGCCTCCCGTCGATGAGCGCGAGGAGCTTCCCTCGCAAGTTCTGCGGGCTACAGAATGGATAACCCAGTACGATGCGAGCGGGGATGTGCTCGTGTTCCTGCCCGGGGAGCGAGAAATACGCGACTGCGCAGATGCACTTGTCGAGCTTGACCTGCCCCGTACGGACATTCTGCCTCTCTTCGCACGTCTGAGTCTCGCAGACCAGCAGCGAATTTTCCGTCCCTCACCCGGTACACGACGCATCGTGCTTTCCACGAATGTCGCCGAAACATCCCTCACGATCCCGGGAATCATGTATGTTATTGACAGCGGATTGGCGCGCATTTCGCGCTACCTCCCCGGACGTCAAATCCAGAGTTTGCAGGTGGAGCCCATCTCCCAGGCATCCGCCCGTCAACGCGCCGGCCGTTGCGGTCGCGTAGCAGAGGGTGTCTGCATCCGCCTGTACAGCGAGCAAGATTTTAACACGCGTGATGCCCACACTGACCCGGAAATACGCCGCAGTGCTCTGGCCGGGGTTATCCTGCGCATGGCGGATTTGCATCTGCCTCCGCTCAACAAATTTCCCTTGCCCGACCCGCCGGGCGATCGTCTCATCCGCGAAGGCTACAAAACCTTGCGCGAAATCGGCGCCATGGATCATGGTAAACGTCTGACCCCGATCGGTCGGCAGCTCGCACGCTTGCCGCTTGACCCGCGCCTGGGCCGCATCTTGCTGGAAGCGCGGCGCGAAAACGCCGTTCCGGAGGCGCTGGTGCTTGTGGCCGGCATGAGTATTCAAGACCCTCGCGAACGACCTTCCGAACACGCCGAGGAGGCTGACCGCGCGCATGCTCTCTGGCGAGATGAAGAGAGCGATTACCTGTCCCTGTTGCGGATGTGGCGCGCGATGGATGAGTTTCGCGAGGGACGCAAGCTGCGCCGCAACGCCTTGCGTAAGTGGTGCGCCGCCCATTTTGTCTCTTTCACGCGTGTGGTGGAGTGGCACAATCTGGAGCAAGACCTGCGCGCTTCTTTGGCTCTCGCGTTGCGCTGGCGGGTGCCTCCCCTTCCGCCGGAGCATGAACAAGCGTCGGCGGACAGCATTCACCGCACCGTTCTTGCCGGCGCCCCCCTGCAGATCGGCACATGGAATCGCGAGGAAAAGCTCTACCGCAGCACGGCGGGCCGTTCCTTTTCTCTCTTTCCCGGCAGCGGCCTTTTCCGCCGCAGAAACCGAGCGCCTTGGGTCTTCGGCACCGAACTCACTGAAACCGGTCGTTTGTGGTTGAGGCGGGCGGCGGTCCTGAACCCCGCCTGGGTGGAGCAAGTTGCGCCTCATTTGTGCTCGTGCCATGCCTTTGCCCCGGAGTGGGATGCTAAAGCCGGCGTGGTGTACGCACAAGAGCGCGTGGTGTGCAATGGGCTTACCATTGTGGATTCGCGCCGCATCAGCTATGCGCGCCACCACCCCGCAGAGGCACGAGCCATCATGATTCGCGATGGCATTCTGCAGCAGAACATGCAGGGCAGCTATCCTTTCCTCGCGCACTTGGCCGACATGATGGAGCGCGTCGATTGTGCAGAGCACAAGTTGCGGCGTTGTGGTCTCATCCGATGTCCGGAATCCATATACCACTTTTTCGATGAACGAATCCCCGCTTACTGCACCTCTGAAAAATCGCTGCGTGATTGGCTTTCCCACGCCCAAGACGGCGACCCGCATCTTCTCGATATTCCATATGAAGAGTGTATCTACCCCGGTGAAGACAATGCCCCACCCGATCTCTACCCGGACGAAGTTCAGGCCGGAGACGATTCCTACCCCATTTATTACCGCCATGCTCCCGGTGAGCCGGACGATGGCGTGACCATCGGCGTTCACATTGACCAACTGGATGCTTTCCCGGACTACCTGCCGAGCTGGGGCGTACCCGCACATCTTCCACAGCGCGTAGAAATGCTGCTGCGTACATTGCCCAAGCCCAACCGACAGCAACTCATGCCGCTCTCTGAAACTGCGCAGCTTTTTTGCGATGAGCAGGCCGGGCGCGAACCGCACCAGCACCTCCTGCGCGAGCTTGCCGACTTTGTGCACCGCCGCACTGGTCGTTTCTGCCATCCGGATGAATTGGACGCCTCCCGCATGCTCCCGGAATATGTCACCAAAATTTGGGTGTGCGATGATGAGGGGCAGGAGCTCGCGCTTGGTACCGATGCCGAGCAACTGCGCGCCGCCCTCGCTGCCTACCGCCAAAAGCGCTTCCATAAGCAGGCCGCACGTTCTTTCTCCTCCTCGCCGATGACTCGTTGGGACTGCGGAAACCTGCCGGAAACCGTGCCGGTGGGGAATGACGTGGGATATCCCGCCCTCGCCGATGAACGCAACTGCGTGTGCGTGCGCATCTGCCCCACGGCGGAGCAAGCCGAGTTCGTGCATCGCGCGGGTGTGCGCCGCCTGGTCTCTCTGCGTTGCGGAGATTTCCTGCAATCCATCAAAAAACGGCTCCCCATCGCGGGCGTGCAGGCTCGATTGGCGCTTTCCACGGTCGGCGCGCGACCGAAAGAAAATGCCCAACTCTCTGTGAACGCCGCCATCGATGCAACGCTCGGTCCGCTTCCGCGCTCCGCAGAGGACTTCGACAACGCTTGCGAACGTGTGCGCGTCAATCTCTACGACACCCTCGCGGGCAGTATTTCTCGCGTGTGGCAGCAACTCGCCGCTACGCAAGATGCGCTCAGCTCCTTCCGGCTCGCTTCCGTCGGCACTCCCGCGGCCACGCGCATCCTCAGCGACTTGGAACGCCAGTGGGCTTGGCTCACTCGCCCCGGATTCTTATGTGTCGGCTCGCCGGATACTCTTCCAGATTACCTGCGATTTGTGCGCGGCATGAGTGAGCGCCTGCAGCGTCTCTCTCACCGCCCCCTCGCAGATGATCTCAGCCGACTCGCCAGCTTTGATGCCGCTGTACCCGCCGTGTTCTACGAACGATATGCGCATCACGCCGACTCCGCCATTTGGTTGCGTTACGCGTTGATGGTCGAAGAATGGCGCCTTTCTCTCTTTGCTCCTCCCCTCTCCCTCAAGGGTCGTGCCTCCGCGAAAAAGCTCCAGAGCCTTGCCACCCAACTTAGCCTTATTTAATCGACATCTTTTGTGGGCGCATAACAAGCGCATCGCGCAGATATGTTCTGGATGGCGGATGTACTCAAGAATAGGAGAGGGACAACTTCCTTCGCATCGTAGAGTGTACTGCCATTGCGGTTTTCGTATTCGGAAACAAACGTGGTCAACAGACCAGAGAATGTTCTCTACTTTTCCACTTCATCCCAATGCGTTTGTCCTGCCCAACTCCCATACCGGACCCTCAGTATCGAAAAGCGCCTTCAGGAGATTAACCAACGCACACAGACGGTCACTTCGAGATGGATTGTGTCGTTGATCCTCCATGTTCCCACGACACCTTCCTCGTCCCTACGGAGCGCGTCACTCGTTGTGAATTGTCTTCCGTCTCTCAGTATTTTATACTTGACCTTGAAAGAAGAATTCAATATAAGTAAGAAAACAGTTATATGACTCACATGCCCACACTCGCAGAAGAACTTCGTGAACAATTGCAGGAAATACCGGAGAAAAAAAGACTCTCGTCCGGTGTCAGGGTCGTGATTGCTGCCATTGCGGGTATTGTTGCAGGGGCAGCCTTTTCTTATTTTCTGCTGACGCCCAAGGATCCTTGGGAAGAGCGTGTCAAGGAAGGAGTAGGGAGGATTTATGCCCAGGATGCCCAGTGCGATGTGCACAAAGCAGCCAGAGAGGGAAATATCCGTATGCTCATGCGCTGGAGTCTCAGTAAGGAAGAATTGAATCGTCAAGACAAAAATGGCAACACACCTCTTCACATCGCAGCACTGCATTCACAGCCGGATGCCGTGCAGTTGCTGTTGAATGCCGGTGCAGATACAAACATCAAAAACAAAAAAGGAAAAACGGCCGAGGCACTTGCAGTTTCTCCTGCCGTGAAGTTTGCTTTCGATTACGCCAAGGGGGTGCGTAAGGACGAGCTGAAGGTGTATGAGGAATTGGAAAATGGAAATGGAAAAGCTCTCACCGATGGCTTAGCGCATGGACTTAATCCCAATGCTGCGCCGCCTCCCGGAAAGGATACCAATCTCCTATGTTCAGCATGCAAAAAGAGTAATTCCAATGTTATTCGTAAGCTGCTCAAGGCGGGATTTACGATCGTTGAACCTCAGGGGAAAACAACCGCCCTCTATACGGCCTTAATGCATGACAGAGCGGACTTGATACCCCTGTTGATAGACTCCGGTTGCTGTCCTTTTCACAGTAACTTTGGTAACGGGGCTTTCTTGATCCATGATGCAATTTATTCTAACAAGATGAAAGCGTTTTCTGCGTTACTTCCCCACTTTAATGTGATGAACTACTCTCCGTCGAGCTGGGCTCTCGGCACCCCTATGTCGATGGCCGTGTCAAGAGGAAACATAAGAGCATACGATCAGATGAGAGAGCGCGGTGTGGATCCCAACAATCCGATTTGCTCGGGGAAGACTCCTTTGTTGATTGTTGCGGCTCGTTCGAACCGCGAGGAGATGGTACGGCGTCTTTTGAAAGATGGGGTGGATAAGAATGCGCGTGATAAAGACGGTAAACGTGCCATAGATTACGCCAAAGGAAAAATTGCCGAACTTCTCCGAGATTAGGGCGAAAAAAACTCCCTGTTGCAGCTCTTCGATATTCCTGTACGACTCAATCCCCTGGCACTTCAGGTGGGATCAGTGGGTGCGTCCGATGTCCGGAATCCATGTTCCACTTTTCCGATGACGCAACGCGCCGACCCCGATACGAGGATGGCGTCGATCAGAGCAGGGAACGTCCACTGGATTAGCCGAGCTTTTTCTCTCGCACGGTGAAAACTTTGTCGCCCCGCCGAACTCTTCGGGGAAGTTGGACAAGAATCACGGAACCCTTCCGTGCGTGAGAAATGGGACGTGTTTCGCCAGCAAGATCATCAGCGCGCATCTCCGCGATGGTATGTCTCAAAACGCCAGTAGTGGGACCCGTTATTTCAATAGTCTCACCAGTCTGCAAGTCTACGGCATTCAGCCGAATCTCCGCCACGCCGACGCGCGCGTAATACTTGAGCACCGTGCCGGCAAAATCACGCTGTTCGGTAGCTTGGCTGCCGGGTGCGCCGCTCCACCCATCCCACAACTCGCCCAAGTAATAGCCGCCATGCCAGAAGGAGCGGTTAAAAACACTGTGCAAACGCTGCTCCCACGCCTGCACCCGCTGCTCGCTCCAGTCGCCTTGGGCCCACGCCTGCGCGGCCTCGCGGTACACGGCGGTAACGGTGCTCACGTACGCCGCAGATCGCCCGCGTCCCTCCAACTTAAGTACCGACACACCGGCATCCAGCAACTGGTCGAGCACACGAATCGTGCAGAGATCAGCGGGCGACATGATGTACTGATTATCCACTTCCAGTTCAAAACCTGTCTCTACGTCAACGGCGCGGTAACGGCGGCGACAGAGTTGATAGCAATCGCCTCGGTTCGCGCTGTGGCAGTGCGCAGCAAGACTCATGCCACACTTGCCGGAGATAGCGATGCAGAGCGCCCCATGCGCAAAGAGCTCAATACGCAGCGGTTTCCCACTCGGCCCGCATATCGGCTCACTCTGCACGGCGCATACCATTTCACGCACGCGTCCTAATGTGAGCTCACGCGCCGGCACCACCACATCTGCGTACTGTGCGTAAACTCGAAGCGCTTCGGTGTTGCTCACATTCGCCTGGACGGAGATGTGCACCTCCAGCCCGATGCTGCGCGCAAAACGGATCACCGCCATATCCGCTGCAATCACGGCGTCCACTCCCGCCTTCTTTGCCGCGCGCAGCAGTTGCCGCATCTCGTGAAGCTCCTCGTCATAAACCACCACATTGCAGGTAAGGTAGGCGCGCGCGCCACAGGCATGGCAGAGGCGCGCCACCTTTGGCAAATCGTCCGTTGTAAAGTTAGACGTGGCGTGCGCGCGCATGTTGAGCTTCCCTACGCCGAAATACACGCTGTCAGCGCCCGCGCGGAGCGCAGCCGACAAGCTCTCGAAAGAACCGGCTGGCGCCATAATTTCCACCGATTGGCGAACGGAGTTATTTTCTTTCATGTTCACGGCAAAATAGCAGTCGGAACTCATGCTCGGGGCGCCCATGTCGGCGGTTAAGCTCACCTAGCATTTCCCGAGCCTGTGTCGGGAGCTTGCTCCATATATCCGGTTGGACGATCATCCTGTCTTCACCGGTAAACCAAACATCGGCCTCCACCCTCTCCCCGTGGTACTCCAGGCGCACGCGGTAGGGCGATTCCTCCGTTTGCAGCCACTCGTAGCTCAATCGCCCATGCCCCGCTCCGCGCCACTTTACCTCAGCCGACAACACCTCCACCCGCACCCGCGCGCTCTTCTCGCTCCACTCGCCCAGCACAAGTCGGCGCGGATCTTCTTTTGGCCACAGCAGTACACCCGCCCCTGCTATCAGTGCGCTTGCCGCTGTGGCAATCAACCACCAACGCAGGATTCGGTGCATAGACTTATGGGTTGAATTGTTTGCGCAGGCATCACTGGCGCGTTCCGCCGGAGCGATGAGCTGCCGCCTCAATGAGAAAGAGCTCAGCTACGCGGAAAGCTCGGCGAGCCGTTTCGGCAGCCGTTTGATCATCCATGAGCGCCAAGCCTTCCTCCGTCACTTCCCCCTTGAAGATTTTCCAAGCGCGGGAAACTAATTCATCAGTATCCACAGCGGGGTGCCGCTGCGCGCTCGATGTGCTCTCTTCCTTGTGGCGCCGATTATGACGGCGTTTGCGCGTTTTGCCCAGTGGCTCATGACCGCCTACCACTTCGGGTTCCGGGTAATCTGCAGTTTCCTGCTGGGGCGCATGGTCCGAGCGTGATTTGCGGGGCTTGGGAGCAGCGGTGGAGCCCTTGCCGACAGGCGCCTTGCCTCCAGCTACGCGCTTGGAAGTGCTGCGAGCCGCAGGGGTTGCCTCAGTTGTGGAATCGTCAGCTGTTTTCATCGTATTCTTCATAGGGGATTTCTTTGGTACGCTTGACATTGAAACACCACGTGGCCTTGTGGGGCGTCCCATCCGTATTTTTCCAGTTCAGTCTCACAACAACGGGGGACTGGTAGAAGCGCAAGGGAGGGACCCACTGCACCGTGCCCGCTGCGCTATCAACCTTGCTCGGCACCCGTCCGAATCCTCCCACCTCCATCTCCACGCTCGTCAAATCAATGTCCTGAACAGCTCCAACTTGAGCCGAAATAATCGGCAAACTCTCATCGACTTCGGCGTCGGGCGCCGGATAAACCGGAAATGGAGGCACGGGTGATTTGCCTTGTTTTTTTGCCATCTGCTGCGATCCGCTCGCCCGCGGTGAAAAGTCCATCGCTCGCCGAAAAATGGAACCGTCATTGCCAAACACCATGTAGCGGTGCACCTGCATCGCATCCTCATGCACATCGACCTTCCCAGGTATGACGGTAAAAGCGGCAACGTACCCGTAACTCGGCAGCCGTTCCACCATCTCGGGCGTTACATACCCACCCGGGTAGCAGTATGCGTTAATCGGCCCGAATAATTCTCCAAGCCGTTTGAAAGAACCTCCCATCTCCGCATCCATCAGGTCTGCGAAGGCCTGCTCGCCGAGGGCCTGCTCCTTTTTCCATGTACTCGGGTAGTAATGGCTCGTGGAGTGGCTGCCAATGGTTGCGCCGTACTGCTGCATCTCGCGGATCATCGCGGGCGTCATACTGTCGCCTCGGCCGGTCAGGTACTTGGTGTAGAGAAAGAGAGTGAAAGGGTATCCATATTCCTTCAAGATGGGGAAGGCATCCGTGTACACGCTGCGCCACCCGTCATCCAACGTAATGAGTACGCACCTGGCCGGCAGTTGCAAGGTCCCGAGCCTCCAGTCCAAAAACTCCTTCATGCTGATCACGCGCAGCCCCGCTTTGTGGATGTAGTCCATTTGCTGCCGGAACTCTGAGGTGCGCATCAACATCTCCGTCACCGGCTTCGTATTGCTGAAGTTATGGTACCCAAGCACCGCCACACGCGTCTTCTCCCGGGCTACAGGCTGCGTATTGTCGGCATCCGGCAGGTCCACGATGGCGCCTCCCCGTTGCGCAACGGCCGACTCTCCCCGCCCCACCTCTGCAGCCCCCTCGACCGGGTCCGGATTCATGGGCGGCGGTTCAAAATATTGTCCCCATGCGCTCCAGGCCACCGCCAGACCTATCATGTACAGCATGCGCCTCATCTACCCATAAGCCTAGCATATCGGAGCCTCTTGGCAAGCCTTTTTTCTTGCAGTGCATCCCACCTTGTCGTAGAATACTCCCATGAATAAGAAACTTATTCTTCTTGCTGCTGCTTTCACGACCCTGATCTTTTCTGCATGCACCACCTGCTACAATGAGCGCTTTTGCCAGGAGCTCGTGGGGCTGAGTAGTGCACAGGTCGTTTCCACCCTTGGCACACCCACTCATATCTACGAACAGGGTTCTACCAAAATCATGGAATGGGTCTATGATGGCACCTATATGACAAATTATGTGGTGCCCGGTCGCGCAGATTCCTGGGTTGATTCCCGCGGCGGCGTACACTCCACCTTTGTGCCCCCCTCCGAGCGCATCAGCGCGATCCCGCAAGTTGCCGTGCTGCGCCTTACCTTGGAAAAAGACCGCGTGACCGCCTACACTTCGCAGTTCAACGGCTCGGACATGTGCAATCACTTCGTGCCCGAGAATTTCATACGCCGCTACAAAATGGAAGACAAGGCACGCACACGCGACTGAGCCGCATCCCCCTTTCACCCATCGCCATGAATAAGATTCTCCTCACTTGTCTGATGACAGGCACAGTAGTGGCCGCTCCCTTGCCGGACTACCCTGTTGTGTATGATCCGACCGTGCGCGGACCCGTGCAGAATCCGGCCTATGCCAAAACACGCCGCGCCGTACCGGCTGCAACGCCGCTCCAGCAACCCCCTCCTGCCCTCCCGGAGGCCTACGCTGCCCCGAGGCACCCTGCAACCACCGCGCAGCATTACCCGCGGTACATGGACTCTTCTAATTATGAGTTCACCCTTTCCGTAAATTATGGTTTCAAAGCCTGCCCGGACAATGCCTACGCTTGCGATATGCTCGGCTTCGAGCTGGAGGGCGCCTACTACCTCACCAATCACCAGGCCATCACCCTGTCCTTCGGCTTTGCCGGCGGCGGAGATGATGAGAACTTCTGGGTCATTCCCGAGGACGCTCCTCCCTACCCATGGACCGACAGCTACGACCGCTCGTCCATTACGCTCGCCTTGGGCTACCGCTTCTCACACCGCTTGGGACGCTTCTGCGAGCTGCAAGTGGGGGCCAAGTGCGGCTTGGATGTGCAAAGCCTCGACACGGAGTTTGGCTACGGCTGGAGCGATCCGTACTATGACAATCCATGGGACTGCGGCAAGCGCGACACGGTCGCCGGCATGATATACGCCGGTTATGTGAACATCTGCTTCCCTATCGCCCGCAATGGCTCGTTCTTTGTGGGTTACCAATATCGCGGCTCAACGGCAAAGCCCAGTGCTAAATACGGCTTCCCTTACAATATGAGCATTGAAACCGGGTCCATGCGCTGGCACGAGGTACGTTTGGGCGTTAACCTTACATTCTAAATTAACTTCCCTCTCTATGCTGCTGCACTTTACCAAAATGACCGGCGCGGGAAATGACTTCGTCATGGTCGACAACCGCGACCTCTCCCTCTCCTCACTGCTCACCACGCAGACAATTGCCCGTCTCTGTGATCGCCGCTTCGGCATCGGCGCGGATGGTCTTATCGCGGCGGAGCCGGCCACTGCCGGAGGCGATATACGCATGCGCTACTACAATTCCGATGGGGGCGAGGCCGAAATGTGCGGCAACGGCGCGCGCTGCTTTACGGCCTTTGTGCACCGCCTCACGGCATCCCCTTCTGCTGAGCTGCGCTTCGAAACCCTCGCCGGCATGATACGCGGCCACGTGCATGCAGACTCCTCCGTTACCATTCAACTCACCGACCCACAAGGCATGAAGCTGAATGCGCTTCCCCCAACGGAGCTCATCCCCGTCCCCGTTCACTTTGTCAATACCGGTGTACCCCATGCCGTTGCATTCCTGGACACCGTGGACGATATCGACATCATGAAGCTCGGCGCTTTCCTGCGCTACCACAGTGTCTTTGCCCCGGCCGGCACCAATGCCAACTTTGCCCGCGTCCTCTCCCCTCAGCACATCCAACTGCGTACCTACGAGCGCGGGGTAGAAGCCGAGACTCTCGCCTGCGGCACCGGCATGACTGCAACTGCTCTCCTGCATGCCGAACTTACCGGCGCGGCCTCCCCCATTCAACTGGATGTCGCCGGTGGCTGTACTCTCTCCGTGGGTTTCGAGAAGGGCTCCGATGGCGCCTACCGCCACATCACCCTCACCGGTCCGGCTGTGGTAGTCTTCGAGGGCGCCATTCCCCTGCCGGAGTAAGCGATGAGTCCTCTCCTTCCAAACGGCCGTTCGATTGTGCTCATCGGCCTGATGGGCTGTGGCAAATCGACCATTGGCCGTGAACTGAGCCGTGCTACGAGCCTCCCCTTCCTCGACACGGACATGCTTATTGAAGACCAGGTGGGCATGGAAATCCCGCGAATCTTTGCCGAGATGGGCGAATCCCGTTTCCGGGTCCTTGAAACTGCTCTGCTCAATTACCTGCGAGATAATCCTTCGCCCCGATCCTCCGGCATCATTGCCACCGGAGGAGGCATCATCCTGCGCCAGGAAAACCGAGCTATCCTGCGGTCCCTCGGCTTTGTCGTCTGGTTGGATGTCGACCTGCCCAACCTCCTCTCCCGTACCGCCCGTGCCCAAAATCGTCCGCTGCTGCACAACGCAGACCGCGAATCCCGACTGCGCGAACTCATGGCCATCCGCAGCCCGCTCTACGAGCAAACGGCCCATTTGCGCATCAACTCCTCCAATCTCAAAGCCTCTCAAGTTGTTGATCTCATCCTGCAACAGGCTCCTTCTTTCTTCGCCGACTCACTCTCGAATGGGTGAAAGACGATGCCTGATTGGCGGCATTTGCAGAGACTCGTAGTTTCCCGTAACATGGCGCTACCGCCTACAGTGGCAACGCTGCATCACCCCCCATCCAATCGAAATTTTCGCCCCTTTTTCCGTGCTATTTGCCCACCGGATGGGGTGGGATTCGAACCCACGGAAGGTCTCCCTTCGGCGGTTTTCAAGACCGCTGCATTCAACCGCTCTGCCACCCATCCATGACTCGGCGCCAAGCGCGGGGCCATTGTAGAGAACTGTCATTTGCCACTCACAACAGACGCCAATTACTCAATTTTGCGGGTACTCAGTGGGATTCGAACCCACGACTCTCAGAACCACAATCTGATGCTCTACCGCTGAACTATGAGTACCGTGTTTTCGCAGGAGGTGTGCTGCGGGAGGAGTTTACAAAGAAATGGCGGAATTGACAAGCCAAAAATGGTGAATTTTACAAATAGGCTGGCAAATCATGATTTGTTATTTACGCCGCAGTGAGGACACGGGAAAATGGACTTGTTCTCCGGACGCAAAAAGCGATAGCCGCAAATGCGGCAAATGGCCCTAGTGCGTTTGCGGCGCAAACGGCGCAGTTTAGAGGTAATCTGCACGGGGATCATGACCACCACGACGGCGAGGATGCCGCCGATCAGAAGGAACATAAAATAACCATTGAGGCTAATTGACATAGAGCTCATTCTTTCTGCTCCTGGGGTGATTCGGCGGCCTCTTCCGGCGGCAGCTCAAGCAGGTAATCATCATCCAGCACCGCCGAAGCGTGGTCATACATCGGCCCTAACTGAGAGGGGGGCAGCACCAGCGGCAACTCGGGATGCAACGGCAGTTCATGCTTCGGGATAGGCAGGTGTGCCGCGGGGTCTACTGCCGATGGCAGCCGCAGCGGCAGCGCGCTGAGCTGGCGTACGCGAAACCGGGTCAGGTCATCCTGCCGATAGAGAATGTTCCCTACCCCGCGCGGTCTGAGCATCGGCGGTAAATTCACCGTAAAGAACATGATGGCTCCCGCCACCAACAGAAGGCTCAACACGATAAAAACAGGAAGACACCTCACCATGGGCCGCGCATGCGGCGCATGAAAGACAAGATGGACGGGTTCGCGTTTCATTCGTCGGTAGAGGGTCTTCCGTAAAATGCGCAGGTGAACCCGTGCATGAGAATCTTGTCCGCCAGCCGCTGTACAGAACCTACAGCAACAGCCTCGTCACAGACAATGATGATGGTGACGCGCGATGGCGTGGGACAATCCCACTCAGTGAGCTGCTTCTCGATGCCCTCCAAGCCGTCAAGGACCTCGCGGTCATCCAAAAAGAAGCGGGGCGTTTCGCCCGGGGAGATGGTGATGATGTGCGAGAGCGAGCGATCGTACGCCCCGATAATGAAATGGGAAGCCGCCGGCTTGATGTTCACCCCATACCTGGGCGGGCGGTAACTGGTGAGCAGCACGCACATGCAGAGCAACACAAACAAGTTCACTCCCGCCGCGATCAAGATCGCAAACCCGGTTCCATTCAAATTGGAGCGAATGCGGCGCATAAGGAAGAGGCGGCGTGTTTAATCGTCGGTGTCCATCCCGTTCACCGGCCCGATCTCAACGGCACCGGACGGCAATTTTTTGCTGACGCGAGCATCGCAGATAATATGCACGCATTCCAGTCCGGCGCGCTCAATGCTGTTGACGATTTTGCGGGCTCGGGAGGCGAGGTACATGTAAAATATGTAGGACGGGATGGCAAGAATAATCCCCGTGGCTGATACCAGCAGAGCGCGCCTCAGAGCAAAGGCAATTTGAGGCATGGCAGCTCCGCCATCCACAATGCCGGGCTGCTCGTAGAAATCCACCAAGGCCAGGATGGTGCCGAGCATCCCCAGCAAAGGCATCACCGTCGCACACACCAACAACGTGCGTATGTTGCGGTCCACTCGGAACACTTCCAGCTCCGCCGCTTCCAGTGCAATCTCGCGCAGTTCGCTGCGGGCCAGCTTCGGCCGCGTGAGCACCGCCTCCACAACCCGCGCCATCGGCCCGGGCAGCTGACGCGCTTCGTGCAGCGCCTCGTTGTACTGCCCGCTGCGCAGCAGTGCCGACAGCCCGCGCAGGAAGTCTCCGGAGTTGATGTTGATCCGGTGGAAATAAAACAAGCGTTCTGCTATAACAGCTACGGCCAGCACGGCAAACACGACGATGAACCAGAAGACGGGACCCATCGCTACAATGATGCCATTGCTCGCGGCTAACGGCAGGCAGGTGTGTGTCATCATGATACAAAAAAGGGGTTGCATGTTCAAGTGGCGGGCGAGATGAGTTCCTGCCCGAAGTACGGCACAAGCGCGTCAGGAATGCGCACCGAGCCATCCGGCTGCTGACACTGCTCCAGCAGAGCCACATAGAGGCGCGGCAGGGCAGTGCCCGATCCATTCAGTGTGTAGGGCACCCTCATGCGCCCCTCGGCATCCTTGTAGCGCAGCTTCATGCGGCGCGCCTGGTAGTCGGTAAAGCAGGAGCAGCTGGATACTTCCAAATACTTGCCCTGCCCCGGCGCCCACACCTCAATATCGTAGGTCTTGGCCGAGGAGAACCCCACGTCCCCCGTGCACAACTCAATGACGCGGTAGTGCAACCCGAGCTTCTGCAAGATACGTTCCGCATGACCGGTCAGTTCCTCCAGAATGCGGAATCCGTCCTCCGGGCGGCAGATGGTCACCAGCTCCACCTTGTCAAACTGATGCACCCGTATCATCCCCTTGTTCTCACGACCGGCTGAACCCGCCTCTCGCCGGTAGCAGGGCGTATAAGCGGTCATTTTGATGGGAAGATCGCTCTCGCGTAAAATCTGCTCGCGGTAAAGATTGGTCACGGGAACCTCGGCAGTGGGCACATTGAACATGCTGTTCCCCTCCAGCCCGTACATGTCCTCCTCAAACTTGGGGAGCTGCCCCGTGCCCACCATGCACTCGCGCTTCACCATAAAGGGAACGCCAACTTCCTGGTAACCGTTCTCAAGCGTCTGTGTATCAAGCAAAAAGTTGATCAGCGCGCGCTCCAACCGAGCTCCTGCTCCACGGTACACGATGAATCCGGAACCGGAAATGCGCGCCGCCGCCTCAAAGTCCAGCAGCCCAAGGGCAGCGCCCAGCTGCACATGGTCGCGCGGTTCAGCTATCTGCGGCTTCTCGCCCCACACGCGCAGCACCGGATTGGCCGTCTCGTCCGCCCCCACCGGCGCCCCGTCGTGCGGCATGTTGGGGATGGCGAGCAGCAGCTGTTCCTGCTCCTCCGTGGCGGCAGCGGCGGCGGATTCCAACTCGCGCAACCGCTCACCCACCTCCCCCATGCGTTCCTTGAGTTGCCGGGCTTCCTCGTTCCTGCCCTCCTTCATCAAGGCGCCGATTTTTTTAGATGAAGCGTTGCGTTCCTGCGACAACGCCTGCTTCTCCGTTTCAATTTTGCGGCGTTTTTCATCGCACTCAATCACGCGATCCACCAGCAACCAATGTTCGCCGCCGCGCAACTTCACCCGCTGCTTCACGTACTCCGGGTTCTCGCGAATAACTCGAATATCCAGCATAACGCGGTTATTCTACGCCTTTCCCATCCACTTTTCAAGCGCGAGATCCATTTTTTTCATTCCGCACAACATACGCGCATTGCCTCGGAAATAAAGTCATCGAAGGGATGCTAAAAGCAGAGGAAGAGAATTTTTCTGAAAGCTTGATGCCTCAAAAGCAAAGGTTACTATCAACCACATGTCACTTAAAACGAGTAAACGAGAAAGAATAGAGTTACTTTCTGCACGGAGAGAAAAATATGCCTCGCTGGCCTCTCGATACAAGAAAGCAAGGATTATAGATTCACAAGAGATCACATCATGCAATCTGCGGGCTAATTTTGAGGCATTGCGCTTGACTGAAAATCTGATTTTTTTTGCCGCAAAAGTGATTGTGCGCGTTCCTGTACTTGACTTTTATCAATAATTCGGTAGGCTGATTGTTACCGATATGGAATCATACACCGAGGAAGGATTGCAGCTGTACCAAGTGCTCATGCAGCTGGATGCCGAGCGCCAAAAAGCGTTTTTGGAGACAAAGACGAGCGGCGTGCGCTTGTCAGGTCGCCAGAGTATGGCGCTCCTCTGCATCAAGCAGCTCACCGCTCAACAAATGGGCGGCGTCTCGCTCAAACTGCTTTCTCAGCATTTGGGAATGGCGATCTCGGCGACTTCCGTCATGGTGGAAACCATGGTGCAGAAAAATCTGCTGCAACGCAGCCAGGCTCCCCGTGATCGGCGCGCCGTACGCATATCAATGACTCCCGAGGGTGAAAAACTTTTTCTGCTCTGCAACGCTGCCCTTCTTGCCCGCATGAGCAAGCTGGCCGAGCTGCTCACCGAGACCGAACGCGCTGTCCTGCGAAATTTGGCAGCCAAAATCAGCAGCCGGAACATCTCCTGATGCTTATCCGTAAAAGGGGAACAAACACCCTTTTCTGCGGAAATCGTGCGAGAAAACGCGAGTTGCACAAATATGCGGGTTCGATCGGGCCTAGAGTCTGATGGCCGCCGAGCTCCATGTGAGTCCTGCTCCGAACGTCACCATCAGCACAATGTCCCCCTTCTTGGCACGCCCGGATCGTATCGCCTCATCCAGCGCAATCGCGCATGCCGCGCCGGAGGTGTTGCCGTATTTCTGCAAGTTCACAAAGACGCGCTCCGGGGGGATTCCCAACCGCTGTGTCACTGCGTTGATGATACGCAGGTTGGCCTGGTGAGGAATCACCAAGGAAATATCCTCAGGTTTGATCCCCGTGCGGCGAATCAGCGAGAGTGCTGAATCCTTCATGTGCGCGACGGCGTGGCGGAACACCTCATTGCCACGCATCGCCAGCGTGTAGAGCTTCTCGTGAATATTTTCCTCCGTCGTGGGTATGGCCGAGCCGCCTCCCGGCACCATCAACAAGTCCGTCAGCGTACCGTCTGATCCAATGTCCGACGCCAAAATGGCGCTGTCCCCCGGCTCGCCCGTGCCGGTGCGCAGCACAGCTGCACCCGCCCCATCCCCAAACAGCACACAGGTGGTCCGGTCCTCCCAATTGACGATGTGGCTGAGCTTCTCGGATGAAATGATGAGCGCCGTATGAGCCTGGCCGCACCCGACAAACTGCACGGCCGTCTTGAGCGCGTACAAAAAGCTCGAGCAGGCTGCCGATATGTCAAAAGCCGCCGCATTCACCGCTCCCAAATTGGCTTGCACATAGCACGCCGTGGAGGGCGTAAAGGTGTCCGGCGTCACCGTGCCCACAATGATAAGATCGATCTCCTCCGCATTCACGCCGGCTGCTTCCATGGCCTTGCGTGCCGCATGGGTGGCCATGTCGCTGGGTTTTTCATCCGGAGCCGCTATGCGGCGTTCCCGTATGCCTGTTCTCTCCACAATCCACTCGTTGGAGGTGTCCACCATTTTTTCCAGATCCGAATTGGTCAACCTGTGCTCGGGCACATAAGACCCCGTGCCAATGAGAGCTACCGGCAATCGCTTGAAAGGCTTTGTTAGATCGTTCATGTCGTTTTAGTGGGTAGAAACAATTTCCGCTTCCCGACCGGGCGCGGCTTTATTTTACCACATTCTCCGCGCACGAGCAAGCCCGTTCTACCGGGGCAAACGCATTAGAAAATGCAGTTGCCGTTCACGATTGATGATTTGAGAATCACGCGTCGTCAGAAGCTGATTCTGTAACCGGCGCTTGCGTTGAGGTTGGTGTAACGAGAGCGGAACTCGGCGGAACCATCGAGGAAGAGGGTGCCGCCCCGGCTTCCGACAGGCAGGGTCAAACCGGCTCCGACTTCGAGGCCAAGCTTGCCGACGCTCGCGCTCTCGACCTCCTGGGTGAGTCCACCGTGCAGCAGAGAGTTGTTGGCCTTGCCAACGCCGTCGCCGGCATCCGCTTTGGCGAATAGACGCGCCTCAAACACGGAAGCCCGACCAAAGACATTCTCGTGGAGGACGGACTGCAAGCGCGCACCCAGGCCAAAGGTGACCACATCGGCCTTCACCTCATCCACATGCAGCCCGGCATCGCTGCCCGTTTCATCGTAGCCATCGATCTGAGAGTGGCGGAACTGCACGTTGAATACCGGCTGAAGCGCCACCGTTCCCTGCTCATTGAGCACGCGTGCGTAGGCGACCTCGTACATGAGACCGGCGGAGAAGCCGTCCGTCTCGCCATGCGTCTTGTAGCTGGAACCCTGACCGTAGGGCACGGTGCGATCCAGCGAAATTTCGGAGGAACCGACCGTGGCGAGGAAGGTGTGGCTCCAGGCGCCGCTCTGCGTGCGAACGTAGCCGCTGAGGTAGGTAACGTCGATGTCGCCCCGGCCCGAATCCGCCGAGTCGGTCTTCAAGTCGTTGTACATGGCCGTGAGGGCGAGTCCCACGCTCGTGCGCGCACTGAGCTCAGCGCAACCGCCCAGCGTTCCGCCCCAGCCCTGCAGGGTGTAGCCGGGCGCCCAACTATCGGCGTCCACCTTGTGGTAGCCGCTCTCGGCATTCACCCAAGTGTGCAGTCTGTACGAGCCCGGGTCGGCATTCACATCAGCCTCGCCCAACATGGTAGAGCGGTTGCGGATGCTCTCCAACTGACGCTTCACATCCTGCATGGTGGCGGAGCCGAGCGTAGCCACCGAGCTGCCGACCATCGCCGCCAGCGTCCGATCCATATCCAGCGTTGGGTTGGCCAGGCCGAGGATGTACAGCCACGGGTTGATGTTTTCCGGGTCCACGCCCTGCGAGAGCGATTCGGCAAGCTTCGCGAGATCGCCGTTGGCCCCGCTGCCGCGCACGTACTTGCCGGCCGCCGTGTACGGGTCCGTCAAATCCCAGGCCAGGCGCCCGCCCGCCTGCACATTCTTGTGCTGTCCCGGGTGCAGGAACTTGTTGTCCATGCTGCGGGAGAGACCGACAATCCAATGCCCGTTTTCATCCTGCTTCAACGTGCCATCGTAGTGTTCGGCTCCCAGTCCGGTGAAGCCGGTGTCGAGGTACTCGCCGACATTGTCGACATCCAGGGCCGTTCCGTCAGCGCCCTGAATGTTCAGGTTATTGCCGAGCGCAATGTCTCCGGAGCCGTCGCCGATATCCACCGTGAGCTTCGCTTTCTTGCCACTGCCGTCTCTCTCGACTTTCAGCGTGCCGCCGATGCCCTGCTTCACATCACCGAGGCCCAGCGTGCTACCCGCCGCCATGTCGATGTCGCCGAAGGTCATTCCCTTCTTGTCGGCATTCAATCCCAGGTAACCGCCGTCCTCAATGCCCAGGTTCCACTGAGCCTCCGTCTTCACATTATCCAATGTCAGACTCCCGCCCTCATCCACAACCAGCTTGCCGCCCGTGCCCGGCTGTTCACCGGTCGTATCGTCGCTCGTCAACGTGCCGGAGAATGTGCCGCCGGAGCCGGTAATCGTGAGATCCGAGGACGCATTGCCGGAGAGCGTGCCGTTGCCGGAAAGGGCGCCGATGGAGTTGCCCGTGCTGCCGTTCAGGTCGAGCTCGGCGCCGTCCTTCACATTCACCCGTCCATCCGTCGCCAAAGCGCCATCAGCCACCGCGCCATCAGCTCCGTCCTCGATGGTCAGCTTGCTGCCTTTGCCATCCAGCGTCACATCGCCGGTGTGCGTCTTCTCGCGGACTGTGTCGCCGTTCTCGTCCACCACAGGCTCGCCGTTTTCGTCAAGCTTATCGGTCCAGCCGCCGATGCTGCCCCCCTCCTTCAACGTCAGCTCGCCGCCCGACTTCACCGCGATGTCGCCATCGCCCGTAATGGACGAGCCCTCGCCGGAAACCGTCAGCTTGCTGCCTTCGCTCACCGCCGGAGTCGTCACATTTCCATCCTCATCCTTCACCTCAGTCCGGGTCGTCCTGCTGCCGGAGAGGGTGATGTCGCTGTCCTTCGCCACCGCGCCGCCGGAGAGGGTCACCTCACCGCCGTCCTTCACCTGCATGTCCACGCCATCCAATCCGGCGTTGGCGCTGTCCAGGGTGAGACTCGACCCGCTGTACGTGCCGTTTCCTTTGCCATTCTCCCCCTTATTCTCCGTCTTTCCTTGGACGACAAGCTCGCCGCCCGCCGCATTGCCCTCCGCATCCTTCCCGGCCTTGAAGGTCGTGTCGCTCAGCGTCGTGCCAGCCTGCTCGCCGGGTTCAGGGCCCGTCTTCGCCGAGTTGTCGAAGGTGAACACGCTGTCCTTGCCGAGCGTGACGTCGCCGCCGGTTCTGCCCGCGTCACCCTCCTCGCGGATGTCGTGCACGGTGATGTCCGCACCGTTGCTGAGTGTCAGCCCGGTGTTGTCCCTGCTTGGGTCGCCACCCTCCTCAGCGGCCGTGTCTCCTCCGCCGCCGTAGGCGAACACGAGTCCTCCCACGGTGTTGCCTCCTGACGCATTGCCCTGCAACGTGACGCCGCCGTCGGAGAGCGTCAAGTCGCCCTTCGCATTCAGGCCGCCGTTGCCGGTCGCCGCACTGCCGAGCGTCAACTGACCGGCCCCGGCCTTGTTGAAGTTCACGCCCTCGGAGCCCTTCACTGTTCCTTCAAAGGTGGTGTCCAATCCGCGCACGTTGAAGCCGTCCACCTCTTCGTCCGCGTCCTTGCCATGCACCGTGTGCCCCTCGCCATCTTCCACCTGTCCCTTGTTCCAGCCCGTGCCGTTCAGGTCCGGGTCACTGACCAGGGAGTTCTGGAGGGTCACCTCCACATCGCCCACGGAGTCGTCCTTCGTGACGTTCAGCGTGGAGTCCTCCAGACCCACCAGGTTGTGCAAGGTCACGTCCTGTTTCACATTAGCTTGGAACTCAACGTTCAACGCCGTTCCTTCATCCACCACCACGGCCTTGGAATTCTCCAAGTCCTCGCTGTTCTCGCCCACCAGGATATCGGTCTCGCGTGCGCCGTACTGGTCCTCAGCGTCCGGGTTCACCACCAGGTACACATCCTGCGAGAAGCCCGACAAAATCAGGTCGCCGCTGTCCTGCCCGGTGATCCTCAGGCCGGCCGCCTTCAGAATCTCGCCGTAGCCGGACAGGTAGTTCGTCCAATCCAATCCCTTCTCCAGGACCAGGTCGCCGCCGTCCAAGACGTTCAGGTAGCTGTTCACCTCGCTCTCCGAGTGCCTCTGCAGCAAGTCCTTCAGGGTTTGCCCGTCTATGTTGATTTCAAGATCGCCCGTGACCTTGAAGTTGGGATCGTCATCCTTGTAAGACTCTTTCGTCACTGTCAAATTGCCGTCCTGCGACTCAATGAGAGCCTTGCCGCGTTCGTCTTTTGTCCCGTAGTTGTCAGCGCCGAAAGTCAGCGTCACCTTGCGGTTGTTCGTCGTGATATCGCCGTTCACGCCCGTGAGCTGCCCGCCCTGCGAGCCGTCCACGGCGATGTCGCCGAGCAGTGCATCCGCTTTCATGCCCTTCACGTCCACCACACCCGTGGCATCCACCACGATGTGGGCGTTTTCACCCTTCGTGAAGCTGCCGCCGTTGGTCAGCGCACCCTCTTTGAGCGTGAAGAAGCCGTTGCCCTCCAGCTTCGTGCCGCTCCAAATCGCGCCCTCGCCGTTCAGCACAAAGCCGCCGGTGGCCGCGCCTTCCGTACCGTCGCCCGTAATCAGCGCGCCGCTCGTGGTGTTCGCGCCGGACAGGACAATGTCGCCGCTGCCCGCGTTCTCCAGACTCACGGCATCGCCGTAGCCGCCCACCACGCCGCTCAGCGTGACGTCTTTGTCTCCGCCATTCAGCTCCACCGTACCCGTGCCGCCGATGCCGAACTTCAGCTCAGTTGCGCCGCCCGTCACCGTCAGCGTCCAGCTCGAATCCGAGGCAGCGCTCGCCGGAACCTGCGCCAGACCCGCCACGATCGTGCCAGTAAACTGGCGCATATCACCCGTGTAGGTGTGATGGAGCGCGGTGTTGCTCGCATCTTCGCCCCGGGCATTCGCCAGCACGCCGCCACCCGTGAGCGTTCCCGTCAGCGTAATGTGCGCATTCGGATTCGTCGCGGCATCCGTCATCTCGTACCCGCCGATGAGGTTCGTGCCGGTCACATCGATGCCGGTCAAACGCACCTCGGTCGAATTGGTCGGAGCATCTTCGCCCTCCGGTTTTTCAAACACGATGGCGCGCCCTTGCAGCTCCCAGCCCACGTGCGCCTCCTCACCGACCGCTGCGCCGCCGAGGGCAGCCGCATCCTTGGCATAGGCCACTGCCGTCTGACTATCGCCCACCAGACGAATCAACCCGTTGAAATTCTCCGTGGACCCGGCAAACCTGTATGTCGCCTTGTCGTCCACAGCGCCCACCGACACGCGCGACACATCGTCCGCGCCCAGTCTCGCCTTCAAGGCTTCCTCCAGCTCACCCTCAAGCGGCGTACGCGCCTCGCTCGTGAGATCGCGCACGGTCACCTCGCCCGCCGTGGCGGAAATGCTGAAGGTCGCCCCCTGCACCACCGTGATGTCATTGCTCAGCGTGTACTTCCCTCCTTCGGAGCCGCCCACGTTGTAGGCGAGCTCGCCCTCCTTCACCAGGATGGAGCCGTTCCACGTCGCCGTGTCATTCGTCTCCCTCCACGCCATGGTGAGCTTGAAGCGTCCGTCCTTCTCCACGCCGAGCGCCGAGACAGCCTGGTACATGCCGCCTTTCTCCTGGAACACGGCGTCCGTGCTGCCCAGAGTCAACAGTTTGTCCGGCGCCGTGTAGAGCGGCTCGTTCACCTCCTCATCGATCTCGTCGTTCGCCGCGGGGTTCGGATTCTGCGACAGCCCCTCGATGAACTGCGCGTAAGTCTTGCCCACCTGGATCACCAGCTTCTTGCCCTCCGCCAGCTGAATGTTCTCGCTGAAATCCTTGCTGTAGAGCAGATCGCCATCGCCGGTTTCATAATTGGTGTTGTGCTCGGCGAGGGTCAGTTTGCCGCCGCTGAAGGTCACCGTCGTGTCCTCCCCGATGGCCTCCTCGTGGCTCAGCGTCAGCTCGCCGCGCTCGCGCATCTCCACCTCCGGCACACCCTCGCTCGTGGTGCCCAGCTGCATATCCAGCGAGGCGTCCGAATCCGCGCCGCCGACCACAATCTTGCCTCCGATCCCATTCAGGTCGTCATCCGGTTTGACGTTGTCCTTGTCGAGCGTGATGCTGCCGCCGATGCCGTCCTTCTCCGTGAAGGTGTAGTCGCCGCCCTGCACCCAGACGCCGCCCGGGGTCACCGTGCCCTCAATATCCACCTTGCCGTCGTTTGCGTTGCTCGCGCCCTCGGTGAAATGCACCAGCGGGGCGTCATTCGGCTTTGCCTCGCCTCCCTCGACCCCCTGTTGGTCTTCCTTGCTCCAGTTGTCGTTCGTGTCGCCTTTCCAGACCCCCGGGTCGGTGCCCTCGCTGCTTTCGCCCGGCTTTGTCTCGCCCTCCCAGAACCACTCGTTCGGGCTGCTGAAGCGCACGCTCAGCACCAAGCTGTTCTCGCGCTCCTGCAGGCTCAGGTAATAGCCCTCGCCCTTGCCTTCCCATACTGCGCCCGGATAGAGCTCCTCATTGATCTCCTTCTCCAGATTCTCCAGGAAGCTGTCGTCGAAGAGGTCCACGAAACCGGCATCCGAGAAGCCGCTCACCAGGTAGTACAGCCCCTCGTGCACCTCGCCCCCCTCGTACAGCCCGTGCACCGTCAGCTTCACCCTGTCGTCAGCCGAGAAGCCGCTCATGTCGACGCCTCCCTCCGCCGTCAGGAACGCGTTGCTCGCGTCCTTGCCGTAGTCGCCGCCGAAGTTATGCTCCAGCTCAATGTGCAAATCGCCCACCATCGTCAGCTCGCCGGAGAGCTGCAAGCGTCCGTCGTGCAGCACCAGCGTATCCAGACCCAGCACATCGCCCTGCACCTGCATGTCGGTGTGTCGCACATCCAGCGCGTGGGTGCCGGCATCCGTCATATCCAAGTTGCCGCGCACGGTGAATCGGGCGTCGCCGCTTTCCGCCTCCGCGAGTCCGTACACGCGCAGCGCAGACACGGTCGTCTCCACCGCGCCCGCCGTCGCATCGTAGTCCTGGTAAGTGATCTCCACGCCCTCCGCATCCTGCGTGAGCATGAACCCGGCCACCTCAACCGTGGCGTTGCGAGCCGCTCCGTCCTCACCCACCGATCCCAGCACAATCTCATCGAAGTCCTGCAGGGTCACCTTGGCCAGGTTGTCGTACTCACCGCCGGAGGTGAAGTTGAGCGCGGCATGATTCACGGAGGAAACATCGTGATCCTCATCGCTGCAACCCTTGTAGTAGCCGCCGCTCAAATGATGCTCGCCGCCGGCCTTGTTGTCCTCCAACCTGAACTCGGAGCTCAGGTTGACGGTCACCTCCTGCGTGACGGAACTCAGCTTGTTCGTGTTCTCACCCGGTTCGGTGGCGTTGTGCCAGCCCGCGCCGTACACATCCCCGCTCACGCTGCCGGAGTTCAGGTTGATGGTAATGGTGTCCTTGTCCTGCACGCCCCACTTGTTCTCCGTGCCGTCGCCGAACAAGCCGGAGTTCGTGGCGCGGTAGCTGCCGCCCACGATGTTCCCGCGAACCGTGCTGCCCGTCACGTTGATCGTGATCTCGCCCAGCACGAGGACGTCCGAGTGATCCTCCACCTCGCTGTAGTGACCGCCGTACACGTTGCCGGTGATCGTTCCTCCGGTCAGGTTCACGATGATGTCGCCGGACGCCAGCACGTTGTCATGGTCCCCGGCTTCATCGGCGCCGCGCTTGTGGTTGCCGTTGTAGCTGCCGCCCACCACCGAGCCGTTGATCTCGCCGCCCGCAATGGTCAGGTTCGTCTCACCGCCTGTGAACTTGTCCGTACCACTGTCGTAGCTGCCGATGAGCAGACGGTGACCTCCGCTGGTCGCGCCGTTGTCAATCAGCATGCTGCCGCCTACCACGGCCAACTCGTTGTGCGCGTGGGCATCGCTCGTTTCCCTGGCAATCGTGCCGCCGTAGATGGTCAGCTCCACGCCGCCCACGCTCAGGCTTCCGCCCGTGCCCTCGTCCGTCAGGTAGCTGCCGCCCACCAGCACGCCTTTGATGGAAATGCCGTCATTCTCGGCGCCCTTCTCGCCGATAGTCAGCTTCGCCGTCCCGCTGATGCTCGCGCTCGGCGCCTTGCCCTCCACATCCTCCTTGACGGTGAAGTTCGCGTAGTCGCCGCCCACGATGTGGATGTCGTTGAACGTGCCGCCCGTGATGGTCACCTTCGTACCACCCGTGCGCACATTGCTGTCGCCGCCGTCGTTGCGGTAGAAGTCGCCGCCCGCCACGATGCCGATGTCCATCTGCCCCGTTCCCTCGCTGCCGAATGCGGAGTCAAAGACGCCTCCCTCAATCGTGAGGCTGGCGCTGCCTATCGTGGTCTGCGTGGACGTGGCGCCGCCGCCCAGCGTGTAGCTGCCGCCCACCGCTCTCCAGAACTGTCCGCTGTGCAGCGTCACCTCGGTATTGCCCGTGAAGTTCACCGTGCGGTCGCCGCTAGCCGTCTCGCCGAACCACATGCCGCCCGCGATGGTCTCCTGGAACATGCCGCCCGTGATGTCGATGGACGTATCGCCCGTGAACGTGTTTGTCCCGCCGCCCGCACTCTCGCGTCGGCTCGCGCCCGCAATGCCCTTCGTGAAGACGTGCCCGCTCGTCAGGTTCTTCACATCATAGCCGTCACCTGAGAATTCCGCGTTCGTGGCGTTGATGACGATGGACGTGTTGCCCTCGAAAGAGGTGTTGCGTTGTTGCGCTCCTCCCGCTTGGTCGCCCTTGGCAGCCGTGTAGTTGCCGCCCACGATGCTCTTCTCGAAGACTCCCGTGCCGCGGTCATCACCGAATTCGTGTTGAGTCTCCTCCGTTTTCTCACCCTCGTAAGCAGCGCCTACCAGATCGATGGCGATGTGGGTGTCGCCGAAGAACTTCGGATTCATCTTATCCTGCCCCTCAGTCGTGCCGAAGTCAATCCAGGCGTTGCCGCCCACCACGGCGGTGAAGGCCTCGCCTGTTCCCGAGCCGTCCGAAATGGCCGGCGTCTCGCCTCCGTTGCCCAACGCCGAGTAGATGAAGATGTGCGAGTTGCCGTTGAAAGCGTACAGCGTGTCATCATTCGTTCCCTTCGTCAGCGTGCTGCCGCCCACGATGCCGCCCAGAACCTCCCCGTCAAACACGGTGATGTAGCTGTCGCCCTTGAAAGTGAAGGTGCTGTTGTTCACATGGTTGCCGCCCACGATGTAGTCCACCACGCCGCCGTCCATCTGGATGTGGCTCACGCCCTCAAAGCTCGCGTACGCTCCGCCTGCTTCTCCTGACGTCGACAAGCAGCTCGACCCGCCCACCAGCATGTGCAGGTGGTTTTGTTCTTCGCCATCCGCCACCTTGAACTCGATGTAGCTGTCGTAGTACAGGCTCTTCTTGTCCGCGTCATCGTTCAGAATCAAGCCGCCCACCACGGTGGACACGGTGTCGGCGTCTTGCGCAACCGCGCCCTTGGCGAGGCGAATGATCGTGTGGTTGCCTTCGATGTAACCGCTTCCCTCCGTGCCAAGCTCCAACGCATGGTCCTGGAAGTGCACCGTCGATGAAGCCGCGCCATCTGTCTCTGCATTAAACGGATCTCCTGCACCGTCCCACACCTTCTCCACGATCTCGTCTTCTGTTGGCGCGCCGACCATGCCATCGCCCCAAGCCGTATCCCACGGGGCTCCGGCTATTCCGTACTCGCCTTGCAGCGCGAGGAAGAGACTGTAGCTGCCGTCCGTCTGCTGCTTCCACTCCAGGTCAAAACTGCTGCCGGGTTCGAATGTGATGCCGTCCACATCAATCCACTGCTCAAACTTCTTCAGTTCCGCGTCAAGGTTCGATTCAAGATCATCCCCGTAACCATCGATCGTACCTTTGTCAAGCACAATGCCGAGGTTGAAGCCGTCCGACAAACGAGAGGGGTCCGTCTCTTTCAAGTTGATGTTGAGTATGTTGTTGCCATCCCCAAAAGCCTCAAACAGCGAGGCGTTCAACAGCAGCAGCTTCTCCTCCTTCGTGTACCGCAGCGTCACATGTTCGGCCAACGTTATCTGATCGCTCGTCAGCGCCGTCGAGCTGCCATCGATGCCACTCGCGCCCCAAGTGAGCGTACCGTCGTAGTTCATGTACAGGTTGCCGTCGTCCACTGCCAACCGGCTCTTCACCCAGAAGGAACCCTCGCCCATCTTGTGGAAGCCGTCGGTGTTCCCGTGGCTGTGCACGTGCAGCGCCCCGGAGGTCATCTCAATGGACCCGCTGGTTCCCGCCGCTTGCTTAACCGTGCTCAGGTACACCTTTCCTTCGCTCGTTTCACTCGCCTTCAACGCCCCATTCACGTTCACCAAGTTCTCCAGGTGCAGCTCCTGCCCGGTCCCAACCGTTCCCAGGTCGAGGGCGCCGCTCTCCATGGTCAACTCGCCGATGTGCACGGTCTGCTTCCTGCCCGCATCGAGCGAGCCGTTCCACTGAACGCTGCCGCCGGTTCCGCTCAACTTGTTGATGTGGATTTCCTGACCGTTGGCAGCGTCTCCGGTGAGCTTGCTCATGTCCAGAGCGCCGCCGGCCAGCTCAACGTTGATGTTCCCCTGTTCATTGCTGTTCCACGATGTTGCTCCGAAGTCCAGCACAATGCTGCTCCCGTTTTCGCTCGCGCTGAGTTTCTGTCCCTTGCCCAACGTGGTCGATGCGCTCTTGAGCGTCAGTGTGCCGCTGTCGGACACGCTCGCGCCGCTGTTGAGCTTCACGCTTGCGCCGCCCAGCTTCGCCATGCCGCCAGCCACGGTAAGCGCACCGCTCAAGGTCACGGCCCCACCGCTCGTGGTCAGGCTGCCATTCGCCCCGATGCTCAGCGTTCCGGTCACAGTCTTCGCCCCCGCATCGCTCAAGGCGAGTGCCGCCGTGCCTGCCGTGGCAGACACCGTGACGTTGCCGCCCACCTGCGTCGCCGCATCTGACCCGCTGCTCGCCAGCTCCAAGGCGCCGCCGGTCACCGTCACATCCTTGCCCTCAAAACTGCCCGTAATCGTCTGCTTGCCGCCGCCTCGCTTCTCGAGGGACAAGGCGCCGCCGGTCACATTCGCGTTCACCGTAGCTCCGCCCTCCATCTCCTCATCCCCCTCTGCATCAAATGCCTTCCCATCAAAATCGATGATGAGCTTGGAGTCCTCCGCACCCTGAATGGACGCCGTCAAACCTTCCGTTCCCTCCAGGTACTTCACCGTGTAACCCTCCGTCGCCGTGGCGGTGACATCCAGCACGCGCTGAGACGTGTTGGCATAGTAGCCCTCCACGCCTGTGCTGTCTGCCGAGAAACTGATGGCGTAGTTCGCCAGAGCATCAGCATCAGTGTAATTCAGCTTGATGGTGCCGCCCTCGATATCAAGGCGTCCCTTGCTTTCCGAAGCCGTGGTGAAGGTTCCTTCCAGCGTCAACGTATCTCCGGCTCGCTTGGTGATCGTGTGCCTGTTGCCGTCCAGAGTACCGGTCAGCTTCAGCTCTCTTATGGTATTATTGCCATTATTGAACTTGCGCGGATCCTTCTGGGTTACAACAATGGAAGTATCCTCCTCAGCAGTAATGTTCCAAGCAACGGTACGACTCGAGAAAACCCATGCGTACAGCGCGCCTTCCATTTTAAGGAAAGCATCACCAACTCCATCATTGCCGCCAAAAGCCCAACCACTTGGCTGAACTCTGGAACCATTCCCAGAAAGATGCAAAGTGTTGCTGCGATGATTCGCAGTCTTGCCCAAGTCATCGTCATTCCATACCATGAAAGTGCTACCTCCATCCACCCATATATTTCCGACATTGGCCAGTCTGCCGGAATAATATGACGCTTCTTTCACGACAAGGGTTGAATCCCCGGAAAGTCGCAAGTTCGCGAGAGCTGGAGTCACACCTGTCGCATCTCCATTGACAAAGTTTGATGCACCAATCTCCTTGAGGAACCATATCAAAACGCCGGTATTTTTCTCATTGATACAAGTGCCAGTATCCTTCAGCACCAGTTCGCCGTCACCGTGAACGAATGGGAAGTTTCTACTGCCCACATAACTCACCGCTCCTGCGCCATAGAAAGTGAGCTTGCCGTTCCCCTCAATGTTGACGCTGTAGCCATCTCTGGTCGTATCATTGAAATTCTTTGCGGCGCCCGTGTAGATGGTCATCTCTGCGCTGCCTTTAATCGTCAGTTCGCTGCAGGTGAAGGTATTGGCACTGGCACGGTTGTCTGTGAACGTCCCGATGCTCAGCGAGCCGGATTCGACCGTGAAGCTTCCTGCCGTCACGCTGCCGGTGAGGGTCTGCGTGCCGGTGGAGGTGATTGTCAGGCTGCCGGTGATGGCGCTGGCGATGCTGCCGTTTCCGGCAAGCTTCAACGTGCCAGCGCCGTTGATTGTGCCGCCGGTGAGAGCCGCATCAGTGAGGGTGAGACTGGCCGCGTTGTTTGCAGCCGCGCCGATGGTCAGCGTGCTGCTGTCCGCCATCGTCAAGCCGGAGATGCTGCTGCCCGTGCCATTCAGAACGAGCGTACCGTTCGCTTGCACATTGACCTGACTGCTCGTCACCGCCCCGTCCATCACGAGCGTGGCCGAGGTGCCCACCGTCAAGGCGCCGTTGAAGGTCTGCGAGAAGCCCTGCGCGCCGGCCGTCACGGCGATGCTGCCGACATTCGACAGATTGCCGTTGAAGGTCTTCATCAGGGTCTTGCCAGCCGTTTCAGTAGCGACATATTCATTGCTGAAGCTCAGGCTGATTCCGTCGCTATCCGTACCCTTCGACAGGCTTCCGTTGCCGGTCAGGCTCTTCATGCTCACCGCCTCGGACGCGGAAAGCGTCAGCGTACCGCTTACCTCGAAGTCCGTTCCGCTGTATGCCGTCTCCGAAAGGGTCTGCTGCGCACCGGTATCAATGACCAGCTTGCTCACCGAGAGCGCGCCGCCGTAACTGCCGGCGCCCGTGCCCGTACCGGTGATGGTCAACTGATCGCCGGACACCGTGCCGGTCTCAGTCGTCGAGGAAAGTTGCCCGATCGACAGGTTATCGAACGTCAGGTTACCCTCCACCGCCAGCGTCACATCGTTATCTCCGCCGCTCAGCGTGAGCTGCCCGCTGCCTGCCGTCACCGTCAGCGTACCGGATGCGGCGTTGTTGTCCGTGAGCCTCATGCCGAGCTTGTCGCCGGCACCTGACAGCGAAATGCTGCCGCCGTTCGTGCCGACCCGGAGATTCGCCCCCCAGCCGGAGGCATCGCCCTTGACCGCCAGCTTGCCGTCGGCTCCATCCAACTCCACCGTCCCCTGGAAGCCTCCGTTCTCGAGCGGGTGAGCATCCGTCTCCTCGCCCTCGTGGGTGGTGTCGATGGTCACAGTCGCCCCGGCGCCCACCACGATGGAACCGTTGCCGGTGATATTGCCCCGCAGCGTCACCTCATCCCGGAAGGTCGCGGAAGCATTCTCCCCCACCTCCAGTTTGTCCGTCACCGTCAAGGCGCCGCCTCCCTCGCTGTCCTGGAAGATGTAGTTGACCGACACCGTCATCTCGGAAGCAACGAGTGCGTCCTTGAAGTCCACGGTCTTCGCCTCGGCATCATTGCCGAACAGCACCTTCGCGCCCGTCGCAAAGGCGACATCCTCGTCCTTGCCCCCGTTGATCTTCCAATTCTTCGTGGTCGTTGCAGTGTCCCAGTTGTCACTGTTATTCTTGCCATCCCACACAAAGACGTTTTCATCCACCAAATTGTGCAGCACGAGATAGCCGTCCGAGGTGAGCACAAGCTTGTTGTAATCATCCAGGAAGGTCGCGTTGATGCTGACGGCGTCCATCCAGCTCCCCTCATGCCTGGTCCACTGAGTAACGTCGAACACCCACCAGCCCTGCGGGTTACTCTCCATCAGGCTCTGCCAGGCTTTCAAATCAACGCTTGTGACATCCAGCGTGAGCTTGCGAGTCCCATCAAAGCCGCTCAGACCTTCCGTACCGAGCACAATCTTGGTGCCGGAATTACCATCGGCCAATCGGGTGAGCTTGAGCGTGTAGGTCGAGGCGCCGTCGGTCACCGCGCTGCCCGCCGCAATCGTCCCGATCTTGTACGTGTCCGCCGTCAGTTGCAGGGACCCGCCGTTGTTCAGCGTCAGCTTGCTCAGCGAACCCGTCCAGGCCTGCCCGGCCGTCACGGCCGCGCTCACGATGAGCTCGCCTGCCGCCGTCGAGTGGTCCGCCCCGGTTCCCGCAGTCAACGCGCCCAGCGTGGTTGCGCTCGCCAGTTCCAGCGAACCGCCCGTCAGCGTGACCGTATGACTGCTCAGGTCGTGGCTCTCCCCGCTCAGTTTCAGCGCGCCGTTCGTCACCGTCACGTTGCCGCTCACCGCGCCCTGCAGGTCGAAGCTGCCGTTTGTTGCGTCGAGCTCAAAGTTGCTGCTGATGCTGCCGGTGTAGCTGCCGGAAACAGTCTCACCTTCCAGCTTGAGAGCGCCGCCGGAAATGCTGCCCGAGCCGCTCAGCCCGTGCACCGTCAGGGTCTTGTTACTGCCGATGCTCACCGCGCCGTCGCTGGCCACCGTCAGGCTGCCGGTGATGGAGCTGTCCGCCGAAAGATTCAGCGTGCTGTCCGCCGCACCCTCGCTGGGTTCGCCGTTGCCCACGGTCACATCGGACGTCGCCGTCAGAGCCGTGGTGAACGCCATCGTGCCCTTGTCAATCTGCACCGTGCCCACGTTGTTGGTCGTACCGGCGAAGGTCTGCGTCCAATCGCCACTGCTCGCATTCAACACAATCCCGGCCAGACTGTTCAGGCTTCCACTGAATTGCTTGTTCCCGTCAGACGCACCGCTCAGGGTCAGGGCGTTGGTCCCGTTCAGCGTACCTCCCGTACCTTCCAACCAGCCTGCCGAGGTCGCGCCGTCCAGGGTCAGCGTACCGGTGTTCACGGCGATCGCGTTGGTGATGGCGTTGCTGCCGGAGAGAACCAGGGCGCCGCCCGTCACGGACACAGCTCCCGCCGTCACGTTGCCGCTCAGGGTCTGTGACCCCGTCCCGTTCATCGTCAGATTGGTGAGACTCAGCACGCCGCTGTATGAGCCGCCCGTGCCGTTGATGGTCAAGTCTCCCAAGGCGTTGAGGGTTCCGACGGTGGCGCCATTCGTCAAACCGCCCACCGTCAAGGCGTGGTTGCTCATGTCCATGCTGCCGCCGTCCAATGTCAACACGCCGGTGATGGTCAAATCCTGGTCCACATCCAAAACGCCGCCCGTCACGCTCGCCGCGCCGTTCACGGTCATCGCCGCAGCGCTATGCAGATTCAGCGTGCCGTTGGAAACCGTCAAATTCGTCTCCGAGCTACCTCCCGCTCCGATGGTGATGCTGCTGCCGTCCAGCGTGAGGGTTCCAGCGCCCTTCACTTCCACCCCGGTCCCGGCAAAGTCGCCGCTCAGGGTCTGACTCCCCGAACCGCTCATGACCAATTTCACGCCGCTCACGCTCGCCGCGGAGGTCTTCTGAACACTGGCGCCCACCTTAATTTCCAGCGTGCCCGTGCCTGTAATCGACCCGGCCGTGGTCACGCCCCCCTCGTCAGCCAGGCCCTTCACCTCATACGCTGCGCCACCCAAGACCAACTGGACGCTGTTGCCCAGTGTGATGTCGTAGTTCGCCAAAGCCCCCTGCACTGTGTAATTCAGCTTCAAGATGCCTTCCGCCACATCCAACGCGCCGCCCTTGTCTCCGGTTGTCGCGAAGGTCCCGTCCAACGCCATCGTGCCGGTTCCCTTCTTGGTGATGGTAAAGCCCTGAGCATCCAGCTTGCCCGTAAAATGACCTACCCTGTTCCCATTCTCGCCCCCATTCACGGCGATGGTCGTTGCAGCCTCAGCCACAACATCCCATCCGATTTTGGCCTCGACGTTTCTCCAGTCGTGCTCCAGAACCAATGCGCCTGCCTGATCCTTTCCGTCCCCCTTCAAATGCAGGGCATTGCTCCCCCCAACCGCCTGTTGTTCAAAGACGTCTGCGCAGTTGGGACCGACAGTGACAGAGCTGCCGTCTTCCACCCACAGTTGCGCCACATTGTTCATGCGGCGGGTATTGTTAGCAGTCATTCCTCCACTGAAAAGCACATACGATGCCTTGCCGTCTGCGTCAGTTCCAAGAACGACCTTGGCAATGGTGTGATCTGCATCCACCGTGTCCGAAAGCAAGTCCCAGAATACCCGATCGTCACCTCCCATGCCGTTGTCGTAGGCGCTGCCGTCATTCCCCTGCAGTCCGAGCAGCTTAACCGTACCTTTGCCGCTGGTGTAGCCGGTAGTAGCCCAATCATTCGCGCTCAGTCCGGCTGCCGCCGCGCCGTGAATCACCAGCTCGCTGTCCGCGTCCAGGTTGATATGCCCGATGTTCTTCGTGCCGGCGGTGTACACGTTCACCGTGGCGCCACCGTTGAGGGTGAGTTCTTTCAGCGTGACGGCGTTGGAGCCTTTGGTCGTAGCGTCGCCGAGGTTCAGGACGCCGTTCTCCACGGTGATCGTACCCGTCGTCGTGCTGTTCGCCTGACCGACCGTCCCGGTGAGGGTCAGGCTGTGAGAGGTCTCGCCCGTCTTGGACAAATTCACCGTGAAATCCAACGCGCCGCTCGCACTATCTCCCAGCGTGCCGCCGAAGCTGCTGTCCGCGCTCCCGGTCAGGGTGATCTTCCCTGCACCGCCGATGGAGGAAGTCGTGCTGCATCCTTCAAATTGGCTCAGCTCCACCACGCCGCCTTCAGCCAC
The DNA here is from genome assembly GCA_947589295.1 of uncultured Akkermansia sp. Taxonomy (GTDB): domain Bacteria; phylum Verrucomicrobiota; class Verrucomicrobiia; order Verrucomicrobiales; family Akkermansiaceae; genus Akkermansia. The sequence goes on from CANQBZ010000001.1 coordinate 61,237, forward strand.
CGTCAGGCTGCCACTGTTCTGCATGGTCAGCTTGCCAATCTTCACCTGCGCGGCGTCGGTCTCATCCGCTGCCGTGGTGATCGTCAAAGCGCCGGTCGTTATCAGGAGATCGCCGCCGGAGAATCCGCCGCCGTAGCTGCCGCTCGCGCCGGTAAAGGTCAAGTTCGCGTTGGAGATGGAGCCGGTGAAGCCATTGAAGGCCGAGACGGAAACGAGACTGGTCGTGCCGCCCGCTGTATCAGCCGCGCCGGTGATGGACCCGCTGCCGGCGAGGGTTCCCACCGTCAGACTGGCCGCACTCTGCAAGCTCACGCTCCCGGTCAACGTGCCGCTCACCGAGGACATGCCGCCGAAGGTTTGATTGGCGCCGCTTTCGATGGTCAGGTTCACCGCGTGATTCGTCTCGCCGAGGGTCATGTTGCTCGCCGTTCCCTCGCCACTCGTCAGGGTGAGGGTTACGCTCGTCCCGCTCGTCGTCACCTTGCCGTATTCTCCCGTCAGGATGCCCGCGTTGGCGTCCGCGCCCAAGGTGAGCGTGCCATAGGAAGTCACCTCGCCCACCTTGGTTCCCGCAAAGTTCAGCGTCCCGGTGAAGAAATTGTCGGTCAGATCCTTCTTCGCATTCGTCAGGGTCACGTTGCCGCCCCCCGCCACACTCAGCGTGCCGCTGCCGGTCAGCGCACCGTCCACCGTGACGGTGTTGGAGAACTGCGCCGTGGCGTTGTCTTTAATCGCCAAGCTGGACACCGTGATGCTGCCTTCGCCACCGAAATTGTACTGCGCGGCGCCCGAGATCGGTTCGGCGCCGTCTCCCACCTGCACAGTCATTGCCCCCGCCGTCACGCCGGAATTAACAACGGAGATAGTGTACGGGCTTCCGCTTGCGTCTGCGGCGAAAGCCACACTCGCGCCGCTGATAAATCCGGTCCACTGCTCCGGGGTCACGCCCTCGCCCCATTCCTGGTTGGAGGTGCCCATCTCATCCCAGGTCAGGCTGCCATCGTGATCCGTAGCCTGCTGGCCGTCGCCCGTGTTTGAATTGTCGTCCCAGGTGAGCACAGCGGCGGCAACGCGCGTCCAGGCCAAGTGGCCCTGCTCATCCACAAAGAAGCTGTACTTCTCGAGCAGAGCATCGTCGGCATCGTCGCCGTACCACACGATTTCCACCTGCTTGTACCAATCCGTATCGCCGATATTAGTCACACTCGACACATCAATCAGGGTCAGCTTGCCCGAGCCGAGCTTGTGGATGATGTCGGCGGCCTTCGTTGCATCCAACTGCAGCGTCAGCGTGGCGCCTGAGCTGAAATCAACCGCTCCCGATGCACCCAACTTCAAGCCGGTCCAGTTGTCATTCGCGCTTTCCTGGTGAAGCGTCAGCGTGGCGCTACCGCTCAGGGTCAGTGTGCCGTTGATGGTCAGGTCCTCCGTGGAGCTCGTGGCGCCCAAGTCCAGCTCGCCGCTGCTCAGGGTCAGGCCGCCGATGCCGGTACTTGCACCCACCGTGGAGATGGTCAGCTTCCCGTCGTTCACTTCGAGCGTGCCGCTCCCGCCGGTGAGCGTTTGCACCGTCGCCGTGCCGGAAGTCTTGAACGCACCGCCGGCCAGCGTCAACTCTTTCAACCTCACCTCACCGCTGAAGCTGTGCGTGCCGCCGCTAACAGTCAGCGACATTCCACTCCCCTCACCCGTGCCGATGCTGCCGCCGAAGTTGCTCGTGCCGTTTCCAAGCGTCAGGGAGCCCCCGCCCGTGATACTGCCGTAAGTCGTCGCGCTGTCCGGCTCCCCACCCGCTACGCCGTTCAGGCTGTCCACGGTGATGTTCTGGTGAGCCCCAACGGACACCTTTCCGTGTTCGCCCAGATTCAGGGTCTTCATGTGGCTGACCCAGTCTTCTCCATCTCCCAGATCACTGTCACTCACATCCTCCAGCGTAAGCGAACTCTCCTTCCCCTGCGTCCCGCTCAGGGTGACGCTGCCGATGCTGTCGTTGTAGCTATTTGAATGGGCTATCACACCGCCGATCGTGAGGGACCCGCCGTTCGAAATCGTGATGGCATGATTGGTCTGTTCATTCACGCACAAGCTGCCGGTGATATCCACCGTGCCGCCCGAAATGGCGAGCGATCCCAGCCAGGCGTCATTCTTGGAAACGCTACCGCCCTTCTTGCCCTGATCCGTGGCCTTTGTACCCACCTTCAGCTCACCGCCTTCATTCACAGTGACGGCGCCCGTGTAGGCATTTCCGCCCTTCAGAATCTGACCGACCTCCACCGTGCCACTCACCGTCAGGGTCCCAGTGACATGCAATTCACCGTCAACCGTCAAGGAGCTTCCGTTGTCCACCGCCACGGTCGTGATCGAGACATTGTTGTTGGAGAGGGTCAGCGAGCCGCCGTGCACCGTCAGGGACGCGCCCGTGAAAGCGCCTTCCAGGGTGTAGCCCCCGTTGTTGCCATTCGTGGTATCGCCGGTGTAGACCAACGAGCTTGAAATGGCGCCTCCCCACCTGCCGGCGGCGGCGTTGGCGTACGTGAGCTCCAGCGTTCCCGATCCGGCGATGGCGCCCGTGCCCGTGAGCTTCTTCACCGTCAGATCACCCCCGTCGACGCTCAGCGTGAGGGTGGGCGTGCCCGACCCCCCGAAAGCGAGCTCGCCGATCGCGTTGCCGCTGCCGGTCAGGGTCGCATTCGCATTCAGCTGCAAGGCGCCATCCCCGCTCAAGTTGGCGAGGCTGTTGCTGCCCGTGCCGGACAGGATGAGCTTGCTGCCGCTGTTGACCACGGCGCTCGCCAAGCTCACGCTGCTGCCCGCAAAGGTCTGGGTGGCCTTCTTTAACTCACCCCCGGCTGCGCCCAGCACGAGCTTCAAGCCGCTCACCGTGCCGCCATAACTCTCACCATCAGCACTGCTGCTGACGATGGTGAGCACGGCGCCGTCCACGCCCGACTGGCTGCTCAGCGTGCCGCTTCCCTTCACCCCGTTCAGCTGCAGTGCGCCCGTCACTTCCAACGCATCGGTTGCTTCCTTCAAGTTCAGCACGCCGGCGGCGCCGCTCAGGTGGAATGTGCCGCCCGTCAGCTCCGCACTGCCGGAGCCGCTCAGGGCGCCCGTCAGGCTCGCGTTCTGCTCGTCCTCCCCGGCCTTCTTGGCCAGGGTCACGTGGTTCTCGGCGGAACCGTCCAGCGTCAGCCCGCCGGTAAGGCTGTTGACGCCCGTCAAACTCAGGGTCGCGCCGTTGTTCAGCGTCACCGAGCCGGTGTACGCGCCCTGCGCGTCCGACGGGATCGCCGTCTGCACCGTGAACGTCGCGCCATCCACCTTCAGCCCGCCATCGCCCGCCAGACTGCCCACGGTTGTGTCCAGTTGGAAGGTCGTGGTGAAGTTCTCCTCGTCCTCCTGCTTCTGCAAGGTCAGCGCGCCCGTCACCGTCAGCGTCTCCACGGTGCTGTCGCCATCCGCCCGCGTTGCCGCAAAGCTGTAGCCGTCCGTCTGCACCGTCATGTTCTGCACGGTGAAGCTGGCGGTCGTCCCGCTCAGCGAAACCGTCTTCTGCTCTGATTCACTGCCGAACACCACATCGCGGCCCGCGTAGAACGGTGAGTTCACATCGTCTTCGCTCACCTTCCAATCCATGTCATCCTCACCCTGCGTCCAGCCGCCATCCGTGCTGGCCCACCTGAGCGGAAGGGCCGTCAAATTCCTGAGGTAGAGTTGGTTTCCTTCATTCAACTTCCACTCGTACTCACCCGCCTTAAAATCAATGCCGGTGATGTCAATCTGGTTCAAGGATTTGATCGTGCTGTCCTCGGCGAACAAGTCCAGTGCGTGATCCTCGCTTGCCTTGAACCAGGTGGCCAGATCGGAGTCGTCCGCCCCTGTCGTCAGTTTCAGGGTCAGCTTGGAAGAACCCTCACTGGTGGGACTGAGCGCGCCCAGGTTGAGGCTGGCGCCGGTGTAGCCCGTGGTGCTACTGCCGCTCAGGGTCAGCTGCAGGACGCTGTCCGAGCCGAACTTCAAGGCGCTCGCCCCCAGCGTGCCCGCCCCTGCCGACAAGACGAGGGTCTGGCTCCCCAGGTTGACCTTGGAAAGCGTGACGTTACTCGCAATGGAACTCAGGGTCACCGCGCTGCTGGCTCCCGAAATGTCGAGAGTACCGTTCGCACTCCCGGTCTGCAAAGCGAGGTAGTCCCCGCCGGCCACCTGCAAGGCGCCTTGGAGCGTCAGCTTGCCGGCCGATCCGCTCATGCCGTAGGCCGCGCCGAGTTTCAGCGTCCCTCTCTCGACGGTGAGGTCGCTTCCCTGGTAGCCCTTGGTCAGCTCGTACGTCCCGCTGATCTCGCCGTGGTACACGAGCTTGCTGCTGATGGTTCCACCGAAGCTGCCCGTCGCCATTGTCAACTTCAAGGCGCCGTTGCCGGAGATCGTGCCGGTGGAGTCCGTGTCCTCCTCCAGCGCGGTCACGGTCAAAGTGTGGTTCCCTCCAATCGATACCGTTGCATTGTTTGCCAGATACAGCGTCGTGATGGCATCAGACTTCTCGGCTCTTGCCTCTGAAAGCGTCACAGTACCGTTGTCCACGTCGAATCGTCCGCCAACGTTCACGCTGCCCATCGTCAGCCTGCCATCGTTTCTCACACTGAAAGGCGTGCTTGGCAAGTCGCTATGGCTCCAAGCGATGTCCCCACTCACCGTCATCTGCCCCGCATCCACCAGCAGCGCGTAGGTCTCCCCCCCTACGGTATACCCTTGCCACACGTTGATGCTTCCGGTGAAGTTGACAACGCTTTGCGAGTTCCTCAGAATGAGAGCGGAGACTTTCAACGCGCCACTGCCCTGGTTGTTGACGGTGAACTTGCCGGAGCCTGCGTCATTTCCCACCAAGATAGCGTCTCGATGACCATCGCCGCTTACATTCCCGATGCTTCCGACCGTCAGTTCCGCCCCACCGGTCAATTCTACGGCCTTTTCGCTAACAGTAGGACTCAGGTTGCTGGCATTAACGGTCGCCGCTTGCTTCAGCTTGAGGACGTACGTCGCGGCGTCCTCGCCGGCGCCTTTCATCGTCCCGCCGTTCATGATGAGTTCATTCCCCACACTGACAGTGCTTCCGGCACCCACTGTCATCGTCCCACCGGTCATGGCGAGGTCATTTCCCACACTGATGCTGTGACCGTTACTCACTGTCACCTTGCCACCATTGACGGTAAGCGAGGAACCAGAGGAAGACCAGTTGCAGTCAAAATCAGCCGTGCCATTCTTTTCGACCGTAAAGCTGCTCCATGTTGTTGTCGTATTGGCGTTTTCTGTCGCAGCCTTAAACTTCAGCGTGCCATTCTCCACCGTGATGGATTCGGTGTCAATATGATCGTTGGAAAGAACCTGCGTACCCGTGCCACGTTTCACGAGCTCAACTCGGCCACCATTGCCTGCATTCTGGAATTTGCCTGCAAAGGCTATCTCGTCGCTTCCACTGTAATCAATAATCAGCTTACCTTTACGCCCTTGCGCGCTCATAGTTACTTGAGCGCCGGCATTACCTTCTTCGCTCGCAGCGCCTAATCCTCCCACGACGTAAGTGGGAACATCATCGGCATTTGTTGAGGAGCTGGCAATGACCAAGGTTCCATCCACGCCCACCACTTTGTCGGTCAAGTGCGTCTCGCTGAATGCTCCGTTTTCTCCGCCAGTCGCGGCGCAGTTGAGGGTCAGCGTAGCGCCGCTGGCCACACTGATCGTCGGGTTCGCGGCTGTGTCAACGCTGAAACCCGTCCCCAGCGTCAGATTTCCGGAAGCAACCGTCAACGCGCTGCCGGAGAATTGCCCGGTCAGGCTGTACGCCGTACCGGCAAACTCAAACTTCGACCCGATGCCCCCGCTGTAAGTCCCCGATGCCACCGTCGTCAGCTTGAAGGTGTAATCACTCCCCGTGATGCTGCCCATGCTGCCGCCACCGGTCAGAGCCGCCGATGTCAAATCGCCGGTCAGCGTCAGCGTGCCGGAATCGCCCAATGTGACGCTGCTGACGCTTCCCTTCGCCTCCAGCGTGCCGTTCACTGTGACGCTCGGCGCGGTTCCGCCCTCCTTCGCCGCGAGAGCATCCTGGATGGTCAGCTTCCCGTTGGTGACGGTCAAGGCGCTGCCGTCGTACGTCTTCACGGTGTAGGCGGCCGTCTCCGATTCCTCCCCTGTATCCTCCGAAGCATTGTACACCAGGATGCTGCTGATGGAGCCCAAAAATTGACCGTTCCTGCCGGTCAGTTCCAGCGTGCCGGTTCCAGCGACACTGCCGCCGCCGGTAAGAATGGACACCGTCAGCTCCGAGTCGCCCTCAAGATTCACCTTGCCTTGCGAGTGCACGTTCAACTCGTTGATGGTGTTGTTAATCGTTTGCCCCGTCTCGCCCAGGGTCAAGACGCTGGAAGTCCCAGTCAACGTGTCGCTTAGCAAGTTGCTTACCGTGACGGTGGCAGCGTTCATCCCGCCCTTCACGGTCATCTGCCCGCCGCTCTCCAGCGTGATGTCACCGCCGACCGCCAGAGAAGAGGTCGTCTCTGCGCTGCCGCTGTAGCTGCCGTCCACCGTCACCGTGCCGCCGTTGCTCACGGTGAATTCCTTTTCATTCACCATGTTCCCGGTCACGGTGAGCGTGCCGCCCTCCACCGAAGAACTCGTGCCATCCTTCCACCCGAAGGACACGTTGCCGTACACCTTGATCGTGCTGCTCGTGCCCTTCAACGTGATCGTCCGCACCTGCAGCAGGGCGTCTTTTTCCTGAGCGCTCTCGCTACCCACAATCAGCGTGCCCGTCGAACTATCATCGCCAACGATCAATTCCCCGGCGTGCGCGACACCGAAGTACTTCAGCTGGCCACTGGCCTCGTTGCCGTGGATTCCGCCCGTGGCGGTCAGCGTGGCGCCGCCCGTCACCTTGATTTGGCCGTGCACGCTGCCATCCGGGTCATCATACACGTTGAGCGCACCGCCCACTGTCATCGTGGCGCCCCCGCTCAGCTCGATGCTCCCGCCGCCATTCAGACTGTCGTCATCGCCGCTGTAATCCCCGGCGATGCTCACGGTTCCGCCCATCACCTGCAGCGTCTCCAGGTTCAGCATCCTGCCGTCCACGGTCAGCGTGCCATTATGAATGGTGGAAGTGACATCGGGGTCCGCAGCGCTCTCATCATAGCCCAGCGAGAGATTGCCGTGCACCGTGACCGAGGACCCGCTGTTCTCCATGGTGAGGCTGTACACCTGCAACAAGGCACCCTTCTTCGCAGCGTCCGCGGCGCCGATCTCCACCTTGCCGGTCGAGGCCGTACCGCCCACCACCAGCTTCCCGGCGTGAGTCTTATTGAAGTAGTAATTCTGAGTCGCCACGTCGCTCGCGCCGTACAGCGAGCCCGTCACGGTCAAGCTTCCTCCCTGGACGACAATCTCGTTGACGGTACTCGGCTCCGTCCCCGACCTTTCCACGAGGCGCAAATCCCCGGCGAAACTCAGCACGCCGTCCGTCACCTGCACCGTCTTGAGCATCATCTCCGATTCCGATGAGAACGCCTGCGTCCCATTGCCCGTCTTGATGAGCGTCAAGTCCTTGCTCGACAAGGTCGCCCCGGCTTGAGCCCCCGCGCTGCCGACCCCCGATGTCTCCTCGCTTCTGCTGACGGTGAGGGTCAGGACACCCGCGCCGCTAATCGTACCCCCGCTGCCGGTCAGGCCTTGCTGCGCCGTCAGGGTGGCGTCCGAGCCAAGCGTCAGGCTGCCGCCGTTCATGGTCAGGTTCTCCACCGCATTGGTCGTCCCGTTCAGGGTGAGGGCGCCGCCGTCCTCCACATCCAGCGTCGCGCCGTTCAGCGTCACATTGCCCCCCACCGTCGCCGTCGCCTTAAATGTCAGCGTGCCCGTGTACGTATCCTCCGCGCTCAGCGTGCCGCTGATGGTGAGGGAATCCGCTCCCTGCCCACCGGTTGTGTCATCCGCATTGTCACCGCCGAAGGCGTAGCTCGCCTTGCCCCGGATCGTCACGCTGTTCGCCTGCACAGGTCCGGCGAGAGTCACGGCGATCGGTTGCGCGATGTACTGCCCGGCCAGCACGACATCGTGCCCCGTCTGATACTCCACAGCTTCATCGCCGCCATCCGGTGTGTAGTGCCAGACCTCTTGATCCGTCCCCGTAGACCCACCCGTGTTGGCCTCCCACACCAGGGAAGAGTCCGCCCCCAGGAAGTACAGCGCCCCCTTGGTGTCCACGATGACGAGCTGTCCCTGCGCGTTCAGCTCCACCTGATAGCGGGACGCATCCTCCCCCGAGTTGCCCAACTGCACCTGCACCGCCGATGCATCGACCGTAATCTTGCTGATGTCGATCGTCTGGTCTTTGCTCGTCCAGGTGAAGAGGTCGTAGTACTTCACGCTGCCTCCCTCAAAAGCGCTCCACGAGTTGAAATCCCACGCGCCCGTCAGCTTGATCGTGAGCGAGGCGTCATCGCCCGATGCCGTGGGCGCGTTGGCGCCGAGCGTGAACTTGGAGCCGTCGGCAATGGTCAGCTTAGCGCCGGATCCGTAGCTGAAGCCCTCAGTCGCGATGGCAAACCCGGCGGGCGCCTCCCCGTCGCCCTGCACCACCAGCTCGCCGCTGTCCCCGATGGCCAGGCTCGTCAACCCGTGCCCGCTCGTCCCCTCAAAGCTCTTCACCGTGAGCTTCCCGTTGACCGTAACCGCCCCCGACGCTGCATCCGCGCTGCCCGCTTTCAGTTTCGCCAAGGTCAGATTGCCGCTCGTCACCGCGAGGGCGCCCCCGGAGAAAGTCCCACCCAGGACGTACTCACCCGATCCGCCCACATAGGTCAACCCTGCGCTGATGCTCCCGGCGAAGCTGCCCGAATCAGTCGTCAGGGTCAGCATGCCGGAGCCGCCGATCGTAGCGTCGGCGGCGCTGCCGCTCAGGCCGGTCGCACTCGTCGCGCCATCCAGGGTCAGAGCGCCCGCCACCGTCAATGCGCCGAGTTCGTTGTTCACCCCCTCCAGAGTCAGGGAGCCGGACGATACGTTCGTCGCCGCCGCCGTCACCGCATTGGTGAACTTCTGCACGCCGGAGCCGGACATGGTCAGGCTGTTCAGCGTCAACGCGCCGCCGGTGTAGGTGGCATTGTTTGCATCAGCTGCCCCCGTTGTAATGGTGAGGTTCAGCTTGTCTCCGTTGCCAATCGCCTGCCCGGCGGTTCCGCTCGCCTTTTTCAGCTGCACACCCCCGTTCAAGGCGCCCACGCTCAGCGAGGCCGTGCTGCCCTCCTCTCCGCCGAAGGTCAGTTGCAGCGTGCCGGCGCCGCTCAGCGTGCCCGTGATGCTGTTGGTCGCATTCACCAGGGTCAGCGTGCCGTTCGCGATGGACACGTTGCCCCCGGCCTGCACATTCTTGCCCTCAGCCTGCGCACCCAGGACCAATGCACCGTTCGTCACCGTGATGTCCTGGCCTGCGAAAGCGCCGCTCAGCGTCTGCGTGCCGGAGCCGGACATCGTCAGGCTCACGCCCGCGCCCACGCTCGCCGTGGAACTCTGCGTGTCGCTCGTCAGAAGATCGAGCGTCACATTCTGCTGAGCGCCGTTCTTCGAGATGCTGCCCGTTTCCGTGCCGCTCAGGTAGCTCACTTGGTAAGTCTTCGCCTCATTCCCGCTCTGCAGCTGCAAGGCGCCTTGCCCTTCGCCTCCCCCATTCAGCGCAATGCCGTAGTTCGCCAGCGCGTTCTCGGCGGTGTAATTCAGCCGCAGATTGGTTCTCTTGACTTGGATGACGCCACCTCCCTCTCCCGTCGTGGTGAAGTTCTCTCCGAACACCAGCGTGCCAGCGCCGTCAGGATCATCCAGGGTCAAAGTGCGTCCATTGGCGTTCAGGGAGCCGTTCAGGGTGAAGGTATACCCGCTCCGCACGCTGATTGTAGCATCTTGAGCGGTGCCGCGCTCATCGGGCACGTCCAACGCGATGTTCCAGTCCGTCTCGCCAGAGTGCGCCAGCACCAGGGCGGCCACATACTTGTCATTGTTCGCGCTTGCAGTTCCCTCCGGAGCAGTTGATCCGCTCCCCGCCAAGTGCAGGGTCTGCCCTTTCGCCTTCTTTGCGCCTAGAGCATTGCTGCCAATATACAAGGTGTTGCCGTCCTCGACCCAGATGTTCTGCACATTCCCAAGACGATGAGACGAGCCACTTACCATCTCGCCATCCAGCCAGAGCTGAGTATGCGTCTCTCCATCGCTCGACAAGTAGAGGTTTCCAATCATGTTGGCATTGTCATCTTGCTCGCTCGAAGCAAGAAGATACCACAGGATGCCCTTGCCGGTCGTGTTTGTTTTGTTTTCGTGCAGACCAATGCCTTTCAGCCGGATGCTGCCATCGCCGCTGGCGTAGCAATTAGCGCCAGTCCAGCTAGTCCCTGCGGCAGCCGCCGCGCCGTGAATCACCAACTCACTGCCACCGCCCAGCGCGATATGCCCGATGTTCTTCGTGCCGGAAGTGTACATATTCACCGTAGTGTTGTCACCGAGGGTGAGGGTCTGCAAGGAGACGCTGTTGGAGCTGGCCGGGTCGCTTCCGGACGCGCCAAGGTTCAAGACGCCGCTGCTCAGGGAGATGCTGCCCACACCCGCATTGCTGCTCGTCCGTCCAACAGCCCCGGTGAGCGTCAAACTGGGCTGACCGGCGTCGGGGTCTGATGAGCCGATCACGAGGTTCAGCGTGTCGTCTGTACCTGTGCCGAGCGTGCCGGCGAAGCTGCTGTCCGCGTCCCCCTCCAGGGTGAAATCCCCCGTGCCGCCGATGGAGCCGCTGCCGCTCAACGTGCTCGCCGTCGCTCCTGTCGAGTCCTCCAATGTCAACGCGCCGTTCACGGTGAGGGCGCCCAAGCTATTGGAATTGCCGCCGCTGAGCGTCAACGTACCTGCCGACACCGTGGTCGTCCCGCTCGTCACGCCGCCGCTGAGGGTCTGATTTCCTCCCTCATGGTTCATCGTCAGGTTGGCGAGATCCAGCGCACCGCTGTACGAGCCGCCCGCGCCATTGATGGTCAGATTCTGCAACTCGCTGAAACTGCCGGCGCTGCTGCCGACGTCTCCATCGGCGCCATCCGACAAGCCGCCTACCGTCAAGGCGTGGCTGTTCATGTCGATGCTGCCGTTGCCGCCCAAAGTCAACACGCCGGTGATGGTCAGCGCCTGATTCGCCGTCAGGCTGCCTTGCTCCCCGACGTTCGCCGCACCATTCACGGTCACCGTGGTTCCGGTCGTTCCGCCCAGATTCAGTGTACCGCCCGTCACCGTCAGATTTTCGCCGCTGTTCCCCGATGCGCCGATGGTGATAGTATCGCCGCTCAGCGTGAGGGTTCCATCGCTCACTTCCACCCCGGCCCCGGCAAAGGTACCACTCAGGGTCTGATTCCCCGTGCCGCTCATGACTACCTTCACGCCCGCTCCCACCACGCTCGCCGAGGAGGTCTTCTCGACACCGGCGCCCGCCTTAATTTCCAGCGTGCCCGTGCCGTTGATGGTTCCGCCGGCTGTTTCACTGTTGTCCAGATACTCCACCTGGTACACCCCATCCTGATCACTGCTGCCATCATCCGTCAGCTTCAGCGTGGCCCCGTTCGCCAGCTTGATGCCGTAGCTCGCCAAAGCCTCATCCGCATTGTACGACAGCTCCAGCGTGCCAGCTGTCATGTCAATGACGCCGTAGCTACCAGCCTCCGTCGTGAAATCGGTTCCGAATACCAGCGTACCCGCATCAATCCGCTTGAGCGTATTCCCCTGCTGAGCGTTCAATGAACCGTTCAGGGTGTAAGTATACCCATTTCTCACACTGATCGAGGCATCAGCTTCCAACGTGATATTCCACTCCGTTGAATGACTGTTTGCCAGCACCAGAGCAGCCACATTGTGATCGGTATTTGGATCCTGATCTTGTGTGGCTGATCCATAACCCGCCAAGTGCAGCGTATGCGTCGTGTCGCCCAGATCGCCGCCCAGCGCGTTCCAAGTTTCGGCTCCCTTACCACCACCGCCAATGTACAGGGTGTTGTATTCCTCCACCCAGATGTTTTTCACATGCTTGAGATGGTAAGAGTAATTACCACCATCTGCACTTACCATCGAGCCTTGCAACTTGAGCTGGGTATGCGTTTTTCCTTCACTCCGCAAGTAGAGGTTCTCGATCGTGTTGCCCTCGGTAACTTCAGTCTCACTTGAAATCAAGCCGTTGAGAATTCCCGATGCGCCATTTCCGTTCTCATACTTACCCAGTCCGCTCAGCACAATGCTCCCCCCGCCGTCGGCATAGCCGGTCCAGGTTCCGGTTGTCGCACCGGCGTGAATCACCAACTCGCTGCCTGCTCCTAGCTTGATGTGACCGATGTTCTTCGTGCCGCCGGTGTACACGTGCACCGTGGTTCCCTTGGTTCCATCACCGAGGGTGAGTGTCTGCAGCGTGACATCATTGCTGCTGCTCTCCTCGGACGCGTCGAGGTTCAGCACGCCGCTGTTCACGGTGATCGTACCGCTGCCAGCTGACACCGTTCCGGTGAGGGTCAGGCTGTGGGAGGTCTCGCCCGTCTTGGACAGATCCACCGTGAAGTTCAAGTTACCACTCGTATCTCCCAGTGTGCCGCCGAAAGTGCTGTCCGTGCTCCCGGTCAAGGTAATCTCCCCTGCGCCGCCGATGGTACCGGCATCACCTGAAAGGCTGCTCAGCACCACCGCGCCGTCTGCATCCACCGTCAGGGAGCCGCTCTTGTCCCCGTCGGTGGTGATGGTCAGCTTGCCGAGATTCACCCGTGCGTTTTCCCCAGCCGCTGTGGACACCGTCAGCGCGCCGCCGAGAGTCGTGCTGGTCGCCGTCACGGTCTTGTCCGTGCTGGTGATGGTCATCGAAGCGTCCTTACTCACCAAGAGATCGCCGCCGGAGAAGCTGCCGCCAAAGTCGCCGGCGTCCCCCGTCACAGTCAAGTTGGCGCTGGAGATGGAACCGGTGAAGTTATCGAAAGCCGAGACAGAAACGAGACTGGTCGATCCGCCCGTAGTAGATGTGCCGGTGATGCTGCCTTGGCCGCCGAGGGTGGCCGCCTGCAAGCTCGCCGCATTGCCCAGCGTGAGCCTACTACTGCCTTGTATATCCGCCTTGCCGGTCACGGTCACACTCCCGCCGGTGAACGTCCAATCACCGCTCTGCACCTCCATGCTCTTCGCCGTCATGCCACTATCCACCACCGTCACCGTATTCTTTCCACCATCCGTATCGACAAACACGACGGCATCGCCCTCCTGGAAGTGCGTCATTCCCCCGTTGCCGAGGCTCCAAATTTCGTTCGACGTATTCCACGCGAACGACTGGTTGGCCGTATCATCCTTGTCGCCATACAGGGTCAGGGCTCCGGTATCTTTGGCATAAACGAGCTTGCCGTCGTTGCTCAGGGTGAGACTCCAGCGATCATCCAGCGTCACCCCGTCGCCCAGGGTCAGCTCAATCTTGCCGTTCCAATCTACTTCCTCCACGCCCGTGAAGATGAAGAGATCGTACTCCGCTCTTGTCCCCTCTCCCGCCTTAGTTCTCAGAGCATCAAAATCCGTGCTGTCAATCATGAGCGTCAGCGTGTGCCCGCCGGTGACGCCCTTGCTGCCCAGAGCAATCGTTGTGCCGTTCTGCGCATCCCCGGCGTACGAGAGCGAGATGTCCAGTTGGAGGTTATCCGCCGTCACGTCGATCTGATCGAAGTCAAAGGCGCCCGCCCCCAGCGAGAGATTCCCGCCCAGTTGCAGGGAGGTCAGCTTGCCCGTCATCGCCGACAGGGTGGTTTTGCCGTCAATCGCCAGCGTGCCGCCCGCGGTGTAAGCGCCATCCTCTTCCGTCCCGGCGGTGAGGCTGGAAATCGTCCCGTGCGCCGTCAAGGTTCCGCCGCTGAGGGTCACCTGCGTGGTCGTGTCCGTCAAGGCACCCTGAAGGGTCAGGCTGCCGGCGCTCACCGTCAGCGCGCTGCCCGTAAACTGGTGCACCGTGAAGCCCGTTCCGTCACCCGAAGCGTTGTACTCCATCGCCACACTCACCGTGCCGTCAAACGTGCCGCTCGCCGCCTCCACCACGAGCTTGCCGCTGCCCGTGATTTCAGCCTCCGACGCACCGCTGAGTGCCTCGCTCGCAGTGGACGTGCCGCCGCTCGTCCCTCTCACGGTGAGCGTGCCGTTCAGGCTCAGATCGTACTCACCCATGGTCAGCGTGTCGACATCCCCCGTGCCGCCGTAGGTGAAATTCGAACTCCCCAGGGTCAATCCTTTCAAATCCATCCCGCCGCTGTAGCTGCCGCCGTTCACGGTCAGCTTGCCGCCCGTCACCTCGCTCGTTGCGCTCGTGCCGTTCAACTGCGCCAGGGTGTAGCCGGCGCTCCTCGAGGTCTCGATATGCAGGGAGCCGCCCGTGCCACCCTCCGTGCCGTTGAGGTCGATGCTGATCGCTCTCAAGGCATCATTGGTGCTGGATATGGTGAGCGTCCCGCCATCCGCCACCTTGATGGAACCGGAGTTCGAATCCGTCGTCACGCCGAACTTGCCGGTGAACTCCAGCGAGCCCTCCACCGTCAGGGTGTGCGTCCCCAGCGCGAGCTGTCCGCTGTACAGGTTCCTGCCCGTGCCGCTGCTGTTCACATTGCCCTTCACGATCGCGTCCTGCAGCAGCTTGATGTTCCAGTTCAGCTCAATGTCCGAAGTCGACGGCTTTTCCCCACTGCGCCAGCTGATGGCCACCGGTATGCTGCCGCTCCTGTCCGCCGCATTGTTCACCTCGATGGTGTGCGCTTCCTGACCGGTCCTACCGCTGGTCAAACTGTTGTACACGTGCAGCTCGGAACCCTCCGTCAGGACAAGCTTTTGCACGCTCGTCACGTTCGCCACGTTGCCGCCTTGGCTTTCATCCTGCGCCACAGTCAGCGAGGTGCTTCTCAGCTCCAGGCACGCAAGCTGGTTCTCCGTCGTCCCCAGCAGAGCCTGCACGATGTGGCTATCTTTCTCCCCCCCGGCATTGACCAGATTTTCCCAGATCATCGTGCCCTGACCTGTCACCACGCTGGTTCCGGCGTCCGTTCCCCACCCTGACAGATTCTTGATGACGATGGAAGATTTTGCATCCACATGCACACTACCGAGCGCCTTGTCTCCCTCGCCGTCAATGGTCAGGGTGGCGCCGTCGAGCAAGTCCACGCTCGCATCACCCAATGCGCCACTGATGCCACTTGTCCCCGCCACCATGGTTACGTCCACCGCACCCCTGATGGTCAGCTCATTTTTCCATCCGATGCTCTCCGCATCCAGCTGAACCCTTGCGCGTTCGCCATTCGATCCCGTGATATTTGATGGCGTGCCTCCAAAGGAGATGGAGGACACCGCATTCCCACCTGCACGGAAATACAGGACCGACCCCGATCCCATCGTGATGCCGTTCAGCTCTACGGTCACGCCTTCCTGACCCGCGTCCGAAGCCTTCTCCACCTGCACGGCAACCGAATCCTCCAGTGTCAACGTGTTCTCCACTGAAAAGCTCCCCTGCAGATCCATCGTCCAGTTCGCCCAGTCCGTCTCGTTTGTCGGAGTCCCGGCCGTCATTCCCGTTCCTTTGAAGGTGACATTGCCCGCGGCAATTCCACTCGCCACGGTCACGGTGACCGTGGAGGTCTCCACGCTGCTCAGCGTCGCATCGTCGTTAAAGTCCCCACCGCTATGGAAATGGACTTTGTCGTTATTGTCCTCGGAGGCCTTCCACACGGTATTCCCCTCCTCCGTATTCCAAGTGAGGCTCTCCCCAGCCCCGCCCTCCCAGACGAGGTTACGCGCCTCGGAAGCAGACAACTCCAGATGACCATACGCGTCCATCGTGAGCTGTCGTTTGATCATGCTCACGCCCTGCACCACCACGTGCTTCAGGAAAGCGTTGATCACTTCCTGTTGGTTCTCCGAGAACACACGCTCTGTTCCCTCTTCAAACCAACCATCCGTGTTCAGGAAGGAGATGTGCAACTGCTCGGCTCGGGCGTAATCCCAATTCGTCAAGGTGATGGTAAAGGAGTCCAACCCGCTGATGTATTCCACCTGCTCATACGTCAGCCCCAGCGCCCAATAGGCGCCCACATCGTTCGAACCTTTTTCCGCAATGCGACCGCTCGCCGAAATCCAAAGCTCGGTGTTGTCTTGCACGGTCAATGTTTGATTCTCGGCCGTTGCAGGGCTAACCCCTCTCAAATCGATGCGGTCGATAAGACCGTCCTTCACAGCTCCGCCCATCGTGATGGTGCCGCTCAGCGTCGCGCTCTTCGCTCCGCTCACAATGAGCTGCCCGGTGAGAGTCACGTTAGACAGGTTCACCGCCACGTTCGTAGCGCCTTCATCCACCTTGATGCCCGTGCTGTCGGCCATGGTGATGACGCCGCTCAGATCCAACTTCGTCCCGCCGGTCACGGTCACGCCCTGCTCCTCCGCAAAACTCACATTCTCCAGGCTCAGACTGCCCGCCGATGTCACGTTCTCCTGAATCGCCATCAGCTCGGAGGACCTCTCCCCCGTTCCCTGCAGGGAAACCGTAGCTCCCTCACCCACCTGCACCGCTGCTCCCGCAGCTCCAGCCTTCTTCCAAGTCCAACTGCCGCCGGTCACCTTGACCGTTCCCGCGCTGAGGGTTCCGGTAAACTGGCTCGTACTCTCTGCGTTGGTGAGCACCAGCGTCACGTTCGTCCCCAGGGTCACGGCGCCGCTGCCGTCCAAATCGCCGAACGTGTACGTGCGCGCGGTCGTTCCATCTTTCAGTTCCAGCGTGTTGCTGCCGATGTTCACCGCCCCGGTTGCAGTCGCTACGCTTTCCGGCTCATCAAAGTTCAGAATCAGCTCACCGCTCGCCACCGTAATGCTCGACATAGAGCCGCTCAGCCCATTCACCTGCACCGTGCCTGTGTTATTCTCCGTGCCGATAGTGAGCGCGTTGCTCCCGCCGCTCAAGCTCGAGATGGTTCCCGTGACGCTGCCCAACGCGGTGATGGTCGCATTGCCATCCAACACGACGCTGCGACCCACGGCCGCCGTCGTGCCGAAATGCAGCGCGCCTCGAACACCCTCGTCCCTCGTACTTGTGCCTGTCCCCGTCAGGTGCAGGGTTGCGTTGCTTATGTCCGAGTTCAGTTTGCCCGCACCCGCGGTGTCCTGAATCGCGAGGCTCACATTCTCACCCACGCACAAATTCGTGACGCCGACCAGACGATCCGAGCTCAACGACGTCAGGTTCACATTCACAAAGCCGCTCTTCGCCTGCAAATTCAAGCTGCCGAGGCTCGTCCCAAGGATCTTGTTGAGCATGCTCCCGAGGACGTACGTGGTGGCTTCCGTCACTCCAGCGTCACTGACGCCATCCTGCGTCAGATCGAGAGTCAGGGTGCCGCCGCCGTGCACCCCATGTCCTTCCCCAAAGTCCCATTTCCCCTTGGATATCTCCACGATCAACTCACCGTTTTGCTGCACATCGATGCCGCCCGTCACGGTGTACGCGCCGGCGGTATCCGTCTCAGTGCCGGTCGAACTCAGGGTCAACTTCCCCCCGCTAATCGTGAACGCTCCCTCCACGGTCAGCGAGCTGTTGTCGCCCACCGTCCAGCTCCATTCCCCGTCCGAGACCGTCACGTCCCTCGCGACGACCGCTCCGCTGATGGTCACCGTCCCCCCCGAGGTTCGGTTGAAGATGGCGTTGTCCAGCTCGCCGAACGCGGTGGACGCGTCGCCTGCCGTCCAGCTCTGGGCGCTTCCGTTCCACGTGCCCGAGCCTTCGTCCGTCCCGACCCAGGTCAGATCACGGCTCGCCACCTCGATGGACAGCTGCCCGTTTGCATCCAACTTGTAGCTCCAAGTGTCGTGGCCAACGATGTGGCCATCGACGCTCCCCAGAGCCGCCTGCAGGGCCGTTTGCAACGCATCGTAATTCGACAGCGTGCCGCCCGCCTCGCTCAGATCAAACAACTGATACTTCCAGTTGTAGGTCAGCGGATCATTCGTGAGCTTCAGCGTCAGCCCCGAGCCGAAAATTCCGTTGTCCGCAGTCAGCGCCGCACTCAGCTTGATCACGCCAGCGCCCGGCGTCTTGATGTCGGTCAAATCCAACACCGCTGTCTCGGCGCCTTCCAACTTCGCCAGGCTCGCATTCGCTCCCAGCGTCAACGCGCCGACAGTCATAAGCTTCACGTTACCGGTGATTTGCAGCGTGCCCTCCAAGCCCAACGTCCCCTGAATCTGCGCCCCTTCGCCCAACGTCCACGTGCTCCCGCTGTTCACCCGCACGTTCGCGTTGGTGGCAATCAACCCGGCGAAAGCCGCGTCGGCCGCGCTGGCGCCCGTAATCGTCAAGGCGCCCGTACCCGCTTTCTCGCCGCCGATCGTGCCCGCGCCGCTCACACTCGCCAGCGTGAGACCTGTCTGCCCCGCTTGCAAAACCACATGCTCCGCCACGTCCAGCGTTACGCTCTTGCTCACGTCCTCCCCCGTAGCATCGCTGAACCTGACGATCAGATCGCTGTCTGCACCCGTCGCCTGCAGCGTCAGCTTGCCGCTGCCGCTCAACGTCGTAATCAAGTTCGGAGAACTGCCCGCCGCCATTGCACCGAGGTCAATCGTGCTGCCGCTCTCACCCTCCCCCACTTCAATCCCGCCCGAGATGCGGTTGGTGCCGGTGGCGAGCGTCAGACTGCCGCCTTCAAACTTGATGACCTCACCATCGCTTGCCGTGGTATCATTCAGCACGTTTACCACAGTTACCTTGCCTCCGGTTCTCAGAGTCAGCGTCGCGCCGTTGCCGTGCCCCGTCAGGGTGTCCACAGTCAACGCCAACGAACTGACCGACAGTTTCCCCGACAAGTCCAACTCACTCAGCGAAGCCGTCGGATCATCTTCCACCCCGCTCACCGCCAAACTCGTCACACCGCTCCCCACCGTCAGTTTCCGCGTCCCGGTCAAGCCCGGCGCCAGCGTGAAGTCCCCGCCGTCCGTCACTTCCAGCGTTCCCGCCGTGAGCGTCACCGCCGTGCTTCCGTTCCCCAGCGTCCCGACGCTCAAGGTTCCGTTCGCGGTGTTCACCGTCACCGTGCTTCCCGTCACCTCCCCGCTCAGCGTCTGCGTCCCCGCCCCCTCATACACCAAATTCGCCGACACATTCCCGCTGTAGTCCTTATCCGTCCCCGTCGTCGTCAACCTCAACGTCCCGTTGCCGGTGATGGAGCCATGTCCTTCTTGCCCCGCTATGTCAGCGAGACTCTCCGTGACGGTCAAGGTGGTGTTATTCCCAAGCTGGACGCTGCCTGATGCTCCCCCCACCTGCAGCGTTCCCACCGTTGCCGAGATTGCATCATCGCTCGAATCCTGCATCGCCAGCGTTCCGGTTACTTTCACCGTGCTGTAGCTAAGGTTGGCACCATCCCCCAAGTACATCCTACCCGTCAAATTTGTTACAGTCATAACGCCTCCCGGGCACACCGACCCCGCAAACACTTGATCTACCCCGGCCTCGCCCGATAGGGTCAGACTCATCCCGTTACGTTCTGCGGTTACTTTTCCGCTTCCATACAGGACACCGATTTCTGAATTTTGGTTCAAGTGCAGCTCGCCGCCAGCCAGAGCGACAGTCATCCCGCCATCGGAGCCACCAGCCGCAACGTAGGAGCCCCCATCTAAGTTCAACTTACCGCCTTGTTTCACTGTCGCCGTGGTGCTCTCTCCGAACGTGGCGCCGCTGCTCAGTTTCAATTCCCCACTCGTCACGGTCAGATATGCCCCTGTAAATTGCCCATTGTACGTGAATTTATCTTCCCTGCTCCCGGCATACTCCAAGTTCGAGGCAACCGAGCCCGAGAAACTTCCCCCATTCCCGATCAGTTTCAACGTCCCTGTCCCCGTCACACTGCCGTTGCCGCTCAACCCGACAGCCCTCGTCAAGTTCAACGTCAGCGTTTTCCCGGCCAGGTCGAAGGTGTGATTGCTATAGTTCATGGCCACCGTTATCTTGATGGTGGCGTCGGCATCTGCCGTGATATCCCAATCGAGACTGCCATCATTCAAAACCAGCGCTGCATCCTGTCCCGTTGCACCGGTTCCGGCCACATGCAGCACATTGCCCGTGTGGAGCTTTGCCCCCAACGCTGCGGAGGAGACGATCAGCGTGCTGCCCTCTTTCACGTAGATGTCCTTGAAGTTGCCCAGCGCGTGCCCGGTGGTGTTGGAACCCATCTCGCCGGACATCGTCAACACCGTACCGGTCCCATCCTCACCTCCTCGCAACACCAGCGCGCCAATCTGCGCTGCGTCTGCTGATCCCTCTCCCGCCCCCATGAAAGCCCACAGAAGTCCGCTGTCGGTCGAGCCATTGTCTATCGTCAAATTTTCCAGCACGATGCTTCCATCGCCCGTCGCGTAGTTTGCACCCCCTGTGACCCAACCAGCGGCATTCTGAATCACCAGCTCCGTGTCTGCCTCCAAACGGATGCCCGGGTTGGTTGCACTCCCCCCAAAATTCTTGGCGCCGTTGCCCGAGACATACAGTTTCGCAGTGTCCGTCAGGTGCAAGCCGCTGAATGTCATACTCCCGGAACTCGACCAGGTCATCTTGGCGCCATCGCCCGACACGGTCAAGCTTCCTTCGGAAACGACACTACCGGAGCCTTGGAACGTCCACGTCCCCGTCTGCACCTTCATGTCCTGCGGTTGAACGGTACCATCTATCGTGATGCTGTGCGCTGTGGCCCCGCTGTCATTGAACGTCACGCTGTCTCCCTCATAGAACCCACTATCGACCCCGGAGAGGTTGCTGTCATTCCACGGCTTGTCGGTCTCGCCATCGCTAAAGGTCTTCCATGTCCCGTTCTGGTCGGTTGCATCCCACGTCAAGGCGTGCCCCAACGTCACCGTCAGGTAGCCATTACCATCAATGGTCACACTTCCTCGCCACCCATCATCATGGCCCGTCAGGATGCTGTTCAAGAACTCCTGCAAAGTCTCTTGCGTAACGCTGTCTCCCAGCCCCGTTGTATCAATCAACCTGTACTTATGCCCGGACGTTGCTCCCGTCAGATTGAGTGTCAATTTTTTATCGACACCACCAGTCGAACCCTTCAGAGTTGTAAACATACCCTCGCTCAGCTTGAGCGCTCCCAGCGTGTTCTCCTCCCTCACATCGACCGTCAACGCGATACTTCCACCGGAGAGACTGAGTCCTTCCGCGCTCAAATCCAGCTGCGTTTCTCCGCTGATATCCCACGTATTCGCTCCCTCTGCACCGACTGATCCCTGCAACACCAAGATACCGCCGCTCAGGGTCAACTTGGCGCCGGTAAAGCCCTTCGTCAGCGTGAACTTCTTCGTCTTGTCCGTCCCGGCATAAGCCAGCTCTGCCGCGCTGATCGTTCCCGCATACGTTCCTCCGTCCTCATCGTCTCCGCCGTACGCCAGCGTCAGCTTGGCACCCGCGCCGCTCAACGTCACCGTCCCTGCCCCTTTCAAATTCCCCACAGTCAAATCTCCCGCCTCCAGCGTAAAGGAAGAATTCTCGTCCTTAAACTCAATCCCTCCCATGGCTCCGGCGTCCGTCGCCTTTGCTTTTACCGTCAGCCCGCTGTTATCCAAAATGATCGTGCCCCCACTCCCCGCCAAGGTTACCGCCTCGGCATCACTAATTCCACTCAACTCCAATGTGGATCCAGTCGCAAAGGTTAGAATTCCTTTATTCTCATATGCCTTTACACAGAATTTCTCCTTAACCCAGAGATACGAACCCTCCCCTAAGTTTACATTTTCAACCTTGGTCACCCTGACGCCACCGCTCGTGCCATCTTCTCTTGAGTTGCCTTCCCCAACCGAAGCTCCGGCATCGATCTTCAAATAGGATGACCAATAATTTGGAGAGCTATGAGTGGCGTCTATGTCAAGAGTTCCGGTAAACTCTCTCAAATCTGTACTACTTGTAAATTCTAAACCGCTTCCTCCATGCGGGACAAAAATCATTGTCCCAGAGCCGGTTACAGCTCCATCAACAGCAAAATATTTACCATACGAATCATCAAACGAACCGTTAACAGTCGTGCTCGTATTATCTACCAAGTCCAGTGCTTTAATTTTGTCACTCCATGCGTTCCTGTTACCTTCGGGCTGGGCAAAAGTCAGGATACCACCACCCAGCACGACCTTCTGTATCGTGACTGCACTGCCACGAATTAACTTCAAAGTACCACCTCTCACTTCGACATTGGGAACAGTCGAACTGTTTACCTCTGCACAGATATTAGTAGATTCACCCTCTACCACCAATGTTCCAGCTCCATCCAGCGTCAGCCCCGATGAAACTGTTCCATTTTGAATCGTGAGTAAAGAATCCTGTTCCAGATTCAGCGTCGTTGTGCCTGAAACAACAAGACTCCCCGCAGTCATGGTCACCCCGGATCCAAGGCTTATTTCGCCCACATTCAGGGTCAGAGCGTCCGTAATCGTGATGGTCTGTAGCTCGCTCTCGTTGGCGCTGAAGGTGTAGCTGGCGGAATCGCTCTCCATCTTGCCCACGGTCAGACTCTTCATCGAGATGCCGTCTTCTCCGCCATTCACGGTCACCGTAATCGTCGAATCCCCACTTGGCGTACCCTCCAGGTACACGTCGTGCCCGATGAGATTCTCGCTCGACACCGACCAGCCGTCCTCCGGCGTCCCCGATTGATCGCCGAGAGTTAGAGCACCTGTCCCTTGCCATCTTAGGTCTTCTTCTCCCGAAAGGAGACTAGCCGACCTTCCCGTACTCATCAGCATGCTGCCATATGTAATGGGTGCGATGGCGTATGGATTGTCGGAGGAAGCGATAACGGAGGGGGCGGCAGCGAGTTGGGGCGTAGCGTTGGCATCCGAAGCGAGGGGAGCTGTCGGAAGCGGAGCCAGCGCGTTGGCAGCGGAAGGCTCCTGAGGAAGTGTCGCGCTCTGCGGCGCGCCCGTCATCTCCGCGCGCGTGAGGGAAGGCTCGTCCTGGTCGTCCACGAGACGGACCTCTTCTTCACCCGGCAAAGACTGTTGCGCCTGCTGAGCCGCCGTGCGAGAGGCCGTACTCCACAGCATGGTGAAGACGCCCAGCAAGGCCGTGCCCGTGCTCACGGTTCGGGGTACGCGGCGGTGCGCAGCTAACGCAGCAAGGCAAGCCAACAACGCCTTGCGAAGACCCGTAGGGAGATGGAGTTTCATAGTGCAGGATGAGGATGGAACTGTCCGCGGCGTCACGCGCGCTACGCACGCGTGACGGCACGCCTGTATCGTGCAGTGTATCTCTTTTCAAATGCGATGTCCAGCATCTTTTTCAAAAAAATTTTTTCCGCTTGACATTCCCCTCTGCCGACCAATCCAAACGCCTCATGAAACAAAATAGATTGATGATCAAGATGCTATCATCTCAAAAACGCCTCTAATCTCTTTTCAAAAGAGATAGACCAAAAGACTCCGTGAAGGTTTGAGAATGAAGTATGACACAGAAAAAACGGCGTTCTGATCTCCCTCAAAAAGAGATGAGAAGAAAGTGTGTAGATTGGTGATAATACGCGCATTGCATAAAAAAGAGCTGTACATCTCTTTTGAAAAGAGATATACGGCCCGTGGCACACGAGCAACCGCGGGGCAACCGCATGGGACATACGGTTGCTATTTACGACCTAACGGGCGAATGACGATTTGGAAAGTGAGCGCGCTGCGCAGTTTTATCGAATCGTTAAAGCCTGTCATGGACGCTTCAGCAAAGCGGGATTTTGAAAGCCATGCTCAGACGTCATTACAAAGGGGCGGGAATCGCCAGGCGCCAAACTACCCCAACCCCAGCAAAAACTTCGCGCAGCAAAGCAATGAAGAACTGAAAGGACCTTTTTGAATCTCATCGAGCAGCTTTTCTGCTTCCTTTTGCACGCGACTGAGATCTTGCTTTTCTCCTCTTTTTTTTCCTGAGCTCATCTATCTCCCCTTCGTACCGTCTCAGGTAATTACGCCTTGTTTCCGACAATTTGCGATCGTTTAAATTGAGAGCTCGAATTGTGTTCTTGGCTCGCTGATTTCCTCCCACAGGTCTGGCAGTAACCCGACTATTTTCCCTGCTCGATCGATCCTCAAGAACGAAGGTAATAAGATTCCGAGGATTCTCCTCTTTGGAATGGGGATCGATGAGCCGCTCGGACGGAATACCACCCTTTGCATCCTTGTACCGCCCGCAATGGGCATCACTCTGGCACGACAAAACCATGTTGTTCCAATCCCACGTGCGCTGAGGGCATTTTGAACACTGATAGAAATGGTCGATGTGCCAGTGGGGCTCTTTGAGCTCACACTCGCAATAGCCGCAAAATCCGTCCTGCTCTTCAAGTTTCGCCCTGGAAAGAACTTCCTTCTGCCGACGCTCTAAATTCCACTTTTTGCCACCCCTACCCGATTTTTTCTTTTCTTCCTTCTCGCAATCACGCAGGATTTTGAGCGCCTCCGGAAAGTCAGACGGTCTGAGCTCGATGTGTTTCATCGCTTATTCTCCCTTCAATCTCTCCCTGAGTGCACGTGCTCGGCGAACGCCTTCCTCGCGGAAGTGGAGCTCTTCGCACAAGGGGGATCCCTGTCCGTACTGCTCGACAACGACCCCATAAGCCTTTTTGTAGTTCTGACCGTCTATTTGTCCGGTCTGCAACTCCGCCAAGCAGTCCAAGTATGCCTTGAAACCCGGCGTTTCCCGGTACAGTTCCGGAGTGTTCATCACCTCCGCAGCGATGCTATCCGGATAGTAGCCCATGGTCTCATCCTGGGGATGCTCCTCCCTGAGGACGCCATCTTGATGAGCACGAAGAATGTAAATATGCTCTTTTTTGACGGAAGACAACACCTCCGCCGAGTGAGTTGTCATCATGAGCTGCACATTGGGGAAAGTCCTGCGCAAATCGCCCACAACCCGATACTGCCACTTGGGATGCAGGTGCACATCCACTTCGTCAATGAGGAGGATACCCTTCCCTTCCAACGGATTTTCCGATGTGAAGCGATGACAAATGGACAATCGACGCGCAAAATCGACTACTAACGCCACCATCCCGCGGTAGCCATCCGAAAGCTGGTCAAACCTCATCTCCTTGACAGTCCCATCCGGCATACGTTGATCCATCACAAAACGTTTCGGATTCGTCTCAAAGCGTGGATTGGTCAGCTTCGACTCTGAATTTTGGAACACGCGCTCCAAAGCTTCACGAACCGCCTCTAATTCCCGGCTGAAGAACCTTTTATTCTTTCGTTGTTCTCGCAGCTCGTTTGTCTCCTCGTCATTAAACCAATCGAGGAAGCTATCAAAGTCCAAACTCGGCTGGAGTGCGTTCAGATAGGCAGAAAAAGGATCGGTGTAATTCCTTTTCCTGCGCCCGAATCTCTTGCGATCGCCTTGCTGAGCGCCCCTGTGCGGACCATAATACGCCAGAGCCGGTATGGACCTACCCTCCTCGGCAAGATGATTCAATTCATCAGCCAGATCACTTTCCGTACGATTATACTTGATGCCAAACTGATGGTGAACATTCAGCCTGTTGGGAGCCTTCCCTGCGTACAAGGCGTAAGAAGTCTTTGCCTCATAGTCGCTGACTTCAAAGGGAGCAACCTCCGCAAGGATAAAACTATCCTGAGCCACCTTTTCCCGGGCGCGTCCATTTTTCATCTCCACATATTTACGAGCGTTAAGAGATGAATACGGAATCGCGCCTATGCGGGGCGCATAATTGCAGTAGGGGAAAATTCGCGAAACCAATAGAGAAAGAGCATCCAGCAATGTGGTCTTCCCGCTTCCGTTGTCGCCCACGAACACGCAAAGCTCGCGGTTCAGCTTCAGATCCGCCTCCCCGAACATGCGAAAATTCCTCAAATGCAGCGACGATATGTACATACGGACTCTTCGTTACTACCATCTCCCCTCCTCCTTGTCAAGCACCAATCCCCAAGACCCAGGGCAAACGCATGCCCATGCGTTTGCTATTGACGATTGACGAGTTATTGATCATGTGCTCATTGTGCAGGGTCTTTCGAACATAAGCGCGCTCCCCCGCCGCTTTCTAACTACCCCCGCCCGCAGTTCCACCTTCCCCCATCGCTCACGCTCCGCCTCCCCGCGCGCCAGCGCGCTATCTTCCCAAATCGTCATTCGTAACTCGCCCATCGAAAATCCACCTGTGTTCCCGCTTCCTGGTGTAGACAGGGATGTTTCTCTCCTCGAAAAAACGCCGTCGCAGACTCCAGTTGACTTTTTTGCTATCGCCTAAAGGTTCAACGTTGCCAATACTTTCGGCGATGATGTGGTAGCTTTCGGGACGCTTATCATTTGATGGCTCTTTTTTGTAAACTTCGCAGCTGATGAAGTTGTATTTGTGGTAGTCCGGCAGGGAGAGAACGCGTTTTGGGAGAGGATAAAGACGTATCCATCGACCTTCAGGCGTCATTCCGGCAGTACACACCAGTTCCACGTATTTTTCGGAGAAACAGGGCTCCGTTTGAGCGAGAATCAGCAGGCGAACAGGAGTTGGCATGGGGTGAAGGGTTTGGAATCGGTCAGCTCCGTCGCATGGAAACGAGAGATTTGCTCGAGTCGCTCAGCGAGAAGTCTCCTGTGGCACTGACGAATGTTGGCTTCAAAGCACATGAGAGCGATCCGCCCTCCCTTTTCCATCTGCTCGACGAGGCGTTGCAACACGGGCTCCATGCCGGGAAGGTCATGCTGACGGTATTCGTCAAAGAGTAGGTCGTAATCCTCCTGAGTTTCCAATTTTTTTCGACGATTGCTTGCTATGCCAAGTTCGGGCAAGTGCTGATAGCGGAAATCCATAGCATGGCAAAGATCCGCCAACTGGTGTTTAGAGAACCCCTGCTTATGACTGAAAGGCACCCTGCGCACATCGCAGAGCGTTGTCACGCCTTTTTTCAGCAAGCTCTCAAAAAACTTCTCGATGCTCAGCCCCTCGTATCCTATTGTAAATAAGGCTCCTTCCTTGGCGCATTTCGGTCTGTTTTCCTCAATACACCGCAGCGCCTCGGCATTTCCGGCAAGGAGTTGAGCCGCCCATTGGCTGTTGATAGCATAGAAAGGATGCTCCTTATACACACGTAAAGCCAGTTCTTCATCCGTTGCCCCGGCAGTTTCTTGAGCTATCTGAGCGATGCGGCGCTGGTCAGCCCAAGGCAAATCAGGCAAGGGTAAGGACGTGTTGAATTCGTAGCGTCCATTCTCTTTGCAAATGTAAGACTCCTCGCGCAGCTTCTCAAAATCATAATCAGCAGTGAAGGAAAAGCAACCTCTGTGGTGCGGATAAAAGTCGTAGGTGCTTGCCAAGCCGGCCTTTTTCTCCTTCTCAGCCAAAAAAAACAGTCTTTTCTGCAAACCGAGCTTAGTGACCCCATCGCTCTGCGCAGCCAATACCCGGAGCAGAACATTTTGTTTCCTTGTCACCCGCATACGCCGCATTCTATCAGCCGCGCACTCTGTTTGCAAGCGCGTTTTTTACCGCTGTGCTGAAGGTGTGGCGCAACCTACGCCACTATGCGGAGAATCAGACGGTGATGAGGTCGGGCTTTTGGCGGAGGATGCGCAGGAGTTTGTAGGCGGCGGCATCCGGACGGCGGGCGCCGGTTTCCCACTTGGAGAGGGTGGATTGAGAAATGCCGAGCGCGGCGGCGAATTCTCCCTGATTGAGGCCGAGACTGCGGCGCAGGCTGAGGACGAGTTGGGCAGAGGAGACGTTTTTCTCTGCTCCGTTGATGATGATGAGGGCGCTGCCGGGCGGATCGTAGGGGATGCCGCAAGCGGTGCAGTTGGCGAGGGAGATTTCAGCGATGTCGTCGAGTTGAGAAGAGACGTCAGCAATGGTATCGCCATGGCAGCAGTTGGGAGCGATTTCCGGAAGCGATCCGATATAGCAGTTGTCCTCCTTGCTCCAGCGAATGATGCGCGTAAAGAGTTTGGCTGTTTTTTTAGTATTCTTTTTCATGGCGTGATTTTTCTACGGTTGCTATGGCCTGGCGTACTTCGCGTTCTTGATAGCGCCTGGCGTCGTCGTTGTCGTGTCCTGAGATAGTGACGGGGCGGAGGAGAGAGGGATGCCCGTATTGGCGGTGGCTGCCTTTGCCTGTGGGCAGCGGGCGAAGGCCTGCTTTGAGGAGCATAGCTTTGAGCTCGCGTATTTTCAGAGGCATGAACGCATGATAGCTCTTTTATGGGTGCGGAGTCAAGTAAAAATAGTACAAAAGACAAGAAAAAAGTAAAATGTGTCACATCATTGACGATTGACGAGTTACGACGTCAATCGAAAATCCCCATGTGTTCCGGCTCCGCTCCCCGCCGCTTTCTAAACCACCCCCGCGCGCGATTCCACTCTCCCCCATCGCTCACGCTCCGCCTCCCCGCGCGCCAGCGCGCTATCTTCCCAAATCGTCAATCGTAAATCGTAATTCGTAATTCGTAAATAACCAACAGCTTATGCTGTATGATGTGCCGTTCACTACCGATTGGAGATGCTCTTTCTTGGGACGGATATGACGGTGATGAGGTCAGGTAAAAATATCCACAAAATGTAATTTTTTTGCATTTTAGTATTGACATATTCGACAATTCTGCAAAATTTACGCAGAATATGCTCATTAATTTTACATTTAAAAATTTTCGTTCTTTCGGTGGTGAGGAAGAATTCGACATGATTGCGGGGAGGATACGGGAAGACGCGGCGTCATGCTTGTCGGTGCCAAATAATCCCAAGATGAAGTTGCTGCCTGTGGCCGCGATCTATGGGGCAAGTGCATCGGGGAAATCAACTCTTGTGCAGGCCTTGGCGTGGCTGCATGATGCAGTACGAAGAGGACGTTTTTACACGACACCTTTTGTCCTGAGGAAAGAAAGCCTGCATGAACCTACGGAATTTTGCATTCGGATGCTGATAAACGGGAGGATATGGGAGTATTGCATGAGGACACATGCAGCGGACGTTGTAGAGGAAACACTCATGGAAGTCAAGAAGGACAAGAGAGATGTGGTATACGAACGGAGGCCGGGGAAATTTCATTTGGGTAAAGGAACAGGCCTTGGAAAGAAGGAGCGCCAATATGCCGAGCAACTGGGGAGTTCTCTTCCTAAAGAAAAGATACTCCTGAGCACGGTCATTGAGTTAAAGGTGCCGGAATTGACAGAACGAGTTGCTCCGGTACACAAATGGTTGACGGACACGTTGTGCCCCATCGGAGCAAACAGCGGACGCATGTATTTGGCGCGAGATTTGGGAAGTTCCCCCGAATTGTACGGGGAGGCCCTCCGAAGAGCAGACACAGGAATAACGGGATTGCATCTCATGAACATTCCCATGGATGAGGCCGGTGTATCCGAAACAAAGTTGGAGAAGTTCCGCCTTTCCAACGAAAAGGTTTTGTACTCTGATTTTGGAGCGGTACAAATTATGAAGGAGGACAACTCGCTGAAGGCGTATCGCTGGGCCATGGAGCACCGAACGCATGAGAAGGAAAGACATGTCGTTTTTCCATTTGAAATGGAATCTGATGGTACAATGCGTTATCTGAATTTGCTGCCTATGCTTTTTTCTCAAAGCAATGAAGAACGCGTGTACGTCGTTGATGAGTTGGATCGCAGTTTGCATCCAACCCTAGTGGAAATGCTTATCAGTAAACATCTGGAAAGGGCGCGTCAAGGCGTACGTCAGCAATTAATTTTTACGACGCACGATGTACAATTGATGGAGGGCACTTTGCTCCGTCGAGATGAGATATGGTTTGTTGAAAAAAAGAGGGATGGGGTCTCTCATGTCTACCCCTTGTCAGAATTTCGGTATAGGAAAGAGTTAAACCTGCGCAAGGGATACATGGAAGGGCGTTTCGGTGCAGTTCCCCGGGTATTGGATTTTGAGACTGAAAAGCTATGAAAAAGCGTCACTCTCAAAATAGCATCATCCCTAACTTTCGAAGGATGCAAGGCCGTGCATCCGGAAAGGTCATTTATATTGTGTCTGAAGGCAAACTTACAGAGATATCCTACATGGACCTCATTGTGGATTTGCTTGCAGATGAGTTGAGCGATGTCAACATCAAGTACCAAAAGCCCAAAAACGCCACGATCCCCGCTCTCCTGAAGAGTGCTCAAGGCATACAAAGGCAACCGGGAGATGAAATTTGGATTGTGCTGGATCGAGATGAGGGAAATCGAAAAGATGAGAAACAATGGCAAGAGCTTGCCCACTGGGAAAGCGAGTCGTCCAATCATCATATCGCAATCAGTAATCCGCGATTTGAATACTGGCTCCTGTTCCATTTTGAGGAAGCGCCTAGGAAAGAAGACGCAAAGAGTGACTCTTATTTTGTGAAGAAAAGCTATTTCCCGAAATATGACCGGAAAAAGAGAGTGCCATCCAATAAAGGAAAAATCAACTTGAAAACTTTGGACCTTGCCATCAAGCGCGCAAAAAAACACCCATGCCCAACACCACAAAATCCCGAGTGCATCGGAACGGGTATGTATAAGCTTATGCAAAGTGTCCTAAAAGTTGCCGCTGCCAATAACAAACACCTCAAAGGTCAATAAAAAGGGGAGCCGAGAAATTCGTTGAGACAGACTATGAAGGGATAAGATAGAAATTCGGCACTTCAACCTTGCATCCTCTGCAACACTCTTCGCAAAATAAAGTGCATCATTCAATTTATTGATCATGTGCTGGTTGCGCAGTTTTTCGAACATAAGCGCTCTCCCCCGCCGCTTTCTAACTACCCCCGCGCGCGGTTCCACCTTCCCCCATCGCTCCAGCTCCGCCTCCCCGCGCGTCAGCGCGCGAATTCCCCAAATCGTCAATCGTAAATCGTAAATAACCAATGGTTTATGCTGTATGATGTGCCGTTCACTACCGATTGGGGATGCTCTTTCTTGGGACAAATGTGAACGCGCCCTTTTTTGCTCTTGCCTTTTTCACCTTTCCATGCAATAATGCCCTAGTGGGGAGGGTTTGTCCCCGAAGATCATGAAAAAATTCCTGCTCCATTTCTTAAAGCCAACGCTTTTTCGCCGTGCAGAGCTGCACACGCATGGAAAGAAGGATATTGTTTCCCTTCTCGCATCGGGGAATGTGTTGCTTCATCGTGGAGCTTATATGACGGCTGAGGATATGGAGGCTCGGAAGCGTAAGGCAAAAGCTTATCGACTTTCAGCGTAGCTATGGATACCTCTCTTTTGGCAGAGTTTTGTTCGAATTTTAAAATCGCCGAAAAGCAGATCAAGAGGTCAGAATTCCGGAATATCGAGATTTATCTTCCGGCCGTCAACCAGCTTCGGTATTCCTGTCGGCATTTGGTACGCGCCCTCGAAGCTAACACAGAGGAGGAGAACAGGGAGGAACTTCGCAGGGCGATATCTTTGACGCATCCGAAAGTGAGGCTCTCAGTCTTGTTGAGACCTGTTATGACATCAAGAAACGGCTCGGCCTTTTTTCCTACGTTGCAGGTAAGTATATACCGAATTATGCTGAACTCAAAAAAACATGGGGCTTGCTTATCAGTACTTTGTCGAACAGGAAACTCCCGCTGAGATGGGTGAAACTGGAACTGACCTCCGATTAGCTAGTTTGGTGGACTCCAGACGCTCTTGCTTAGAGCAGACAAACAGGCATATCGAAAATCTCAAGGAATATGTCAGGGCTTACAATGCAGCGGAGGACGACATACTTAATGAAATCTTTGTGAAAAAAATGCAAATCGTACTGCCCGTGGTCGGCACGATTATTACAGTAGTCGTTTCTGTGCTTTTGTCAATTTAACCTATTGCGGCTGACCATTTTTGATTGACGAGTCACCATTTGAATTGCTAGCGCGCTACGCGCGAGATTGCCGAGCCGTAGGCGTCAAGATGCCGCCTGTGTACGATTGCGGAATTAGTAGTGATACCTCATCAGGTGAATGGTAATAAGGCGCTGCTCTTCGTTTACTGTGTAAACAATCCGATGCTGACTGTCGATCCGGCGTGAATAGAAGCCGCTCCATTCATGCCGCAGGGCTTCCGGCTTATGCTGCAGGGCTTCCGGCTTGCCGAGTCCCGTGTAGGGCGTTTGCTGCATATTGGCAAGGAGCTTGCGGATACGTTTGAGCATTTTTTTGTCATTTTTGCTCCAGAAGAGCAAATGACGCTCGGCCTCGGCTGTAAGTTCTATCTCGTACATCAATCGAGGAGCGCGTCTATTTCCTCCAATGTGATACGGCGAGTTTTGCCCTCTCTGGCATCCTGCAGAGAACGGCGCAGAGCCTCCCCGTTTCGGCCGCCGGTTATATAGGCGGTTTCGACGAGGGAATTGTACTCGTCCTCGGAAATAATGACTGCATTTTTATGTCCGCGATGGCGTATCACCACTGGCACGGCATCCTCCACAACTTCCCGCAGGATGGTGTAGAGAGAACTCCTCGCTTCACTGGATGAAATGCTTTTCGTAGTCATGGTTCTATTGTACGCGATATGCGTACGAGTGCAAGAAGAATATGCAACACCCCAGGGCAAACGCATTAGGAAATGCGTTTGCTATTGACGATTGACGAGTTGCGATTTATTGATCATGTGCGCCTTGCGCAGTTTTTTCGAATCATGAACGTAGGCAGGAGAGTTCTTGAGAGCCATCATCATGATGACTGCTTGTTGTCATTTTTTTGATGCGTATCAACGATCATATCAGCCAACAAGGGCATTTTTTCCGTTGATGAACTTTTTTC
This sequence comes from uncultured Akkermansia sp., assembly GCA_947589295.1. Classification (GTDB taxonomy): domain Bacteria; phylum Verrucomicrobiota; class Verrucomicrobiia; order Verrucomicrobiales; family Akkermansiaceae; genus Akkermansia. The sequence continues at coordinate 94,051 of CANQBZ010000001.1, forward strand.
AAATGCGTTTGCGCTGCCTTCCCCCCGCGCGAACTTGACAAATCCTGACAAATCCGATCCGCACCTGCTACGCCAACCTCCGAACTCTGCAAATGGACTCTATTTTTGTCCGATCACGGAAAAGCCGGGACCGTCCTCACGGACGAGACCGCGGCCTTTGCAGCGCAAGCAGGGGATGTTGGACGCTGTGCCGCGATGTCCTTTGCCGTAGCAATCTGGGCAGGTAACGACACGCACGTGCGGCTTGTCGGGAGCCAAGCCATCTCGCGACCCGCTGCGCGCGCCGTTCAACGTGCTTCCGTCGGCGCGCACTAACCCTTCGCCCTTGCACTGGGCACACCTGCCGCCCGCACGCATGCGCCCGGTTCCTCCGCAAGATTGGCAGACGAAAACAGCGCCGTTCTGCGCATCCCGAGCCAAACCACCTCTCACGCGGGAGGGCTGACCGTTGACGAGGTCGCCGCTCTCCCGCACCACCTTTTGTCCCTTACACTGCACGCAGACGCCGTTCACCATTCGTCCCGTCCCGCCGCACGAGGGACACACTTTCACCGCCTCCTGCGCCCCAACTGAGCCCAGACACAGACTTATCAACATCCCCCAAAACCACACTATGCTTTTCTTGCTTTTCATTCGTTATGCTCCTTTCTATGTCTCGTCCGAGTATACTTTGTGCCCTACCTCCGTGTACAGCACAAAAACAACGAAGTTCCATCACAGCCGATTCACGAACGTCGAACGAGGCATTCAATGACTGCAAGAGCGGATAAAGACGAAGCAGAAATTAGAGAACTCGGATATTCTTTTACGTCAATCATTTATTGTCAATACATTTATGTACACAAAGTGCAGTTTAATGAAGGAACTTATGCTCTAAATATGCAATTTGATAAAGGAACTTTGAGATTATTTATGCAATCTGATGAAGGGAAACTCTCTTTTATGAGCAGGAAAACCGAGCTCCTTCCGGCTCACCTCTCCGCTCATCTGCGAAAGTTCCCCCGCGCATTCGGTCACGCCTCCGCTTCGCGTAGCCCGCACGACGGCACGCGAATCTTCTAAATCGTAAATAAGCCCATGGCTTCACCATTCCGTGATATCCCGTCCTTGGGCATCATCGAAAGAGCCGAGCAGGATGCGGATGATGTCGATGACCTGCCAGATAACGAAACCGCCACCTGTCAGAATCTGCAAAACGCCTGAAATGATTTTCCCCGTGTAAATACGGTGCAAACCACCGCAACACGAGCAGAACAACAAACAGGCTAGTATCAACGTCACCGTCCGTGACCTTGGCGATGCATTTTCATCCGCATTCATGCCGATACTATACATCAATGTTTTTTTACCTGCAAGTTGAAAGCATTGTTTTATCGCATTTTATCGCTCAGAGGCTCATAATTAGGATATATTTTGCTACTTGATCTGTTTTTTTGTTTGACAAAACATGCAAAAAATTCCAGAAAGGCGTGACTATGAGTGCGAACATCGTGAAACACACCATCCTTGGCGTTCTAGGTTTCGGAATTCTTCTCCTGAGCGTCCCGTCTGTCTACGCAGCTGAACATCTCAACCGTTGCGGAACAAGCGTGACCCTGCAATCCTCACTGGAGAAAGGTATAGAGAGCGTGAAACAGAAACTTGAGCAGAAAGCTTGGGACGACGCTTTGGGGGCAATCCATCCTCTCCATTCGGCCCTGGATCGATACACACAGCATGTGAAAGGATGCTCCGCGTGCAAAGATTATATCAAGGAAGAGAAAATCCCATGGTGGCAGCTTTTGAAAAGCGTAGAGGATTGGGTTGAGGAACAGGAAAAGGAATATTGCGATATCCTTAATAATTTGACAGCAGAAATCGTGCGCGCGAAGAATGGGCCATGGCGTACAAAACATCTTCCAGACAAGATCAATAAGTGGATCGACAAATTGATCCATCTAAAAGAGGTGTTTGTAGACTAATTACACGATGAGCCGTGGGAGCTTAGTGTCCTCTCGTTTGGCGCTTTCCTTGGCAAACATGTCTCGCCTACGCTTGAATGCTTCACATTTAAACGCTCGCACCCAATCGCGCATTAATAGCTGAGGAGATATCCGGCGATATGGAACCGGGGATACTCTCCACCAGACTGCGCGCGAGTCGGTCGAGCTCCTGAGGAGTGGGAATGCGCCAGTGCGAACGTTCGTGCGAAGTGGCAGAAGAACCATCACCACCCACGGCGCGTATCAAAAAGCGGCGCACGTACATGCCCAGGGTTGCGCTGAGCGCCACAGCTCCCAGCGCGGGCAGCAAGCCACCGCCCAAGCCGAGCGCGGTAAGTCCCGCACCCGCCAGCGCTACGGAACCGGCCGTACCTGCGCCCACCAGCAATCCCTGCTGCAGAGCGGGGTCACCCGCGCGCTGCACCTTGCACGCCATAGCCAGAGCTACCACTGCGGCGCACAGACCGATCGGGTTCGCCGAGAGGACGCCTGCCAAGCCACCGGCGGAGGCCAGTTCCGCCAACTGCCGCACATCCGCCTGCTGACAGCCCATCACCACCGCCGCGCTGGAAAGAACACCTGCAAACAACTCAAGGCCATTGATTTGCAGCAAGTCCCCCAACCAGTGCTTTGGTATGAATAAATGCTCCTGGAGCCAGCTGCTCGCACTCGCATAGCCTGCCGGGTCCAGTGAAACCACCGGCAGCCCCGATACAGAAAACAAATCTTTGCCCAAGTGCCCCGCTGTTCCCATCAGCTCTTGCCATAGCGTATCATTCGGCAAGGCGCGGGCGGATGCCTCAAACGCGCCGAAAATGTCGTGCTGACCATCCAGCAAGTGGTGCAGCTGCGAACCTCCGACATGCGTGCTCAAGTACACGCTGTCGATAGCTTTGTCATACGCCGTGGTGTTGGCGGTGTTAATCCACTCCGCCAACTGCTGCGCCACGCCGTGCCCGGCCGCTCCTCCCAAGGCGGCATCTCCCAACATACCGCCGGTAAAAAGTGTTTGCCGCCCGGGCGAATGCATTAAAGAGCCCTCCTGCTTCTTTTCATGACATATTGACTGGTTGATCATGAGCTCCCTCTCCACCGCCATCAAAACCCAATCTCCTTACGGCTGAGTTTGCCCCGTGGATACCTCTGGTTGTCCGTTATCGTTATCCCTCTGTTGCTCTCCAGCGGGTTGCTTAGGCCCCAATCCTGCAGCAGGAACGCCACCTCCATTTGTCGCACGAGGCGCCTCGCCGACTCCACTCGGCTGGGCTACGGCAGGCGCTGTCTCCACAGCAGGGAGACCCTGTTGCACAGGGCGCGGCTGTCCTATCGGTTCAGTTTTTTTTTGCGGTTCATCACTCCCGCATCCGCGAAAACACGCAAACAGGACTAGCACTGCCGCAAGTACAGCAACTCCAACGCACGCCACCTTAATCGGATCGATATCCAATTCTGCCTGTCCCTGCTCTCCATGAGCCTTCGGCACCTTGTCCCACAGACATATATCAGGACTCTCCTGCTCCCATTGTCCATCAAAATGATCTGACAGGATAATGCGCAGCCCCGGATTCGAACGCAGTGTATGCTCTATTAATTCAGCAATAACCTTCTCCACACCCTCATCTGCCCTATGGCAGTATTTCCTCTCTGAGAAGAAATTGCCGTTATCCTTTTCCACCGGGTGACTCGCTGCGAGTTTCTCCAAGCGCTCCACAGACTCTGCTGCAGCGGCAAAAAAGTTTCCCCTCTCTCGCAAATAAGCAATCGTGAGAGACCGCGCTTCAGCCTCACTCAGTTGTTCAACTACCACAGCATTTCCCGCATCATCCTTCGCTGCCAAAAAGTATTCGCCGCCCAAGTGGGTGTATTCCACAAGCAAGCGATACCCTTCGCCATCAACATTCGGAAGTCTGCTCGACAGTTCCCTATTCCTTTTGGATGTATTAGCGGTCCACTGACCCTGATTGCAATAATATATTTTCATATTTGAATTTCATGGTTTGAGTGTTGTTAAACGATCAATTTCTGACAAAACATCCGGGGTATGATTCGTCGTTGCTAATTTGCGACCGGTATCTCCTGCCACGCTCGAGAGCGCACGTGCGATTTTTCCGTATTTCCCGGGAATCATACCCGACAAAAGCGCGGCAAACCGCATCACTTGCCCCGATACCTGTCCCGATTCCTTCTCTCCGACGCAGCAATAGCGGCAAAAATGCTCGCAATTATTGGTTACAAGGTTGTATTTACCCCACGCGTCCGCATGGAAAAATACCCACACAGCTCGGTTGCGGGTCAGCAAACGTTTCCGCGCCCCACTCTCCCGGTACGCCGCCTGCCAGCCGGTGGATTTACTACTCTTCCAACTCATGAAGTTTTGCAGGCTGTCCGACTTAATGCGACTCTCTCCGCTCTCCATGCGGCAAGTAGAGAAGTGAATAACCCAATCGCCCTCGATAAGAATACCATGGTGAGAGAAGTCTGGTATAAGAACATCCGGCACACACGCATCGATGGCGCTCCCACTGCCCTCAAGAGGTATCCCAAGCCACTCTACCACCTCGGAGGGGCGAAGCTCCAAATCTGTCACCCAGTGACGCCCGGCGGCGGGGGCCTTCTCCTCAAGCAAAGTCTCCATGCTCTCTCCCCACACGCATTCAGCCACGAAGTCATCCCCGGGAGAACTCCGTAGCCCCGCCGGAGCCTCGCCAAGCCTGCCACGCGCTCTTTCGTACACTTCGGCCGAATCTTGCTTCTGATTCAGCAGATCCAGCGCGATGACGTAAAGCTCTTGCCCGGGACACAGGAACTCCGTCACGCTCATTTCCACGATACGGAAGCGGGCCGTCTCCGGGGTGGAACCGGTGCAGTCTTGGCAGATCACTTTGTCGGTTTCTCCGGCAATACCGAAGCGCATTTCCACCGGCAAGCCGTTCCGGCGCAGTTTTTCCTCCTGCACCAAAGCTACCACTACCTGCCCGCAGCTCAACTCCGCCGCGCTCACCTTGCGCGGCGGCCTCGCCGCCTGCTCTCGCAGAAACAACCCGATCATGCCCCGGTTCTCCGCCTTTTATTTCTTTCCGAACTTCTCCGAAATCTCATCATCCAGATCCTGACACCGTTCGAGCAAATCCGGGATGGTCTCCTTGACCATCGGTTCAAGTTTCCCCCTCACCCGCTGCTTCTCACTGTCCGCCACCTTACTATCATCCTCTGCCCGCGTCTTCTGCTCCTCCAAGGCTTCCTTCACATAATCGGCGGTATTCTTCAGCACCATAACGTAGTCGTTCAAGTGTTTCCAATATTGTCCATTCTGTAAAATTTGTGTGAAATGCTGCTTCGCTGCATCGATAAACGTATCACTCGTATTCTGCAGCAATTCTTCAACTTTTTCGCATGCCCGATCTGCATCTGTTTCCCCCCAATGAAGAGGATTAAGAATATTATTCAAATATGAAATATTGATATCTTCAATACCGGGAATGTCATGCAAAATAATCGGAAGTTTTTCCAGTTCTTTAACGATATCCTGTTCTTCCTCCTTCTTTTGCGCATCCTCGAAGGAATCAAAACCTGGCAAATTTTTGGAATATTCCTGATACACCCTGCCCCACTTTGTCAACATCTTCTTCACTTCACCATAACTCTCCAGTTTCGGAAGGCCCTCGACAACTTTCTCATCCCGCAGTTGAGCGAGAAGAGATACCATATGTTCTTTGATCTGATCACGAATACCACCAATAATAAGCCCCTTATCCTTTTCAGGGTCATACTGATGTACAAGATCATTCAACAAATCTGTCAGTTTCTGCTTCAATTCTTCCGCTCTATTCTCGTAGTAACTTTCGATTTGTCTGTTCAACCAACCAGCCAGTTCGTCCTGGAATGCATCTGCTGAATCATCAATTTCATCTGTACATTGGTTGACAACTGATTGAAACTTTTTCAGAAGTCCCTCCTTTTCACCGAGTTCCCTTTTACGTTGTTCAACACTCTGCTCAAGTTCCTTTATTCTACCCTCTGCTTTTTCTTTCGCGCGATCAAGCAACCTGCTGACTTTTTTCGTCCCTTGATCTTGAAGAAGAGCATGCGCTTTTCTTAATGGGATTGTTGTTTGTATTAGATCGATAAAATCCTGCACCTGGCTCTCTTGCAATGTTTCCTGCCATTTTATACGTTTGTCCGCGTCTTCATACTCCTCAATTTCTTTTCCCAAAAAAAGAAACACAAACTTACGTATTTGTTTTTCTAAAAATTTCTTACACCCATCTGGTTCAATCTTCCACTCTACGTCTCCGTACTCGCTCTCTATGCTTTCCTTAATTGCTTCGCAAGTATATCCCTCCAAGCCATGTTCCGGTATCAAACCGTATTCCAAGCTCCGTAATGCTAGCGCTGTATGGTAATCATAGACCTCCGGTTTCACAAAACCAACACCTTCGATTTTTTGTACGCAATCCTTCTTTACATTCCTCCTCCAATCATCAAGAGTCCTCCCTTTAACATTGGCACCAAAAAACAATCTATCATCTGCCCCTAACTTCTCTCTACATTTAGTTAAAGCTTTCACACATTGATCGCTCAAAGTATTCTCTCCTTTAATTCCGAAAAGAATAGCATCCGTATTCTTAATACACTCTTCCGCGACGTCCGTATCGCACTTGTTAGCAAAAAGACCAGGGCAATCTTCCACATCAATCCTTTCCCTTTTCAAATACTCAGAATCTACGTAATAGTGCAATTTTTTACAAAAGGCAAAGGCTACCTCCTCTTCGGTAAATACTTTATCCAGAGGCTTGCCGTCCTTCTCAACCTCCTCATTGTACCTCGATTCGTACAAATGCGGATACGAGGCATAACACCTGGCTTGCTTTACTTCTTCGATGCGTTGTACCTCACCCAATTCAATACGAGCTCTGAACATATCGTAGAAATGTGAGAGGATCAAAGCGTGGCGGAAGAGACTTCTTTCCTCGGGTTTCAGCTCGACATTTTGTGATGGTTTATGAACCAATTTTTCAAGGAGATATTGTTCAATTTTGTCACGGTCTTGCTTTTTATCTAAGTTGAAATCTTCCGGCTTAAATGGACCGTCGACAGAAAGAATCTTGATCGACTTGAGTACATTGATAATATCTTCTTTCCCGCACCATCTAACCTCGGCATAATCCTTCTTTTCCCCGGCGGGCAGTGCCGAGGCAACCACTTGGCATGCGCTCGTAGCAATGCCACCCGTTCCCCTTCCGCTTGGAGAAAGCTCCTTACCGCCGCACAAATAATTAAACATCGTGGACTTGCCACTTTGGAATTCACCAACGAGCGTCAGCGTCATTCTGTCACTTTCGACTTTTTTGATATCCAATTGGCTCTTGCTGGCGTCCATCTTACATTCTTTATACACAGTATCAAGAACGCCTTGAGTTTCCTTCATTAGAGCGACTACGTTGTCTTTCAATCTAATGTATTCATTTTGAGCGGTGGTAGTGTTTACTTTCATGGTAGGTAATGGTAATTTTTGTGAAGAAAAATTAAAGAGAAGCGGCGAGGTGTTGAATCCTATCAGCCACATTGAGGAGTTGCTGCCTTTGGGATGGCGAAAGGCGGACAGTTTGCGCCTTTTCCAAAGCGTTTTCGATTTCCGGGAAAAGTCCGGCGCTCTGCAAATTAGCCCGCAGTTGGTCGCACATGCGGTCGAATTGACCTCGCATCGAGGTTTCGGTCTTTGTCGTCATTTCATCCACAGCTGCAGAGAACTCCGCAATAGCCCGACTGCGAATGACTTTACCCAGCATACGCATCGGCATCAGCTCACGGACTCCGGGGATTTTATCCCCGACAAAACGGACAATCATATCGCCAATGAACCCGGTCGGCATAATCAACGAAAAAACGGCAATATCGAGCGCATAGAGCACCCAATGTGGGGTATTTGTCAGCAAGCGAATGAATGAGCTGCAGCCGGAGAATATATCCGAATCCGGCAGCCGGAACACGCTCTCAAGCATCACACGGTAGCTACCCTCAATCCTGCCAAGAGTGTTCTCAAAATCGTTTCTCGCCAGTTTCAGCAAACGCTGAACGCGCTCCGGGAGCAGCTCCTGCCACGTCTTAACGGCGTCCAGCACCTCCGTGGCATCTTTCTTTTGCTCCAAATCCTCCTTGTAGCCAATTTTCAACTTCTCCAACCAATGCTTGAGATTTTCCAGGAAATTGTACTGAGCCGCTGCAACATCTTCTAGCAAACTGCGCACCACGCGCTGGTACTCCTCGCGCTTAGCCGCCAGTACTTGCCTGATGGACTCGATCTCCTCCGCGCCCTTGCCGTCCATCTCCAGGCGCGAGACCACTGCGGCGCGCAGGCGTTCCAAAAGGGGGCGCATATCACGCACCGCACGCGCCCGGTACCCACGCTGCACCTCGCCACGCAGAAAAGTATCCAGCTCCACTCGTACTTTTTCATCATTCTGCAATGCAGTTTGCCTCTTGGCGAGGGAGAAGACAGAAATACCCACATTTGACACACCAATGCCGCCGAGCTGCGCGATGATGGTGGCGCAGAGGTCGTCAAATTGGGAGCCGATCTCGGACTCCATGGTGGTGAGAACCACATGTATAGGCAGACTGGGCTGCTGCATGCCCGCCAAGTCCGCCAGGAGGTTAAGTTCCCGCTCGCTGAGCTGTTGCGCCCGCACCGCATACAGAAGAGCGTGCGCCGTGCGGGCTTCGTACATGGTGCTCACATACACGTCCGAGTTCGTGGTATTGAGCCCCGGGGTGTCCACCAACGTGATGCCGGGCGGTAGAATGCCCGGCTCTGCAATGACCACTTTGCTGTACTGCTTGGCAAGGCGCGCACGCTCCTCGTCGGACTGCGCTGTCACCACCCGCGCTACATCCTCCGGCAGAAAATTCTCGCGACTCTCCACAAGGGTTTCATCTTGCGTAGTCGTGTCACGCTTCCACGTTTCCATCCGCATCTGCCCGCTACTCAGGTGAGTAGGAACAGCCGTGGCTTCCAGATAATCCACAGGCAATACATTTCTCTCCAAAAAAAGGCGGTTGATAAGCGTACTCTTCCCAGTCTTAAAATCGCCGATGACGACGACCTTGAGACTACGCTTCGTCACCTGCTCGCGCATACCCGCGAAAGCAGACGTCAAATTGCCATCCTCCAATGCCTCAGCTATCTTCCCTGCTTCCCGGATTATTTCGTCGATGTTCATAAAATAAGTACATGTTTCAATTACAACGCTTGAAGTTGCTTAAAGAGCTTCGGCACGCCGCTCTCTCGTTCGACTCCATCCCATGACGGCACCGGCTCGTCCCCAATAAAGATCCTCCAGTCACGCTTCAATACCTCCTCCATTTCCCTTTCTTTTTCGCTCAATTTGTTCGCATCCACCACAGAGGAGAACGGCGAGGCATATAGCCAATATCTCAGCGCCCGTAGCTGCCGCGCATACAGCGCAAGCCTCGCGTGAATAACGACAATCGGCGGTTTCTTTGCACCGATGGATTCTACATCCGACCTGATGGTAGCCACGAGGTCGCCCAAACTACCACGCTCAACACCTTGGGGATTCAACGCTAGCACCACCTTTTTCCTTCTCAGCCGTTTCTGATAAAAAACTTTTTGTCGCTCTTCGAGGCCGTATGCTCGGCAAACATAAATAATGTGGGAGGCCTCCTCAATGCTCCTCTCTCTATACTCCGCCGCTTCCTGAGACTCGCCTGCCGAATCAAATCCAGGCGTATCCCTCACTATGCAGCCTAGCTCCTCTAATATTGGTGTGCGCAAAAAGTAATTCTGCTCGCATTCCGTGGAAGTGACATCCAAGATCGGCAGTGCATGGAGCGGAAAGTACTTTTTCTTTCGCTTCGGCAGACGTATCTGTACATACTCTTCTTTGGCGGAGTCGCTCAGCGCCGCACAAGTCCTCCGCCATGGGGAACAGTTCCCTATCCCCGGCATCTCTCGCCCTCCGCACAAATAGGAGAACAGCGTGGACTTACCCGTTTGGTAATCCCCCAGCAGCAAAACGGTTTCTCCTTTTTTCATAAAGTATGACCCTAAGCCTTACATCCCTCAGCTCCCTCCCCCAGAGGAGGCGCGACCACCATGAGGCAGTCGCGCCAGCTCCGGAAAATAGTCCGGCAGGCAACGCTCCTATCACAGGGCTGCCATCCACTGCTTGCAAAGAGCAATCTTCTCTTGCAGCCGTGCCTTCTCCTCCTCCGGGACAGCGCCACTACGAGCCATCTGCATGGCATGTTCCATCTCAGAGAAACCGCCGTTTTGCATCGCCTTTTCAGATATTTGCTCGGTGATGGCATCAAACCGCTGTGCGATTTTCTTCGTGATTTCGTCGGAACACTTCGCGAAGTACTCTCCAAGCTGCGGAATTAATTGTCCCTTGGCTATGTTTGCCATGATGGCTGTGGGCAACACCTTTTTGAGGAGCGGCAGTTTTCCGAGGAAAAAGCGTATGATTATATCCGTGAAGAAACCACCAGGTATAAGCTCTCCAGAAAGAATGTAATCCAGAATAGTGATGAGTGTAGACGGCACCATCTTAATGGCATTCAAGAAGAGACCTTCCAACTCCACCGGCATAATGCCATCCATCGTCATTTCCGTCTCCATCTTCTCACCGTATGTATTACTGATGCGCATTAAGACAAGCTTAAAGTCCCCGGCAGCATCCCGGACGATTTTTTCGATCTGTGGCTGGATTACCTCGACCTCGCTTATCTCATCGATCACATTGCTCACATCGGAGAGTGTGGCGCATTCCTCGACCTTCTGCACATAGCTGTCGTGCATCGCCTGAAGGCCTTGTTGGACGGCTGCCTCCAACCCCTTTTGGGCTTCATGAATCTCCTCCAGCATTTGATTCACAATCGTCGTGTACCTGCCCTTCTTCGTCTGCAAATCCCCCTCGAGCTCACGGAGCTTCTCCTCATTTTGCCCGGCAAAGTTCACGCAGGATTCAAGCGCGATCAGCAAACGACCCAGCAGCGGACGCAAGTCGCGCACCTGACGGATGGCTCGTCCCTGACGCACGGGGCCATTGAAGAATGCTTCCAAGTCCTTGGTGATGTCATCCGTAGAGACCGCCGCAGAGGCTGGGGACTCGGTGGAAGTATCGAACGGGTCCCACCCGTCGTCAACGTTCACATTCACGCTTCCCTTGCTGCCCATGACGAATACTGACACCCCACACTGAGGAATCCCTACGCCCTCCAACTGCGCCCGGATGGTGCTCTGCAAATCACGGTATGCCCGGGGTTCATCTCCCTCCGGCACGCTGACAACTACATGAATCGGCAAGCTGGGCTGCTGCATGCCGGCCATATCGGCCAACAGGGAAAGCTCACGCTCACTCAGCTGCCGACCGCGCACGACGTAGAGGATGGCGTGCGCCGTGCGAGCTTCCTCCATAGTGCCGACGTAGATGCGCTGATTGGTCGTATTCAGCCCTGGGGTATCCACCAGCGTGATGCCGGAGGGCAGGATACTCGGCTTGGAGATGCACACATGACTGTATTTCTCCGCAATGGCGGCGCGAGCTTCCTCCGAATCGGCGGTCACGATGGACTTTACCTGTTCCTGATCGAAGTCGGTCCATTCATTTTGCAGCGTACTCTTACCGTCCTCACCGCGCAGCCAGGTCTGCAGTCGGGTTTCCCCACTGCTCAAGTGAGTAGGCACCGCCGTTGCCTCCAGATAATCCACCGGCAGCAGATTATCCTTCAGGAAGAGCGTGTTGATCAATGTCGATTTACCGGTCTTGAAATCTCCGAGCACGACGACCCTGAGGGTGTCGCCGGAGATTTCCTCCGCCACTTTCTTCAGAGCGCTGACGAGCTCCGCATTCTTGATGCTCTCCGCCATTTGTATGGCCGAGCTAATGATTTCGTTGGTTTTCATGGTAATGGTTGTATGGGAAAAATGGAAAAACTATCTGTTCGATTCATCGCCGATGGCATTGCGTAACGCATCGATAAGCTCCTTGCATTTCGCTGCATTTGCACTCTTCTCGCGCTGTGCCGCGTACATATCCCGGAAGATGTACTGCCTTAACCGTCGGAGGGCATCACGCCACCCTTCTTCCGCCCCATCCTGAGTACACAGCTCTAGAGCCGCATTCGATGCACAATCCTCCATCAAGGAACGGAACTTCCTTGCATTGGCTTTCATCCTCTCGTTGATATAGCGTTCTGCCGAGAAAATCACCCGCCTGAGGAAATTCACATGATCCTTCTCCGGATTGCTGGGCGAGGGAGCCTTCAAATCTTTGCGAGACAAAAACTCCGCTACCTTCTTAGTTTCAGAGTCCATATCCTGCGCCCCCTTGAATACATCGAGAGCTTGATCCTTAACATCATCGATACGACCATAACGCCAACGTGGCACGTCCAACAGATTCAACGCCGGTCGAAGTTCATCTGCCGAAACATAGCTCACCCGATCCTCTAGCGTCTCCAGCTCCTTCAGTCCCTCGATAAGCTTGGGGACATCTCCACACGCGTTCGTTTCTACAAGGCGACTGCCAAGGGAAGCCAAACGATCCTTTGCCTCCCCACCAGCACACAACTGACCGTATATCGACTCACCCATCGCACCACTGAGCACTTTCTCGACGCGCTCTTGCACATACGGGCTAATCTTGGCTACCACGCGGCTCAACTCATTTACGTACTGACGGAAAAGAACTTGGTATCTGGGGAAGAAAATTCTGTAGGGTTCCTTATCTTTTTGGCTCACCGTACTTTTAACATTTTCTTCCGTGATTTCCGTCTGCACGGCCTTTTTAATCACCTCTTCCCACTTCGTGCGTATGGAATCCACCTCCCGCAGCATTTCATCAAGTTTCTCCTCTTCGCAAGGATTCTCCGTCAACCCTTCAAACTTTTCACGCAATCTCCCGAAGAATCCTCCTCCATCCCACTTATTGAACCACTCCGAGAATTTCGACAACACATCTTCCTCCATCTCTGACGGCAGCTTGGGAGCCTGCTCCTGCAACGGCTTGATCACCTCGTTGCGTACTCCATTTTCGAGGTTGGAAATTTCATCCCACAGGCTCTGAATCATCTTTTCGTCTTCCCGAGGCAACACCTCATTCAACCGCTCATTCAGATAGATTTTGAATTGGGTCAAGGAGGCTTCATCCTTCACATTACAGGGAGGAGGAAGGTTGGGAATCACATTTCTCTCGCGAACCTCCTCCAAGCGTTGCTTAGCGCACTTTTCATCGGGATCCACCAATTTATGCCAGTTCACGAGGAAGATGGCGCGCTCACGGATGGGATAATCCTTATCGCTCACCTGCCCTAAATTGGCAATGAACTGAGCCAATGATCCGGCGATGCTCGGAGAATCTTTCGGACGATCGAGGATCACGAGCATATCCGTATCCTCTTTCAGGGTTTTGAGCGTGCGGCGCAGCGCGTGCGGGTTCGGATCATCCACCCCGGGTGTATCGCACAAGCACTGATGTTCATCCCCGTTTGGGTAACACTTTCTAACGAGAAGTCGATTTATCAAAGGCTGTTGATCAGTCGCATTCGAATGCGACGCAAGCGTACCAAGGTTAGCTATCGAATCCTCCCTTTCCTGACCGAGTAAGGAAAAATTGCTGCCAAGTGCCTTTTGGATGGCATGCAAATGCTCAAGCGCCGGTCCGTAATTTAGCGCTGCCATTGAACTGAGCGCCCCCACTCCCGGCAAACGCATGGAGGAAAATGCGGACAGATTTTCAACTTTCGGCAGGGGAGCATACTCCCCCGGTTTTTCCCATATGGTTTCATTGCCCTTGTTCAGATGCTCCACTTCGCAGTTGATGATATCCAGCAACTCGTCTTCCTTGTAATAAACAACAGTGATGCCCTCCCTACCGGGGTCTGCCACATGAGTAATCTCGCATGAAACAGCCGTGCACCGCTCTTTCGCATCGGGCAAGTCCTCAATCCCCGTAAGGTTCTTCAAAAAGGTAGTCTTGCCAGCCTTCTCAGTCCCTGCCACTGCGATATTGATGACCCCCTTTTCAAAGAGCCGCACTTTACGCTCGATTCTCGCAGCCAGCTCGCTCACCTCATTGATGTAATGCCGGATCTTTTGAGGCTTATTTTCGAAAGCCTGAGATTGCTCCGCCGCAGTTAAGGCCTCCTGGAGCTTCTGCAACCTCTCACGCTGCTTCTTCAACTTCGGAGCCTGCTTTTGCCGATTTTCGATGATTTCTTTGTTGATGAGTGTGTTTTTCATGGTCAAGTTTGTATTTAATTTTGCTATCTTCTTGTTTCTCGTTTCGGGTATGTTTGAGTGAGTTTTTTTAGAGCAGAAAAAGTCATATATACATCTTGGAATTTACTATTTTATCTATTTTTACTATGATAACTCGCTTTTTAAATAGTTTTTCACTGATTCAGTTCTATTCGCTCCGGACTAGTTTTATATCTTTTCGTTAGATATGTCCAGATAAAAATGAAGTTCATAGTAGAATTTTGGAAAAGTTTTACGGATCGATTCGAAGGAGAGACAAACTTGGAAGGGGAAGCTCTGGAACGGGACAAGAGCATGGATAACGTGTTAGAAAACCTTTCTCCTCCATCAAGGATAAGGAGCCTGAATTTGGAAAGTCTTCCACTCATGCCGGTACACAGTAAATCACCAACCGGAGAAACTCCCTCAACAGCGACGACGCGCACACTCTCCGGCTCTTCGCGAACACCCGCCGCTGCCGAAGCCCAACGATCCAAAACAGCATTATTCGCTGCACGCAACCGCAAACCTTCCTCCAACGACATTTCCCCAAGGTGGAACCCAAACGCTCGGCGCCTAGCTTCTCTGCATCCCGATGCTGACGCGTAGCAACAATTTTCCCCGACTCGTCCCTCAGGACGACGAGCCTGCCCCTTATTCCTCGCGGGGGGGGGGGGGGGGGGAGGGGATTGATTTTTAACGCATTGCATAACTTGAGTTACACTCAGTCGGAATACGTATATCACAAATACACCGAGGCTGCAAGTAACTTTTTACATTTTGTCATACACAATTGCAACAAATTACCTCATGGAGCCATCCTTATTAGCAGAACAACCGCGTTGGAATCAAGTTGAAAAGTAGAGAACCTCTCCAGTCGGTCGATCGGACTTATTTCCGAACATAAAAACCGCAAATAGGCAGCTGCCCTGCGGCTGCTCCTGTTTTTCACCACTTTGCAACTACGCACGCACAGCTTTGTGAATCATCGCCCGGACCTGCTCCGCAGCCTCGCTGAGCAGACGCGCGGACTCGGCAAATGGTCATCTCTCACATCACGTATATTGAGAGAGACAGCGGTCAAGTTCGGGGGATGGGGTAATGGCGAAGGATTTACCTAACTGGATGGTGGCAGCGTTGCCCAGAGAGTTACGGAAAGTAATGCGCACGGGGGTATTGCCGGGATGGTCAGTCAGGATTTTTTTGATGAGGGAGATATCCCCAGCATCATGGCGGGTCGTAAGCAGGTTGATGGGGTAGAAAGAGGCGGACTTGCCACGGCGGGAACGAGTGACCGGGTTGATGAGCTCCAGTCCATTGGCTGACACGCGTTTTCCGCCCGTACGATCATCCTCAGATATGCGAGCACGGAACCGCACGAAGCTGCCTTCCTGCAGCAACCCTTCTACTGTAGCGGCTTTGGTGTAAGAATCGCCCCACACGAGCGCCTCCGTGCTGCCGGTGAAGTCTTCCACGGTGATGACAGCAAACTTTTGGCCGCTGCTCTTGCTAGCCTTGATGGCAATGGAGCGGATCATGCCGGCCATGTCGCGCACGTTTTGGATTTCATCGCGGGTGAGCTCCGACAAGCTCCCAATGGGCACGTACTTGGGTTGATCGATGATGCCGCGCATAGCGTCCAGTGGATTGCCGGAAAAATAAGCGCCGGTGAGCAATTTTTCTTCATCCAGCCGCTTCTGTTTAGGCCATTCTGGAATGACCGGAGCAGTCTCCTCCTGCACGGCCGTAGTCGTCATATCAAAGAGGGCCATTTGACCCGCTTCGTTGTCGCGGTGTACAGTGGCGGCTCCGCTCAGAGCGCGGTCGATGCTCTCAAAGAGTGAGGCTCGACCCACGTGCATGCAATCAAAGGCGCCACACTGGACCAACACCTCGATTTGATTGCGGCGCACATTTTGAGGCGGGATGCGATAGCAAAAGTCCTCCAGACTGGCGTAGGGGCCGTGGGCTTCGCGCTCTTCCTCAATGACGCGTACGGTATCGGAGCTCATGCTCTTCACTGCCGCCAGGCCGAAGCGCACAGCCAAGCGTCCGTTGGGCATGGTTTCCGGGCGGAATTTAACGGCCGAGTGGTTCACACAAGGTCCGAGCACCTCGATACCCATGCGGTTCGCCTCTTGGATGAAAATGCCGATTTTCTCATTGGTCGCCTCGTTGGACATGAGACCGCAGAGGAATTCTACGGGAAAATGCGCTTTCAAGTAAGCTGTCCAATAGGAGATATGACCGTAGCATGCAGAATGAGATTTATTGAACCCATAGCCGGCAAACTTTTGGATTTTATCGAAGATGGCATTAGCAGTTGTTTCATCAATGCCGTTGGTTTCGCGACATCCCTTCACGAAGCGAGCGCGCTGCTCTTTCATTTCCTCCAGGTCCTTGTGTCCCATGGCACGGCGCAGCAAGTCGGCGCCACCCAGCGTGTAGCCGGCCAGCAGCTTGGCGGCCGCCTGCACCTGCTCCTGGTAAATCATCACCCCGTAGGTAGGACCGGAGACCTGTTCGAGCAGCGGGTGCTCGTACTCCGCCGTTTTTTCACCCTTCTTTACGGCGATCATCTCGTCCATGAACTGCATAGCGCCCGGGCGGTAGAGGGCGAGCAGCGCGATGATGTCATCGATTTTGTCAATCCCATAACGGCGACACGTGTCAACCATGCCGCCACTCTCTAACTGGAACACGCCCATGGTATCCCCGCGGTTGAGCAACGCCAGCGTCTCCGCATCGCGGATATCCACCTCATCATAGCGAAAATCCGGCACGCGCATGCGCACGTAGCGCTCGGCGTCTTTCATCACCGTGAGCGTCTTGAGTCCCAGGAAATCCATCTTGAGCAGACCGGCGTTGTAGATGGCTCCCATGTCGCACTGCGCCACCACCTCGCCTGCCGGATTGCTCAAGTCATCCCGAGTGAGCGCCACGTACTCATCCAAGGGGCGGTCGCCGATCACCACGCCGGCGGCGTGCATCCCCACGTTGCGAATGGTGCCTTCCAGCTTGAGTGCGTACTTCCACACTTCGCCATACGTGCTGTCCATGACGAGTTGACGCAGCTCCTCGTTGTTGTCGTAGCTGCTTTTGAGGCTGACATTCGGACCACTTTCAATGAGCTTGGCGATGCGGTCGCTGTCTGCATAGCTGAGGTCGAGCACGCGCGCCACATCGCGAATGACCGATTTGGCGCCCATGGTGCCGTAGGTGATGATATGGCTCACGGCACGCTCACCGTACTTGTTGCGTACGTAATCGATGACCTCCGGGCGACGCGTTTGACAGAAGTCGATGTCGATATCTGGTGGACTGACTCGCTCCGGGTTCAAGAACCGCTCGAAGAGCAAATCGAAAGACATGGGGTCGATGTTGGTGATGCGCATGCAATACGCCACCAGAGAGCCAGCGGCAGACCCACGCCCAGGCCCGACGGGAATATCGTGATCCTTCGCCCAGTTAATGAAATCAGCTGTGATGAGGAAGTAGCTTGCAAAACGCAGCTGATTAATGACCCCCAACTCCTTGTCCAAACGTTCGCGCAGCACGGCATCATTCTTAGCGCGCTGCTCCCCGTAACGCTTGGCCAAACCCTCATAGCAAACTTTGCGCAGATATTCCTCACGCGGCGAGCCATCCGGCGTGGCAAACTCCGGATATCGCTCGGTGGATGTGGAATCCAATTTGATGGATATGTTGCAGCGCGCGGCAATTTTTTGCGTATTGTCGTAAGCCTCCGGGTAATCCGGAAAAAGCTCGAGCATTTCCTCCTCGCTCTTCAAGTAGGAAGATGCTGGGTATCGCAGCCGTTTGGCATCCATACGCTTGTTGCCCGTGCCTACGCAGATGAGGATATCGTGCGCATCGTGGTCGGCGGCGTTCAGGAAGTGCGCATCATTCGTTACCACCAATGGCACATGATGTTTGCGCGCTAAGCGCACTAGCTCCGGAGTGCAATACCGCTCATCTTCCAATTCATGGTCCTGGAGCTCCACAAACAGATTGTCTGCGCCAAAAATGTCCTTGAGTTCAAGCAAGACCTCTTCCGCCTTTTCCGGACGCCCTTGCAAAATCCATTCCTGCAAGGGTCCGGAGATACAGCCCGTGAGGCAGATGAGCCCATCGCTGTATTCGCGCAGAGTAGCCATATCCACGCGCGGCTTGTAGTAAAAGCCCTCCAAGTGTCCACGGCTCACCAATTTGATGAGATTCGCCCAACCCCGGTTGTTCTCACAAAGAAGAATTAGGTGCGTGTACTTGCTGCGGCCAGGAACCTGCTTCTTCACCTCCAACGGCGTGGGAGAAAGATAGATTTCGCAGCCCAAAATCGGCTTAAAGTACGGTTTTTTTTCATCCGGGTGCTCGGCATTCCACGCCTTCACCTCCTTGTTGTGCTTCTTGGCGTTCACCAAGAATTCAATGGCAGCAAAGACGTTTCCATGGTCAGTAATCGCCGCAGAATCCATCCCCATTTCCGCACACCGACTGATGAGCTCCTTCGTATGGATCATTCCATCCAGCAAAGAGTACTCGGTGTGTACGTGCAGGTGCGTGAAAGCCATGCCCTACTCTACCACGTAAGCACGATTTTAGCAAGCCCTCGCTGCGGTCCGATCAGTCAAGCGGCACAAGCTCGTACTTGCGTGAGCCCAAGCCCATCTGCTCAGCGTATTCGAGCTGATGTAGGCCACCGCGGGATTCAACTCTCTCCTTGAGGTCGTGCAGCTCGGTTTCGGGGAGTTTATACAGCAGGTCTATGCTCGCTTGGTCCACTGCCAGAATATCTGTGGACGCTACAATGCCGATATCGCGCGCTTTTGGCGGGGCAGCCTCTACCCCCATACAATCACAATCCACAGACATATTGCGCATGACGTTGATGAAAGTGATATGCTTGCCGAAGTGATCCACCGTAGCTTTGGCAGACTCAACCATATTCTCCATGAAAGGGGCTTGGGTGCAAGCCCAAGTATTTTCCGGGGTGGAGCCGTGTACCATAGCTTTGCCAATCTTGCCATCCGCGCAGCCAATGGCGATATTCTTGATGGAGCCGCCAAAACCGCCCATGGGATGCCCCTTAAAATGCGTGAGTACCACCATGGAATCATAATTGAGGATGTTACGTCCCATGCTCATCTCCTTGAAATGCTTGCCGCCTTTCACTGGCAGCATTACCGTGCCTTCCTCATCCATGATGTCTACCGGACAGAAAGTCCAGCCATTCACCTTAAGTGTTTCCCGGTGTTTTTCGGTAGTGTCGCGGCCACCCTCGTAGAGCGTGTTAGTTTCAACAAGAGTACTGTCAGGGATGGACTCCTGGAGAGCCTTCACCATGGGCACGGGGATGATGTTGGGGCCGTGTGGCTCACCGGAGTGCCACTTGATTGCCACCTTACCCTGAATATCGGCTTTCACGCAGTTATATATCTTGAGCAGACCGACAGGGCTGATATCTTTCGTAAAATACACCTTGGCCACCGGCGGCTCAGGAGCAGACTTCCCCAATCGGTCAGCATCCTGTCCGGACACACAAAAACTAGCTCCTACTGTCATGACGCTAACAAGCTTGAATATCTTTTTCATAGCGAATGGAGCCACAAGTGCGGCCCGGCTCCCTTCTGTTCTTCAAGCTTATACTCCTAGAAACGATGTGGTCAAGCATAATTTGTAAAAAACAAAAGAAAAAAATGCCGATCTTTCAGCAATGGGGAATCACTCCACAGTAAGCGTATGGTATTCCCCCTGCCGGGTGAATTTAGCGGGCTTGCCGGCAACAGTGATTTGCACATCCGGCAAAGGTGTACGCAGCACCCAACGCACCTGAGGCAGCTCACTGAGATGCAATTTCAAAAGGGAATTCGGCTTTGATTCCACACAAATACAAGCGCTGCCACCCAAACTCACCGGGGCATCCACAGAACCAATGGTGAGAGTGCGCCCCTCCGCTAATTTCCACGATTGGTCGGCAGTAATCGTGACAGGCAACTGCATGGAGAGGTCACCCTGTCTGAGAACAATTCCACCCACACCAATGCTCACACTTGCCTTGCCCGCCTTTGCCGAGTGAAGGGAAACATGCCCACTGAAAGGATCGTCCACCACAATACCGGCCACAGAGAAAGCCTCATTCACTTTCTCATGCACCACGTTGGCAGCGGCTACATCCCAAGTAGCTGTTTGTTCTGGAGTGGGCATTTTGCCACCCCACCACGCGGCGGGGGAATCCAACGCCGTCTGCGAATCATCGTTGCGCGTGGGGGTGAAAGGCAGTTTTTCCAACATCGCCACGGCGTAGGCGTAGCGCGCGCCAATGGTAATCTGCGATTTGCCATCATAGTGCACCCCCATGGAATCGCCACGAGTGATTTTGGTCAAATCGCGCGTGCGAACCCAGCCCACATTTTTCTTCTTGTGCGCCATGTCCCCAAGTAGCTTGGCTGTCGTGTCGCCAACGGCATTTTTATTCTCCTTCCCGGCCCACGTGGCGCACTCGCCAACTACAGCCAACTTGATGGTCCCCTTCTTGGTCTCCCTTCCCACTCGAGCCAGCAAGTCAAGGAAGCGGGCTGGGGCCTTGGTAATTTCCTCCTCAGTGCGATCAGATTCGCCCTGCAAATAGAGGAGCGCGTGAACTTGACTGCGTCCCTTGAGGGCAGCTAAGGCAGTCCTCACCGTGCTACTCAAGGATTTATAGCCCGGGGCATCCGGCAGCCAATAGCTGTTACCTCCTCCATCCAAAGAGGCCTTGACTACGGCAATTTTGTCCCCCTTTTCGGTATGCCAATTGTGGCGTTGCATCATGGAGCAAAAACCGTACTCTGGTCCCATACATAGGGAGCCAGCGTACTCAGGCAACTGGGGAGCGACCGTTACCCAGCTCGGATTTTTCTCAAACTTTTCGCCCGTATCGCGCACCATATTGCCATTCCAGAGCAAGCCATCGCTCTTGTAATGCTCGAACTGCTCGGCAGTCGCAGGAGTTCCTTTTACAGCCCCTAGCGAGTTGGATTGCCCGGTGAGTATGTACACGTGATTGGTTTTCGCCGCTGCCATGGCGGCACTGAGGAAAACTAGCGCAACCGTGACAGCGAACCTGCTATGGATAAAGTGATTTTTCATTTCAAAATAATTTCGTTGATAAACTTGCCATCTTGTCGAGGAGACGTCAGCCTCAATGCCTCCTCACCTGGGGGCAAATTGAAATAGTGCAGGTGGGGAGAGGAAGAAACCTTTTGCGCGCCTTCAATGCTGCATGAGGCCGTACCTACCACAATCGCCTCACGTACTCCGGGAGGACGAGGGATGGAGACGCTTATAGGCTTGTCCTGGCAGTTAATGCCCGTGGTCAAATCTTGGTCTGTGAGTAGCTGCACTGCAGAATTTCCCTCGCCTGCGGCGTAGCCCATGCGAAAACTTGTGAGATGTATCTGACGCGGCTCTGTGCCAACATTGGTAAGTCTCATGGCACGCACAAGCTGCTGCACGGGGTTTTTGATAAAAATAACACCGCGATCACTCTTGGGGCGAATCGGAATCTTCTGCCCATCTTCTGCCGTAAGTTCAAGCGCTGCCCAGCGCTCTACCTCAGCATTCTCTAAATTGATTTCGATGTAGAGAGGGTCCACCAAGCCTGGCACCTGCAGGTCTATGAACTCTCCGGGCTGCAGCGTAAGCACCTCCATCACTCTCCCGATACCTACCGTGTCTTGGTAATTCACAGCGCTCAGGCGGGGACAGTCACGCATGTTGCTCACCGCATAGGGGGAAGGCATGCGATTGATGGAAAACTCGTAGATGGACACCCATTTATTGCTAGGACGAGTGATACGAAATCGCACCATGCGGGCACGCACCGGGTGGTCCACCAGGTTGAGCACAGCAGCCGGACCATAGCACTCTTGACCAATGGGAGTCCAATTCTCGCCGTCATCCGACACCTCGAATTGCCCTTGTGGCACATAATCAGCAGCGCGAACCCCGCCCATCAGCAGGTTCACTCGCCGTATATTGATCGGTGAACCGTAATCCAAGCAAAACCATTGACCTTCGCGCTGCGTTCCTTGGCTGGACCAAAAAGTGTCGGTATTACCATCGTGCACAGCTTGGGGATTTGCATGAGCATCCCCACAGTTTGTAGAAAAAATGGGGCTTACGCGATCACGCCCGGCCATAAGCGCGTATATGAAACGGTTGTTGTACTCCATGGCCTTGAAAAGAGCCGGCGCCATTGCGTACATCGCTACCTCCACATCATAGGAGGGAATGACATGCCGACCATCCCACCCGTGCCGCTCAGTTGTGCGCATCGCATTGACGATATCCATGGCCTGCATGAAAGCGGGAAGCTTATTCTCCGCCCTGGGCTCCAGCAAGGTCTGCATGGCCAAGGAGCCAGCATGGCCTAGCATCTCAAACTGTTTCAGCCAAGGCTCAATTTCATCATGCAAAGCACCCGGGGTGTCGAGCAGTTGCTGTCCCGCATCGCGGATACGCTCATATTCCTCTGCGAGAGCGCGTGTTGAATCGGCATCTTCCACCTCATTTTCCAAATTTGCCGTGAACTTCTTGGCAACAGCTGCGCAGCGAGTGGATTCCTCGCGTTCGTAGCCGTGATTATTGGGCAAGAGATAGGAATTATGCTCGCAGAAAATTTGCATGGCCTGTGGTTTTTGCGGGTAGAGTCGCAGAATACCCTGCTCCCAAGTGCGCAGGGAGTCATACCGTGCGATATTCCATGTATAATTCGCCACGCTGAAAAGCCCCACCTTACTCGCCTCAGCCTCCTCCATGGGGTTGGCTACAAAACCGCTCATTTGCGATTTCATCTCCCCCTCGGTCCCTATGCCGTAGGCGCGTCCCATGGAAAGCCGGTTAGGTTTGAAGTCATTGCACGGCCAATTCCACCACACAAAGGTTGGGCGCCCTAGGTGGCGATTCACCCAACGTTGTCCATCCAGCGTAATATCATGAACCACGGTATCACCCGTCCACATCACGCAGGTCGTGGAGGCCAGCTTTTCGCCCAGCATGCGCAGCTCTTCGGGTCTAGCCCAGCTGCGGTTGTAACCGGAAGGGCACATGATGAGGGTTTGATTAACATCCGGGTGTTTGCGTAGAAAGTTTTCTGTGAGGTAATTTGAAAGCTGCACCTGGCGCTCGGCTCGGACGATTTCGCCAGTCGTATCATCTACCAGCAGTCCAAAATCGCGCACCCCCAACTCATACATTGCCTCCAGCTTACGACATAAAGCCTCCAGCTGCGAGCGCCCTTCATCCACCTCCCATCGAACCGTATTAGCAGGATGAATAGTCCACACCAAGCGCACATGATTCTTGCGGGCATAATCCACCAACTGGCGCAACTCCTGGGCTTTTTCCGGCGGGTAAGGCTCATAGCAGCCTCTGCCATGATGGTAGGGGTCATCCTTAGGCGCATAGATGTAGACATTCATTTTGTTGCGCCCATAGAACTCGAGCTGGGAGCGCCGCGCCTCCATGCTCCATGGCACGCCATAATAGCCTTCTATCACGCCACGGTAGGGCAGATCCGGCCAATCTACCACAACTCCTATGGGCAATTCGCCAATCTTGGCCACCTGCGCTATATCCTTGTCCGGGAAAGGGTCTGCCTGGGCGTTTTGAGCCCCCGGCACACTCCGCAAGAGCTGACTGAGCGTTTGCTTGGCGTAGTAGAGAGCATCATCATCATTGGCCCATACCTCGACACGTCCGGGGCTGATGCGCAGAGCATAGCCTCCAGCAGATTGGGCGGGCAGCCGGTCCCACAAGTCACCGGTAGAGTTGGCGTCGCGCATGCGCACGACGACGTCCTGCACGCGGGTAGACTGTTCGCTCAGCTCGCAGCGCTGCGGGGTGGGATACACTGAACTCTCATTGGCCGGTACCATAGCTACAGAGGCGAACAGGATAAAAAAGAAAGCACGTGTAGGGTTCATGGCAATAGCATACCGTTTATGATGTTCTCAAACTCATCAAGTGTTTTCGCATAGGCCTCCGGCTGCAGGGCGCGGCAGGCCGATTCGTACTTTGGAGAATCAGGCGCCCACGCCGCACAAACAATACGTAT
Source organism: uncultured Akkermansia sp. (assembly GCA_947589295.1). Classification (GTDB taxonomy): domain Bacteria; phylum Verrucomicrobiota; class Verrucomicrobiia; order Verrucomicrobiales; family Akkermansiaceae; genus Akkermansia. Next base: position 118,391 of record CANQBZ010000001.1, read on the forward strand.
CCCCGCCCGGTGCGCTTGCTCAATATCTGTGGGCATATCTCCTACATAAATGACCTCATCTGCGTCTAAACCTGTACGGTCCAAGTACTCTTGCATTCGTTTTGCTTTGACATTGCTGTACGGATCGCCGTACAGGCATATTTCAAAATACCCGCCGAATCCAAAACGGCTCAGAGTGGGCAAAGCGGTGTATGGTTCCTTGCCGGTGACAACAGCCAGACGCAGGCCTCGTTCTGTCAATCGTCTTAAAAGCTCACGCATTCCGTCAAACGGATGAGGGGCATAAACCGCGTGTAACTGTTCGTACAGCTGCGCGAATCTGACAATGGGTAGATTCGAAGCCTCGGGAGACAAACCTAGCAACTGACCCAACACGCCGCGGTCACTCACCCCAAAATACGCTTCTACATCCGCAGCTGTCGGCGTTTGGCCTGTGTGTTCACCCACGCAACGTCTGTAGCTTTCCACACACAAGGAGAGCGTATCCCCCAGCGTTCCATCCATATCAAATATAACAGCCTTGAGCATATCTAATCCGGAGCCACCTGCACTCCCCTGTGTTGTAGCATATTTTTCTCCACATAGCAAACGCAAAAAACTCCCGCGGCAAATGCATCGGACAACGCTATCCTCAACAGGCGTAACAGCGGCAAACGATACCGCCAACGAATGGACACGCCGATGATGCAGTAGCAAAGCGAGTCTTGATATTTCCATCTTGCCGAATCATACTTCCCTCCTACCGTGCATCGGCATGCGTGGGTGGTTCCAATGGAGGCCGTTGAACCACAGCGAAACAAGTAAATGCTGCTTGCCAAAGAACTATCATTCTGGTATTCTCATGACGGATGAATTGGACAGTACGTAAAGCGCCATTATGGGTGGTCCTCCGCTTGGTGTGGCCAAGCTCATACCGAGACACCGACATCTTGAGGTCCATTAATGAGACAAAGCTCCATTTCCCTGCTCATACAGGCAATTTCATCCGCTCTGCCCAATGAAAAAAAATCTCATCGTTCACCAGCAATGCTGGCATGCCCTATGCTGCCTCACGGCGCTTCTGGCCTGCCTGCCACTGCTCTGGCCGCGCATGCTGCCGCACTCTTGGCGAGCAGTCGTCCTGGAATATGCGGGGGATGTGATTTTGGCCTCTGTGCTCATTTCGTTCGTTGTGCTTGGGACAGCCTCCCTCTCCATGCTCCTTCGTTTGCGCAATCTACGCACTCTGGGGCAGCTCGTTCTGTGGGCGCTGCAGTGGTTTCTCTCATGCTGCATTTTTGCGCTGCTAGCGTACTTTGCAGATGTACCGGCTCCACCGTCACCTCGAGCATCTCAGGCCGACACACAGCATGAATCCTCTCCCCTGCCGCCCATGGACCTCATCACCGGACCATCTTCTCTCGTCATTCCTATCGCCGCCAATGCCACAGCGCCGAGCGACATCTGCTCTGCTCCACATCTCGCTGCGCTAGAAAAACACCACCCTGATCTCTTACGTGCCTACATCAACAAGTCCCCACGCTGGGCAGCTTCCCTCTCTGACCAAACTTTCTACACAAAGCCTTGGCACGTGGTCATGATACTACGCGATCATGAAATCGGCCCCGGCTTTGTACACGCTGCCTTTCTGCGCCTGACGGATGGAGAGCAGCTACCCGCCGGCTACGTTGTAGTGAGGAGCGGTGATCCCCTTCCTCTGCATGGCTATTCAGAGGACCAAGTGCCGGACTTGGCACTGGATCTGGGCGGGGCGCACTACCTGCTGCTTGCATGGCGTGGGCCCGGAGATTTTCAGCGTGCGTTCAGCGCTCTGAATGCTGCAATTCTTGAAGTAGACGAAATGGTGGCTCCCTTAGCAAAGAAGCCTGATTTGCCCACGCTCTCTCGACTTATCAACAGTTTCACCGACGTCCCCGATGAAGAGTTGGAGCTTTCCGCGATCCCGGATATCTTGCTCTCTGAACCTCAAGCGCAATCCGGCTGCTACCAGGCGCAAATCGTGGCCAACCCGGGCGAGAAAGGCACGTACTTGTTGACCATCCGCGATGCGTCGTCCAAGGAAACTTTGCTGAGTCTTGAGCTGCCGGCTCACTTTTCCTCCAACCCCAAAACCATCTTGCTCCACGATATTCCTGGTGCTATCCCTGCCCACTTACGAAGAATTGTTCTTTCCGATGCTATTCCCGACAAAGCGCCTCTATTCAGCATACCCTGTGGGGAAAGAACTGCCCCTTTTGATGCACTCTTCGAGCTTTCATTTCGACCCGCATCTCGCAAAACGCCCCACCACGTGCTTACAAAACTATACCGTGTAGCTCCCTTCTCCAATCCCAACGAACATCCATAACTATGCACCCACACGAGTCACCCACTCGTTTTCTGCGTGCATCCACACGGGGCTGGTCGAGGCCGTGCCAAATTCTGTTCAAGCTCTTTTTTCAGGCGCGAACTCTTTCGTATCCATAGCTGTATCTTATCAGCGCTATCCTGCATTCAAAACACTTATTTTTCCTTGATTTTATGGACATTTCAACTTATAAACAGGGCAACAAACCATCGATACTCCCTATGAAAATGACCACCCTGCTCTGCCTCATATCATCCGTCTGCCTGCTCACCGCTCAGGAGGGGCAGCCTGTCCCTATGCCCCGGCAAGCCAACTGCTCGCAATCGTGTCATGCTCCTCATGTTGCACGCAATAAAGCCTCCATGAAGAAGTTTGAGCAGATGATTAACACTTGTGATACATCCCTGGCTGATGAACTGGTGGCAGATGATGCTCCTTTCTTTACCCCGGCTTCTGAGAAGCCGTTGTATGGCGGTGCAGGCTATCTCTCCGTAGTGCACTGGATGCGTTCCGGTTTTTCAGATGTACAGTGGCACATGGAGGAAATGGTGGCAGAGGGGAATGTGGTAGCAGTACATTGGACGCTCACCGGCACGCACGATGGAGAGTTTATGGGCATTCCTCCCACTGGGAAGAAAGTCTCCTGTTCTATTATGAACTTTTATACCTTCAACGACGAGGGGAAAATAGTCAGCGATCTCGCAGCTGAAGGCATGATAGGTATTCTTCGCGGCATCGGCGCGCTAAAATGAGACACCGTGTATTTTTCTCATCGCCGCTCCCTCGTACAAGTTAACAAGACTCCAAATAGCATGCGGTCAAATCAAGCTGGAGCGGTGTGGCGCTTGGCGGTCAGGGAACGAACGGCAAGGCAAAGGACTGCGGTCTTCTGCAGAATAGCAGGATCGAAATGCAGGGATGCAGAAGAGTCGGTAGCGTGATGGTGCATGAGGCAGCGCAAGGCTGCGACTTTTTCTTCGCCGTGAATGTACTCCAGCGTACCCTCGCCCATCACAGATTCGTAGAAAGCGGAGCAGCGGCAGGCAATACCGTTTTCGGGACCGCTGATGCCCTGCGTGTGCTCCATGACGAAAGCAACTTTTGGGTTCTTGCGCAGCAATTCGTGTTTGCGCCCTTCAGGCGCGCCGTGGAAGTACAGAAAGAGCTGTTTGTTGCGTGTCTCGAACCCGAAGTTGAGAGGGACGACGTAGGGATACTCCTCGCCATGGAATGCAATGTGGCACAGTTCGCACCGCTGGACAATGCCCATGATTTCGTCCCAATCCGTTACCTCGCGGTCGTTTCTTCTCATGACGCCGAGCCATCATGACATAAAAGCTGCGCCGGGGCAAGCTGAATCAATCGTACCAGCCGAAAAGCCCATGCCCGAGGTCAAGCGCGCGGAGATCAGTCAGCTCATTCGCGTCGAGAGAGAAATCAAAAATGGCCCTGTTTTCAGCCATGCGCTCTTTATGCGTCGTTTTTGGGATGGGACAAATGCCGCACTGCACAAGGAAGCGCAACGCCACTTGAGCCGCAGTTTTACCGTGCGCCGCGCCGATACGCATGAGCGTGGGATTGGTAAAAATGTTCTCGCGTCCGCAAGCAAGCGGCGACCACGCTTGGGGTACGAGACCGAGCTGCCGGTAACGCTCCACCAGCGCGGTCTGTTGGCGGAAAGGATGCAGCTCCTGCTGAATCACCTGAGGCACCACCTTGCAGCAACGCAGGATGTTCTCGAAATCACTCCCGTAAAAATTGCTCAGCCCGATGGCGCGTAGTTTTCCGCACTCATAAAGGCGCTCCATGGTCGCCCAAATTGTTGCGTCGTCTCCCATTGGCCAATGGATGAGCAGCAGATCAATGTACTCCGAACGCAGCTTGCGCAGGGACTCTTCCACACTTTCCGCCACGCCTCGTCCACTCTGCAATTTAGTGGTCAAGAAAATTTGGTCGCGCGGCAGTCCGCATTCTGCCACCGCACGTCCTACGCCATCCTCGTTGCCGTACCACTGTGCCGTGTCGATGAGTCGGTACCCGCATTCAATCGCCTCTCGCACGCAGTGCACCACTTCCCTGTTGCTGATGTTGTACACTCCGAAGCCAAGCGTCGGCATTTCGACCCCATTGTTGAGCATCACGTTTTGCATAGGAAGACCGGTATTTGCTTTGCCGTGGGAATGCAGCCTGCGGCTTGATCCGCGATTCTCTAAAAAAGCGGCTCGGTGGGAACACCGAGCCGCCTGAAGTTTGCTTGATCAGCCCGATTACTTCGCCATAGCTTCCTCCACGGCAACGGCCACGGAAACGGTGGCGCCGACCATGGGATTGTTGCCCATGCCGATAAGGCCCATCATCTCCACGTGCGCAGGCACGGAAGAGGAACCGGCGAATTGGGCATCGCTGTGCATGCGGCCCAAGGTGTCGGTGAAGCCATAGGAGGCAGGACCGGCCGCCATGTTGTCCGGGTGCAGGGTACGACCCGTGCCGCCACCGGAGGCAACGGAGAAGTACTTCTTGCCCTTCAGCACGCACTCTTTCTTATAGGTGCCGGCCACGGGATGCTGGAAGCGGGTGGGATTTGTGGAGTTGCCGGTGATGGACACATCCACGCCCTCCAGCCACATGATGGCCACGCCCTCGCGCACATCATCCGCGCCGTAGCAGTTCACCTTAGCACGCTCGCCGGTGGAGAAGGGGGTCTTCTTCACGACCTCCACCTTGCCGGTAGCGTAGTCGAATTTAGTCTGGCAATAGGTGAAGCCATTGATGCGGGAAATGATGTAGGCCGCGTCCTTTCCAAGGCCGTTGAGAATCACGCGCAGAGGCTTTTTACGAACCTTGTTGGCAGATTTGGCGATGCCGATGGCGCCCTCCGCCGCAGCGAAGGATTCGTGCCCGGCCAGGAAGCAGAAGCAATCTGTCTCCTCGCGCAGGAGCATGGCGGCCAAATTGCCGTGACCCAGACCTACCTTGCGGTCATCTGCCACGGAGCCGGGGATGCAGAAGCTCTGCAGGCCTTCGCCGATAGCCTCAGCTGCGTCGGCAGCCTTGGTGCAGCCTTTCTTGATGGCAATAGCGGCGCCTACCGTATAGGCCCAGCCGGCGTTCTCGAAGGCGATATTCTGGATGCCGCGCACAATAGCACGCACATCGATGCCCTTCTCCAGGCATACCTTCTCTGCTTCCTCGCAGGAAGAGATGCCGTACTTTTTCAGCACGGGGAGAATCTGGTTGATGCGGCGATCGTATGATTCAAATAATGGCATAATCTGAAAATGGGTTAGGGGTTAATTACTCGTGGCGTGGGTCAATGTACTTGGCAGCGCCCTCAAACTGGCCGTAAGTGCCGGTGTACTTCTTGAATGCCTCGTTAGCATCCGTGCCCTTCTTGATTTCTTCCATCATCGGACCCACCTTCACGTACTGGTAGCCGCAGATCTCATCATCCGCATTCAATGCGAGTTTGGTGATGTAGCCCTCTGCCAGCTCGAGGTAACGCGAGCCTTTCTTGAGCGTGCCGTAGAGAGTGCCGACTTGCGAGCGCAAGCCCTTGCCGAGGTCCTCCAAACCGGCGCCAATGGGCAACCCGCCTTCGGAGTACGCGCTCTGCGTACGACCATAGACAATTTGCAGGAAGAGTTCGCGCATGGCGGTGTTGATGGCGTCGCATACGAGGTCCGTATTGAGCGCTTCGAGCACCGTTTTACCCGGAAGAATCTCGGAAGCCATGGCGGCGGAGTGAGTCATGCCGGAACAGCCGATGGTTTCCACGAGCGCTTCCTGAATGACACCATTTTTGACGTTAAGGGTGAGCTTGCAAGCGCCCTGCTGGGGGGCGCACCAACCCACCCCGTGCGTAAGCCCGGAGATATCTTCGATCTTCTTGGATTGCGTCCATGCGCCTTCCTGCGGAATAGGCGCCGGGCCGTGGTCGCAGCCCTTTTTCACGCAACACATGTGTTCAACTTCTGTCGTATATTGCATAGTCGTGCCTTTCGTGGTATGGAACTCGGGAGGCATCGCCACGTGCGTGACGTCACCTCCTCTCTGTCGCCCCCTAGTCTAGCAGATATCTGCTTTCTTGTCACGCCAAAAGAGGCGAGCACACCCGGTTTTTTAGCTGTGCCAAGCCAGACAAAATGGTGAGCTGTCCTAGCCTCACCTCCTCCTGAGTTTTTTTGAGGAAGCCGACTTGAGCGGCTTGACGGAACGCCTAGGATTGTATTCAGGCACGAGCGTTTTCTCCTCGCCGTTGGAGATCACTTTCACGGGCTGAGGGTCGGGGGTGGAGCTTTGGATACTGAAAGAGGTCACTTTCCCGTCTTTCCATTTCATGTCTACAGTCAGATTTCCGCGCGCACGCAATCCCGTGGCCTTACCATCTTTCCATGCAGGAGGAAGCGCCGGTAGCAGCTCAATGCGACCCTCGTGGCTTTGCACCAGCATCTCACATACCGCCCCAGGCATCCCGAGCACTCCATCCATTTGCATGGGCGGGTGACTGGTCATCAAATTGTCCAGCGTATTGTAGCGCAGCAAGTTTTGAAGCATTTCATAGGATTTTTCGCCATTGTGTAGGCGTGCGTATAGGGCTGTGCGCCATGGCCAAGTCCAGCTGCGGCGGTTGTCAGCGCTTAGCCCGCGCAGCTCCAAACTCTTAGCGGCAGCATCAGCCAATTCAGGCGTGAGGCGCTTGGAGATCGTGGAACCGGGGAAGAGGCCAATGAGGTGGGAGGTGTGACGATGACCGGAAACCTTATTCGGGCGATCCACGATCCATTCCTGCAGGTAACCGCCGGAGCCCACGCGGTTCGGAGCGAGCTTCGTGGACATGGAGCGCAGGCGCTCTGCGAAAGCAGCATCGGTCCGGAGGACTTCTGCAGCCTGCGCAGTAAACTTAAAGAGCTCGCGCACAAGCTGCTGGTCATGCGCAACACCATCTTCGGTAGGTCCCCATTCGTGAGACCACCCACCGGGCACTACAAGCGTCCCGTCCGACAGCTCTTTCAGCTCGGGGTGCTGGGCTACATCAACTGGTTTGCCATTCGAGACAAGCCCCTTTCCTCCGGCGCCAAGTTTCTTGAGGTTTTTCTCCCAGAAGAGGCAGAGTTCCTTGAAGATGGGATAGGCGGTTTTTTTCAGGAAATCGGCATCGTGAGTGAACTGGTAGTGTTCCCAGAGATGCAGGGCAAACCAGGCATTGGCTGTGGGGTACATCATCGTCCAACCCACGCCTCCCCATGGATTGAGCGAGATGCGCATCACCCAGCCGGGCATCGGCTTGCCATACACTTGCTGGGTAAACTCGGAAAGCGGCTCGCTCATTGCTTCCAAGTAGTTCAGCAGTGGTTCGTGGCATTCACTCAGATTGGCAGTCTCTGCCGACCAGTAGCACATCTGAAAGTTGATATTCGTGTGGTAATCGCAGGCCCATGCAGCATGAACTTTGTTGTTCCATATACCCTGTAAGTTCATGGGGAGATTTCCGGGGCGCGAACCACTGATCATCAGGTAGCGCCCGTATTGGAACATGAGTTGCTCCAGCCCCAAATCATCGGCGTTGTTTTTGTACCGGGCAAGACGCTCATCCGTTGGCAAGTCAGAAGCTTCTCCACTGCTGATTTCAAGTTTCAGCCGGTTGAAGAGGGCCGAGAAGTCACTCTTGTGGCGCTTGCAGAGCGACTTATAATCGTGTTTTTGGGCAGCTGCCAAGATTCGCTGGTTGCGAGCCTCGGGTTTTTCCCCCTTCCAGTGAGCTGCATAATCCATTTTGTAGTTGGTGGCCAATGATACGAGGATGGTGAACTTGCGCGCACCGGTGACGCAGAGGTAAGGAACCCTTTGCGCTTTATATTTGGGGGCCTGACGGTCGCCTCCTCCCTCGTATTCCACCGATAGAGAACACGACCTGCCACTGGCTTGCACCTTGCCTTCCTCCGTCAGAACGATGATCCTGCCCTCAAAAGCTTCGCCGTTTGCAAGTGTGCCGGTCATTCGCAGACCATTGGTCCCATCAACTTTGTAACTCACGCTGTGGTAGGGCATGAGAGCCACCTTGGCGTTCAGTGTACCGCTTCCCTCGGCCTCGGCGTGGTACACGAATACGTCATCCGGCTTGCTGACGAAGCATTCGCGTTTGTACGCCGTCTCACTGCCGCCATTTGATCCGGTGAAAGAGGTTGTCGCCACGGCGTTTCTGAGGTTCAGAGCTCGGCGGTACTGAGATATATCGCCCAGATTATCAAAAGCGACAAAGAGCTGGGCAAAGGGCTGATAACTGCCAAATCTGGTGGAGTCGGCCGTGGGGCCATATTCATAGCCAGTACCGTTTTTGGATTCATTCCTCCCACCTGTCCACAAGCTTACCTCGTTAAGAACTACACAGTCCAAGTGCACTCCTCCGTACGCAGTAGCACCTACACGACCATTGCCCAGCGGAAGTGTTTTGGATTCCCATACATCTCCTGAGTTCATCGACTCGTGCGTATCTGCGGCGCCGCCATCAGCCCATGGAAGAGAAAGGGCCTTCACCTGGGCAGGCTTGTTATACCACAGTTCATTCTGGTTTGTCTTGTCTATTCCGTAGATTGATGGCAACCACAGCATGACCGTTAACACGGTTATTTTCACCAGTTTAATCATAGTCCATATAGGGTTAAATAGGGGGAACACGCCAACGTTTTCACCTTCAACGATCCCTCGCTTTACCGCCTACTAGGCTAACAGACAACAGCACGCTTGTCACGTCAAAAATACCGGATGCATCATTTGTCGCACGAACATCTTCTTAATAGTGCATAGGGATGTGCTTTCAGACAATACGATAGCGCTCTCTACATCGCTCACTCCAAATAGCCCCGCATAAACTCATCACCACGGCGGGATGCTCCAACACCCCTCATCTGCCATCTCACCTTGCACATCATAACCATGATGCACTAATGTGGAATACTGCGGATGGGATGCAAAAAAGCGGGCAGGCAGCGCAGTCACATCAACGGATTGAGCCCTAGTTCCCGGATGATATCCGTGAGAGCAAGCTGAGCACGTACTGAGTTGCCTGCGGAATCAAGTGGGGGTGAAAAGGCTGCCATGGCAAGCTGGTGAGGAACCACGCAAATAATACCGCCTCCCACGCCGCTCTTAGCGGGCAGTCCATTGGCGTACAGCCAATCACCTGACCCGGTGTAAAGGCCTTCCATCATCATATCCGAGAGAATTTCATGCACATTTTCGGCGCGCACCACACGCTTTTTTGTGAGTGGGTTCACCCCATGAGTTGCATAGCAAGCGCCCATCACTGCCAGATCACGAGTGGTTACACCAAGACTGCACATGCGTGTGTAGATATCTACCGACAGCATTGGATCGTTGTAGAGGTACCCATAACTGTCCAGTAACCAGGCAATGCCTTTATTATGCTGGTTAGAAGCGGTTTCGGAGTCGTACACATCTTTCATCACACGCAATTCGTGGCCGGCGAATTCGGTGAAACGAGCCATGATATTTTCCCACACGCTGGCAGAGTGCTGACCCGGGATGAGGCTCACCGTGGCAATAGCGCCGGCATTCACAAGCGGGTTAAGTGGTTTGCCGCTGTGCAGCTCCAGCGCAATGACTGAGTTGAACGCTTCCCCCGTGGCCTCGGCACCCACTTTGCGACGCAATGTGGAGGCCCCCAGCAAATCCATTGCCAGCGATAAACTGAAAGCCTTGGAAATGGACTCTATGGCGAAGGTGTAATCGGTATCACCTACGGTGAGTACTTCTCCATCCACCGTGACAGCGGCTATACCGAAAAGTTCAGAATCCACCTGTGCAAGTGCGGGAATGTAGGAGGCGTTTTTCCCGGAAGTGCAGGCTCTGTGTTTATCATGTGCGGCCTGCATAGCATCGTGAAGTTCGTGAATATTCATGATTTATCGTCAATTTGCGTGGAGCAGCTGCAATTCCGCTTATCCTGGCAAGCGGCACAGGTGCACGTTCCCGGGTGGGATTCCCAGCCAAAGGGCTCAAACTCCGCCTTAGCTTGAGGATCGGCCCAGCTTGGCCGGCGACACGCATAAATAATCAACGGTATGCCGGCAAAGATGACTGTGCCAATAATGAGAACGCCCACATACATAGCCGGCGAGCCCACGGGGATTTGACTCGGCGGGATAAAACTGAAGCAAAACGCAAGCAAACTGCCCAGCAATCCCAGCCCTGCTACCGCCCACATGCCGAACTTCCCACACGGAATACGGAATGAGCGTGGTGTGTTTGGTTCCTTGTGTCGCAGATAGATGGCCGCAGCAAACATGAGCATGTACATGATGAGATACAGAATGATGGTGAGCTGCGAAATGATTTGGTATGCTGTCTGCACACTGGGCAGAATCACGAAGAAAGCAGAAAGCAAGGTAACGATGACACCCTGAATGATGAGAATGCTCATCTGCACACCATTTCGGTTTGTGCGCTGCATAAAACGCGGTAGATAACCAGCGCGTCCTACCTCAAGCAAGCCTTTGGACGGTCCGCCCACCCAGGCTACCACTTGCGCCAGTACTCCAAAGGTAAGACATACGGCGATGACACTGCCGAGCCACTTCACTCCAAAGAACTCAAAAAGTCGGTCATAGGCAACCAACAAGCTTTGCACCAAGTTAATCTGACTCTTCGGGATGATAAAGCCAATAGCCAAGGTGCCGAAAATAAAAATAAGTACCGTGATAACCGAAGCAATGCCGATGGCCAGCGGATAGTTTTCCCCGGGATTACGAACGTCCTTCACATGCACGGCGCTCATCTCCATGCCCGCATAAAAGAGAAAAATACTCGCTGCCAGCACAATATTGTCAAAGTTCGTCAGGTCCGGGAAAAACTTCCCGGGTGACATATCAATGTCAATGCGGTTGCCCATCGCCCAGTATATCATACCCAGCAGCACCAGAACTGCTGCCGGCAACACTGTCCCCAAGAGTGTTCCCCACTTGGTAATGCTCCCGCTCGTTCGCATGCCGCGCAGATTGAGCAGCGTGGCCAGCCAATACACAATGAGCACCATGGCCAGCACATATACACTGTTGGCTGACACGGCTTCATCCCAACGCTGATTAGTACCGATGAAGGCAATGGATACAGCGGCAAACGTCAGAACTGTGGGAAACCAAATCGTGCTTTCTATCCATTGTAGCCATATTGCCAGAAAACCCATCCGCGCTCCAAACGCCTCGCCTACCCAGCGGAATACACCTCCTTTTTGAGGCCATCCCGTGGTGAGCTCCGCTGCCACGAGCGATACCGGAACTAGGAAAAAGATGGCTGCAAATATATAATAAAATGCCGAACTGAGACCGTATGTACTCTCTGCGGATAGTCCACGCAGACTCACGATAGCTGATACATTGATCATGGCCAGAGTGAACACGCCCATTTTTATGGCGCTGCTCGATCCGGTCGTTGCCGGGATAGCTTGGTGGTCGTTTGTCATAATGCTTGTTCGGGATCCGGGTTTTCCGGGAAGAAGCGCAGAGACGTCGGGGTATCGGGCATCTCATAATAGAGGGTGTACATCATGTTGAGCGTATAGCCCAGCTCATGCTCATGCAGACTATCTGCCTTACGCAAGTTGTACGGCTCGTTCAAACTGTCCGTCCATGTCTCATCGCTTTCCTCCATATGTCCATGGGATGCTACCATTCATTGGTACGTTTCATATATTGTTGCATGAGGCGAGGCTGACGCACCCGGATGAAGTGGAAAAGCAGAGAGAATTCTCCAACCGGCAGATCACGCCTGTTTCCAAACACGAAAATCGCAATTCTCCTCCCCAAAAACGGCTCACCCGACGCCCCCTCGCAGAGAAGCCCCATGGCCGACGTCCCCATGCCGGCGCACGCAGCCACCGCCGCAGGGTTGCCCGGCATGAGCTTCCTCCAATTTGGATTCCGTACCTTTCGGCGTGTATCAGAAGTGGATGCGGTAGCCCACGGACGCATCGGCGCTCATCCAGCCG
>CANQBZ010000002.1 GCA_947589295.1 uncultured Akkermansia sp.
CCACTTCTGATACACGCCGAAAGGTACGGAATCCAAATGGGAGGGAGTTCATGCCGGGCAACCCTGCGGCGGTGGCTGCGTGCGCCGGCGTGGGGACGTCGGCCATGGGGCTTCTCTGCGAGGGGGCGTCGGGTGAGCCATTTTTGGGGAGGAGAAGTCAGGGAGGTAGGAGAAGGACAAGCGCATGAGGACGTGCGTTTGCGATTTGCGAATTTCTATTGATTGACGACATGTGTGTTGCGCGGATTTGTTTTGGATGGCGGACGTACTATATGCACCAGAAACAGGAGCCCCTACCTCCGGCGTAACCCATCATACCAGGACGCGCTGGGACATGTCAGCGCAGAATTGAGCAAAAATGCAACGAAGATTGCTCATTCAAATGAACGGAGTATCGAACGCAGAGGAGATTACGGTGCGTTATCTTTGCCTTGCTCGCCTTGACATCTGCTTCTCATCAGGTAAAATGATGTGCATGGACTCCCCTCATGTTTCCGATAACCGCGATGAGCTCATCCGACTCGCCCTGCGAGAGGACTTTGGCAGTGGAGACGTAACCTCGATCTATTTTGTGCCCGAGCATCTGCAGGCTCAAGCACTTATGCGTCCTCGGGCGCGCGGCGTACTCTCGGGCGTAGATATCGCAGCACAGGTTTTCCGCACGGTGGACCCTTCTCTCAAAATTGACACGCAGTTGCACAACGGTGATGAAGTGTCGCCGGAAGCGATCATCATGATTATTCGTGGCTCGGCGCGTTCCATTCTGGGTGCAGAACGCACAGCGCTCAACTTCATCCAGCGTCTCTCCGGCATAGCAACGATGACCCACCGGTATGTGCAGGCTATTGCCCACACTCAATGCAAACTGCTTGACACCCGCAAAACGACGCCCGGTTACCGCCTGCTCGAAAAAGCCGCCGTAGTTCACGGCGGCGGCTCCAACCACAGAATGGGCTTATACGACCGCGCTATGGTGAAGGACAATCACCTGATGACGAACGGCAACACGAGCCACTTGCAAGACTGCATCCGCAAGCTCAAGACCGAGCGTCCCGGCGTGGAAGTAGAGCTTGAGGCAGATAGTCTCGATCAAGTGCAGGCTTTTCTCCAACTTGATGGTGTCGACTATATCTTGCTCGACAATATGAGCCCGCAGCAAATGCGCCTGGCAGTGGAAATGCGGGCTCCGCGCACCAAACCCTATTTTGAAGCCAGTGGGGGGCTTACTATGCAAACCGCACCTGCTGCAGCAGAAAGTGGAGTAGACTTCATGAGCTTTGGCTGTCTAACCCACTCTGTGCCGGCTCTCGATATTGGATTGGACTTTATAACCCTGCCCCGCTAAATGGAGCTCAATGCTCGAGAGGCCCTGATCACGCTTAACCTCATTCCCGGGTTGGGTTCAGTGCGCATTCGTTCCCTGCTGGAATACTTCGGCTCCGCAGATATCGTGCTGGCTGCCCCTCAGAACCTGCTTGCGCAAGTGCCGCGTATTGGGCCCGCACTCGCGGCAGCCATCGCAGATTGGCGGCATTGCACTCATGTGCATGCGGAACTGGATTGTGCTGCCCATGCCGGCGTGCGTGTCACCACCTTACTGGATGATGATTATCCGCGCGTCCTGCGCAACATGAGTGATCCACCCGTGGTGTTATATTCTCTCGGCGCATGGCTGCAAGAAGATGACCAAAGAGCCGTGGCTGCTGTCGGTACTCGCATTGCCTCTCCCTACGGCATCAGTTGCGCGCGCAGCATCGCGCGCGATCTGGCGGACGCCGGCTGCTGCATCATTTCCGGCCTGGCGCGCGGCATCGACACGGCCGCGCATCTGGGTGCGCTCGATGCAGGAGGACGCACAATCGCGATTCTCGGTGGTGGCCTCTCCAGCATCTTCCCACCAGAAAACGCAGCTCTGGCACACCGAATAGCGGATGGGCATGGGGCGATTGTGAGTGAGTTCCCCATGAACATGTCTCCCTCGCGCAACTCCTTTCCGCAACGCAACCGAATCGTTGCCGCATGGGGGTGTGCCACCATAGTGATCGAAGCTGCCGGCCGCAGTGGAGCTCTGCACACCGCCGGGCTTGCCGCCGACATGGGGAAGAATGTTTTCGCTGTGCCGGGCGCCGTCACAACCAGCTCATCGCTAGGTTGCCACCGCTTGATCCGTGATGGCGCCATCCTCTGTACCTGCGCAGCAGACATCATTGGCGATATGGGCTGGGAACCCGGCCACCAGCAACAATTGCCCCTCTTTTCTGCACCTCCTGCTCCCAGCCACCCCATCCTTTCTGCGATTGCGGCTGGACACACAACGCTAGACGCCCTCTGTAGCGCACTGGGAATTTCCGCTGCCGAGCTCACTCCTCAGCTCATGCGTTTGCAAATCGAGCGCCAGATTTCCCCGGCGCCCGGTGGTGCATTTCAACTCTGGCCTTCTACCAAGGATACCTAGGCAAAAAAGCGCCGTGCAGTCGAGCTTGAAACATGCCGCACATTCAAGTAGCGTGTGCGCAACAGATTGCAATCCCTGTGTCCCATCTCCTCTTGCAGTTGAATGAGATTATGAAAGCGCTTCAGGTGCAGAGAGGCGAACGTGTGCCTCATCACGTCCCTTTGCCAACATTTGATACCAGCGCGTTGGCGCAGGCGTTTCCACAATCGGGTCCAATTACGCGGCGCTATGTATTCATTCGGCGGTCTTCGATATTCTAAAAGCTCCTTTGCGCCCCCTCGCAGTGGCACAGCTCTCGGTCCGCCCGTCTTGCTCGCTCTTCCCTCTATATAGACGACCTTTTCACGCCTGTCTATATCCCTCCACCTCAGCCTCCGCACCTCCCCAGGTCTGACTCCACAGTAGAGCAGCAGCCACGTTGCCGGCAGCATGGATATAAGATCCGTCTCCCGGCATGTACGGGTAATGGCACGTATCTGTGCTCCGCTCAGAGGTACAATGCGTTCCTCGTATACTGGTGGACTCTCCACTGCTTTTACCGGATTGCTCTGGCACCACCCACGTCTTATCCCATACGAAAATACACTGTGCAGCACTGCCTTAGCTTTGCGGAATACATGCGGACTATAGCCGAAGTATCCGTGCAATAGCTTGTAACAATGGTCACTCGTCATACTACGCAGGGACACATCGCAATACTGCTGTGAACGCAATATGCGGTTTGTGTACGACCTGAGGTCTGCCATGGTGCTTGGTCTGCGGTGACGACGAGCCCGTAAGCTCTCTTTGACGGCATACTCAAAGGATACACTTCGCTCTTGCTCAGCTGCTGTGTTGATCCCCATGCGAATAATGCGCCGGAAGGCGTTGATAATTCCTTCCTTGTCAAATTGCGCCACCGACGCTTCCTCTGTGAACTCCACAAACAAACGCATGATGTCCATAGAACTCACGGGAAGCGTACCTACTAATTCATGATGTATACTTTTTTCCAACATCTCTCGAACATGCCACAAGCGCTTTCCTTTGGCAAGTGCGGGAAATGCTATATTGTGGCAGAACTACTCGTTTTGGCATGCAAGACAGGCTGTATTTACTTGACAAATCGCGATGTGTGGTATAGCTTCTCCGCGAGCGATATGAAAGAGCAAATAGTACGAGTCAAGGTTGCCGCATTAGCACAAATTGCTGCTGCCAGCTGCATCAAAGAGCTGGAGTGTGCCCGCATCGCCATTCTGGGGAAAAAAGGCTCTCTCACCCAAGTGCAGCAGGGTATGAAGAATGTTCCGGCCGAACAGAAACCTGCCATTGGCGCTCTTCTCAACGCTGCCCGAAGCAGTATCTGCGCTGCGATGGAGGCCCGCCTGCTGGAGCTACAAGAGCAGGCAGACGCCTCCGCTGTTGCCGATGTTGACATCACCCTCCCCGGGGGGGCCTTGCCAACAGGGGGAGTTCACCCCATTTCGCTCGTGCGCGAGGAGGCCGTGCGCATATTGCGCCGCATGGGCTTCGCGCTGGCCGATGGCCCGGAAATTGAAGATGAGTGGCATTGCTTCGATGCTCTCAATACGCCCGCAGATCATCCTGCCCGCAATGAAAAAGACACTTTCTATTTTGACAGCGGCAAACTCCTCCGCACACAAACCAGTACTGTGCAGGCTCGTGTCATGGAAAAACAAGCTCCGCCCGTGCGCATTATCTGCCCTGGGTCCGCTTTCCGTCGCGATGCCATTGATGCCACACACCTCTCAGCTTTCAACCAGATTGAAGGTTTGTATGTAGACCGAGAAGTGGGTGTGGGGGATCTGAAAGGGACGCTCGAATATTTCCTGAAGGCCCTTTTTGGGAATGATACGGCCGTGCGTTTTCGCCCACATTTTTTCCCGTTTACAGAACCAAGTTTTGAGATTGATGTGCTGCTGCAAGCTACCGGACAACGGCCGCGCTGGATTGAAATTGCCGGTTGCGGCATGGTGAACCCCGCCGTGTTCGAAAATATCGACCGCCAAACAGGCCACTCCCGCTACGCAAACTGCACCGGCTTTGCGTTCGGTATCGGGCTGGAGCGCCTTGCTATGATACGCTGGGGCATCCGTGATATCCGACTGCTCATCGAAAACGATGTCCGCTTCCTTGCTCAATTCCAATAACCCCCCACCGCATTTTTATGAATATCTCTAAAAATTGGCTCGCAACTTACATTGACCTAGCCGGGCTGGACACCTCGGAAATGGCGGATATGCTCACCTTTGCCGGAGTCGAGGTGGAGGCAATGCATGAGCGTGGCGTGCATTCCGACCAAGTGGTGGTGGCTCAAGTGGTGCAAAAAACTCCTGTGGAAGGTAGCGACCACCTTAACGTATGTATGGTGGATGCCGGCGAGCGTTCCCTGCGCCAGATTGTATGTGGGGCCCAAAATTATAAAGTCGGCGATAAAGTGCCCTGCGCCCTGCCCGGCGCTGTGCTGCCCGGCGGCTGGCAGATCAAGGAGGGAAAGATGATGGGCCATGCCAGCTGCGGCATGCTGTGCTCGGCCTCCGAGCTGGGACTGCCCGACAAAGAACATGGTCTCTGGATTCTGTCTGAGCAGTATGAGGTAGGTACCCCCGTGCGCCAATTCACGCCCACTGACACACTCTTCGAGTTGGAGATTACCCCCAACCGCCCGGATTTGCTCAGCCATTGGGGCATGGCTCGCGAGCTGGCGGGCATCACCGGTCGCTCCCTGAAAGCCGACCCGGGGGATACCCCCCTGCAAACAGAGCCTGCGGCAGAAAACATCCGTCTCTCCGCACCCGACATCTGTCCCCTTTACACTGCGACTCGCATTCGAGGCGTCAAAATTGCCCCCTCTCCGGAATGGCTGGCAGAGCGACTCATCGCCATTGGTCTGCGTCCGATCAACAACGTGGTGGACATCACCAACTACTGCCTCTTTGAGCTAGGCCACCCACTACATGCTTTTGATGCTGCCCATGTGCAAGGCCCTTTCAATATCCGCCGCGCCCACCATGGAGAACGCTTTACAAGCCTCATGGATGAGCAATACGAACTGCAAGAGTGCGACCTTGTCATTTCTGACACCTCCGACAACGCCCTTGCCCTCGCCGGAATCATGGGTGGCAAAAACTCCGGTGTCACCGAACAAACGACGGAGGTCATCTTGGAATCCGCCTGGTTTCTGCCTGCTAGTGTGCGCCACACGAGTCGCCGTCTTGGGCTGGGGTCTGATTCCTCCTACCGTTTCGAGCGTGGGGCTTCCGCGTGGAATGTCTTGCGCGCGGCAAGCCGTGCCGTGCAGCTCATCTTGCAATGCGCCGGCGGAGAAGCCGAGCCCACAGCCGTGGCCGGCCACGCCCCCTGCATCGTGCCCGAACAACAAGCCCGGCAGAGCACCGTGCTGGAGCAAGGTTCTGCGGCAAAGGTGTTCTGCGCTCTTCCTCAAGTGCAACTGGACTGGCGTGATCTGGACGTGATGACCCACGCTTCGATCCCGCACATGGAAGCCGCGCGCATTTTGAGAAATCTCGGTCTCAAAGAAATTGCCCCCGGCTGCTGGGACACCCCGCCCTGGCGGCTCGATCTGAAACGCAGTTGCGATCTGCTGGAGGAGATTGTACGTGTGTACGGCATTGGCAATATCCCATCCACCCGCACAGCTATCTATGTCCCCGAAACTCCCCAAGACCGTGCCCACGATTTTCGCTGTCAACTTACTCGCCATCTGGCCGGCGCCGGCTTCTGGGAAGTGCAGACCTTCAAACTTATCGCAGATCAAAGCACCGACCCCATGATTGCCTGTGTGCAATACGCGCTTCCCATCAAGCCGCTGCAAGATGGCGATCTCATCCGCGTAGCGCTGCCCCTTTCAGAAGATCATGCCGTGCTTCGCCCATCTCTTTCTCCGGGCTTGCTGGCCGTTGCCGCACGAAATCTCAACCAAGGCATGGACGTATTGCGCTTTTTTGAATGCGGCCGCGTCTTCCGCAACACTGGCGGCGGTAAAGGAAAAGATATTGAAAGCGAGGTGCTGGGAATTCTCATGGCCGGCAAACTTTCCCCTGCCGGCTGGGATTCTCTCACTCCGCCTTGTGTGCAACCGCAGCATCTGACAGCCGTGCTGGCCAATCTGCTGCCAAAGCAACGTGTCTCCATTACACCTGCCAAGCTCTCGCGCCCTGCTGCCGCTCTTTGCGCGGACATTCAGGTGAATGGGCAGACCTGCGGTTTCCTGGCTCGCGTTGCCCTGTCCGCCTGTCGCACGCTCGGCTTACCGCAAGATTGCTATTATGCTGAGCTGGATTTACGCAAGCTACAACAACTTGCTACCACTCCCTTCAAGGTGCGCGAACTCGCCCTCTACCCTGCCTCCGGACGGGACGCAACACTGGAACTTCCTATCGAAGTACAGCATGCCGATGTGATCAAAGCGGTAGAAAGCGCCAAGCAAAAGCTCCTCGAAAGTTGCAGGCTCAAAGAGATTTTCCGCGACCCCTCGGGCGAAAAACTTTCCACCGACCGCAAGGCAATGACCTACAGCTTCCTCTACCGTAACCCCTCTGCCACCCTCACGGCGGCAGAAGTTGACGCAGCGCACGGGGAGATGCTCCAAGCGCTCGCCTCCAAACTGCCGGGAGTGAAGTTCCGCTGAACAACCGTTCATCCCGTCCTTCTGCGGCTCCCACTGTCAGAGCAAATACGGATGAAAAAATTAGGCTTGTCAAAAAGGGAAAGTATGGTAAGATGTCCAGCACAAAGCGCGGGTATAGCTTAATGGTAAAGCTCCAGCCTTCCAAGCTGATTATGCGGGTTCGATTCCCGCTACCCGCTGAGCCATGCAGGAGCCAAGCAGCCTGAAAAGCGGGCTTTTTGCCAGCAAAGTGACCCGAGCAACCCCTGCAAAGCTATGAGAGTAGAGCGAAAGGTGCTGTTGCTGAGCATAGGATATGGACGCGGGCACGAGGCAGCAGCCAGAGCGCTTGCGCAGGAGATGCAGGCAAGAGATTGGCAAACGCTGGTAGTTGACCCTTGCGCAGAGGCGAGACCTAGTATATTCCGCTGCACTCAGGTGATCTACCGAATGTGTGTACGCCGGTTACCGTGGGCTTGGGGAATTGCCTACGCTCAGATAGATGCAACCGATTGGTCTCGCATGCTGCACCTGCCGGGCATAGCCAGCACCATGCAGTGGCTGCGCAACGAGCTACGCCGCACGCGACCCGACCTCATCGTGTGCACCTATCCCCTGTATGCCTATATGCTGGATGCCCTGGCACAACGCGGCGAATTGCACATACCTTACGCGGTTGTTGTGACGGACGCCCTCCATGTCAACAGCGCTTGGGTTCGTACCCAAGCTCCGCTCATCTGCTTGCCTGACGCGGAGAGCTGTGCGCGTGTGCGTTCCCGCTTCGGAGTGCCCGCTTCGCGTTTATGCACCACAGGATTTCCTGTGAGGAGTGAGTTTATGCCATGTGCTGACCGCACGGTGCCGGGACGTGATGGACAGGAACTACGGGTCGTATATGGGGCTCACGCCCAGCTCGGGCGAGTGTGCGCAGATGTGCGAGCTATCTTGGCGGCCTGGCCCGAAGTTCAGTTGACGCTGCTGGCCGAAGAGCGCGAAGCTCGCCTGCGTGCCATGTTGGGCAGTATAGGAAGCCAAGTACACTTCTTTGGAAACTCTGGGCAAAACATCGCAGAGCCACTGCGTCGAGCTCATTTTTACATTGGCAAGGCTGGAGCGGCCACCGTGTTTGAAGCCTACGCCACGCACACGCCTGTGGTAGTCAACTATGCGTTACCCGGGCAAGAGGAGGGTAACCAGCAACTGCTGCTCAACGATGGAGCCGGGGCACGTGTTGACAGCACGGCAGAACTGATACAAACCATGACGCAGTTGCTGGCACGGGAAGCTGCCGGCTGGCAACGTATGGTGCATGCAATGAATGTAAGTGACCGGGGACATGGGGCGGCTAGCACTGTTGATGCACTCCAAATTCGCTTTTTCCCATGAAAAACGATCAACCTATTTTACTAGTGGATAATTCTAACACGCGCACCAAATGCGCTCTGGCAACGGCCGACGGCATGTTGTGCGAACCGATGCGATACTTGCCCACTGCGCAGATAAGCCCGGATAATGTGCATGCCACACTGACAGGGTGGGATTACGGACAGGTTGTACTCTGCTCTGTGGCGCCAACTGCAGCAGCTGTCCTGCGCTCGGTCTTTGCCAAGCACCCGATCCACAACATCAGCCATGCTGATTGTCCGCAACTGCTGCGTCTCTACGAAAACCCTGCATGCGTAGGCCCGGATCGTTTGGCTAATGCAGCCGCCCTTGCGCTGCACTACTGTTTGCCCGCCCTAGCCGTGGATATGGGAACCGCTTGCACGTTTGATACGGTGGTACTGGAGGACGGGTTGCATACATTGCTGGGAGGCGCCATTGCTCCCGGACTGCGCGCGCTTGCCGCTGCCCCTGCGCTGAGTACGCAGTTGCTCCCGCAGCTATCGCAGACCGAGCTGGCAGAACGCATCAACTCCCCGCTGGCGCGTGACACACGCCATGCCCTGCGCGCGGGAATACTTATTGGCTACGAGGAGATGCTGCACGGTATCGCACAGCGTGTCCAAGCGCAGGTTGGAACCAGAGTATGTACCGTAGTGACCGGTGGGGATGCCTTATGGTGCGGCGTGAAGCCGGAATGGGCCGACTATGTGGATCACGAATTGACGATGAAGGGGATGCTTGCTCTCGCCCAAGGTAAAATACGCTGATTTTTCTGCGATATCGCAAAATAAGAGTTGATTCTGAGGCAAAGTTGAGATAGAATACACGCACCTCAATTCAGTCATACATCATTTATATGTCCGACAATATCGAATCCCAGGTAATAGACGTCATCGTCGAGCAACTCGGCGTGGATCGTGAAAAGGTGACCCCTGATGCCAAGTTCATTGATGATCTCGGCGCAGATTCTCTTGACACCGTTGAACTCGTCATGACTTTCGAGGAAAAGTTTTCCGTGGAAGTGCCCGACGAGGACGCTGAGAAGCTGAAGTCTGTGAGCGATGTAGTGGCCTACATCAAAGCTCACAAACAAGACTGATCTTCGAAAGATTCGTCTGAAAATCCGGGCGGTTTCCTCCTTCGTGGTCGGGACCGCCCGTTTCATCTGCGCATGAACAATGCAGGGCTTGTCAGATCAAGTCGTGTGAGCAGGATGAGACCACCCGCATGGACTCCGATTACATAGGTTACGCTATCCGTCACACTCGGATTCTTTACGCGCCGTACAGGCGTATTGAATCCTTTGGGGAGACACGCTTCAACTTTCGGCTTATTACTGAGCCGATGGATAGTGTGGGCGAGTGTCGCATACGCAGCGGCTGGGTAGAAGCCGGGAAACCTCGCATCCTCAAGCCCAAGCGCCTGAGCAATGGTCCGGATGTGGAGGGATTCAGTGCGGAGGCAACACGCTTTTTTGAATGGATGGCGGAACATGGTATGCATATGCGAGCGCTCATTCAGTATGGGTTTCAATTTATCCGATCAGAAGTGCAGGAAGAATGCCTGCATGAGGATATTCGCGAAGTGAGTGAGCGTGTGGTACGCGAAGCAGAGAGCAGCGGCGACGCCTTGAGGGCAGTCATAGAGGGTGTAGATGACGCGTGGGAGATATCGCTGCTGCGTTTCATGATTGAGATGATTGAGCAATCGCATGAGATTAATATCTTTGATTTTAAGCGTCACGGTCTGCTGTAGCGTCACGCTCGCGGAAACTCAAGAGAATTACTCGCTCTGGCCGCAAAGGCCAGCCGAGCTGGAGCAAGCGCGACGTCTCTATGCTCAGCGGCGGGATACTCAAATGCTCACTCTACTCCAGCCTTTCATCTACAAACGAGGTTTGGCTGGACGTGAGGCCCGCCGTTTAGTGGGGCATGTACGCGTGCGACAATACCTAACGACCTCGAATCCCAATATACGCCGCCATGTTGTGCATCGGGGAGACAATTTGGATCGAATAGCTACAGCTTACAATAGCTCGCCGGAGTTGATCATGCTCATCAATATGATGACCAAGCCATCGGACCTCAAGGTGGGACAGAGCCTCTACATAGCGCCCGCAACTATGCGAGTGGAACTGCATGTGGCGGACCGAGAAATAACGCTTTGGGACGGCCGCACTTTAGTGGCAGCGTACGGAATATCCACTTCTCCCGATCTTGCAGGCTCAGGACAAAATGAGGAAACCACCCTCAGGGATCGTGAGGGAGAAATCAACGGCAGCCATATACCGCGTGCTTCTGCACTATTTGCCTCGTCCGATCGCATGCTTACCTTCTCGAACGGGCTGACCATCATCAATAACAGACAACGGCCGCCACGCACAGCAAAGGCGTATGTGCAGATGCAGAGGCGCGACCTTAATGAACTTTCCTTGCTGATACGAGGTGGAGCGCGCTTATCTGTAGTGCGTGATGAGGAAAAGTACGATCCTTATGCTGTACAACCGACTGGACACAGCAAGTCGACGCGAGGTGAGGACGCGGGGAAACGGTAGCGGGGCAGGAAAAATACAACTCGGGCAGTGTGCCAGCGTCTGGCGTGTACCGGTTATCAGTGTTTTTTTCGCGGGCGTATGCCAATGTAGTCGCGTACAGATTTGAACCCCTGGCGGTAGATACCCGCAGTGGCATCCCAAAATGAGCAAGAACTCCCGCCGTCCATGTTCAATGCCATATAAACGCGAAAGGAACCCAAGCAGTTTGGGGTGCACAGGATATCAGCCAATTCACTCAAAGTAAGCGGAGAAGTGATGGCCAGACACCATCCACCAGCTCCATCCGTAGCAATAAATGTTCGCATGGCCTTATGCGTGCGCTCCAATCCCGGGACAGCCCGATAATGCTCTACTAAAAATGGCCCGCCCTGAATGGCTTCGCGCATGCGCTGCGCAGGAAAGCGAAGCGTGCGGCTACGTTCCATAAAAATTTTTTCTCCCGTGTCATAGAGGATGCCGACAACAGTAAAACCGCCGGTGGCTAACGGAGCAACGGTGCGGGAGGCGTGACGGAGTAAGCCAATGGGTGCTCGCGCAGGACCAGCGGCAAAGTAGCCTCCGTTCACCCCGGCCACGCAAGAATTGCGACGCATGGCGATTTCCAAGTTGCCATACATCGGCTTGCCGTCTCCCTCATCCACGATGCATAGCTCATAGTTAGAAGCACGGAAAAAGTGTGCCTCAATGCGGTAGCCCTTCAGCTCGCCATGGAGCAGCCCCAGCCAACTGTCGTTCGAGGAATACTCCCGACTGCAAAATTCAGCGTATTGTCCGGCGCAACTTCCGCCACACAGAAACAAGCCCCCCACAAATAAACCTACAAGCACTCGACCCACATACTCACATGACAAGCAGCAGAACATGCGCGCAGCAGTAAGAGGACTATTTGACCGTGGTATTGCGCTCCGTTTTCTTGACTTCGCGTTCACGTTGACGTCGTTTTTTCTCATCATCCTTTTCTTTAGCTCTGCGGGCACGACGTTCATCAGATGTTTCATTGGCGCGCTCATTGCCCCAAAGCACGGCTAATTGAGACATTGCTCGGCCATAAAAACTCTTGGGGTCTATTTTCATGCATGCGGCAATCATGGCCTTCATGCGCTTGCTGCCACCTTCCTCCCGACGCGCTTGTCCAATGAGCAAGCAGTACGCCGCTTGCCGATCTTCTGGGCGCAGCGCCGTATCATTGACAATCTTCATGGTTTCCTGCATGAGGTCATGCAGGGTGGTATGAAAATCGGCTTTCAGGAAGCCATCCTTGGTATCCATCTGCTGGTAGAGGAATTGCAGGGCGCTGTGCTCATTGCGACGTACCAAACCTGTACTGTCACTAGGATCGGCCTCTTTAATCATATCCAACAAATCAGCAGGTTTCTGAATGGGAAGTTCCGCGACTTCCCCGAGCACTTTTGCTTTTTCTACGCCTTGGAGAGTACCGGCTCGCTGCAGCAATTCGAGCATTTTTCGATGCATCTGAAGTTTTTGAGTGATGTTGTTCAAAGCAGCCGCCCCGTCTTCATCGCCCAGAAAATCCATACCGGGTAAATTGGCATACATGTTGCCGTCTTTATCGACCAGCATGATCGTGGGGCATACACTGAATGGGATGGAAGGCATGCCAGCAGTGATACGTCGCTGCTCGTCTGCTTGTGCTTGGTTGGGCGATTCATAGATAGGCACAGCAAGCAGTTGAGCCTGACCAGTTATTTTTTCCAGATTCTCTTTCATCCAGAATGATTGGAGCATACGCAAGCTTCGCTGATTCCAATCCGGTCCATAGCAAAAGATGATGATGCCATCATCCCCTGCTGCGCTCAGCGCCTCCTGGTAGGTTTCAGGGCGGCGTGGATTTTTAGATTCAGTTTTTTTCCCATCCGGTTGCTGTTCATTGTTACTTTCCGCCGGGGGTTCCTGCGCCGACTCCGCAGGATCAGATGTCTGCTGAGCAAGGCAACGACCGGGAGTAATAACAGCCGCAAACGCTACACCCAACGCTACGGATTGAAGAAGCTTACTTGCCTTTCTTATTGTCATAGACTAAAATCGCTTTGAAGTTGATGCCTTGCAGCTGCTCTGCGCCAGAATCAATGCGTATATAACGCGCCTGTGGACAGTCGTGCTCGACAGTCAGCACAATGCAGGGGTTTTCAGAGGACTCAGGAAGGTTAGCAAGCAGTTTCCAACTTTTCCCATCTACGGAGGTTTCAACATACCACTCGCGGTAGGCGGTGCAATCGCGCCCAGAAGGAACAATCACGATACCGCCTATGTATGTGCGTTTGGGCAATTCCACAGTAACTTTTCGATGCTTCCCTTTTTCAGAAATAATAGCCCCGCCCTGTGGAGTGAGAGCCGCAGAGTGGGTCACAATGCTATCCTGCTTGGGAGCGTACATATCCAGCATGACCAGCCCACCCGGAGAGACTAGCTTGCCAGGAGGCGGCGTGAAGTCCGGCATGTTGTTTTCTCCAGGCTTGAGAAATTCCTTGCTGTATTTATTGGCCAAATCCAAATAGTATTCTTTGTCTCGTCCATTACTGCGTGGCCCTTCTAAAGAGAGGGCTGTCATCTCCTCTGCAGCGCGTATAACCGACGCTTTCAGCAGTAGCTGAGTACTCTCGTAATTCGGATCATCCTTTGGCAGTTGTGTGAGCAACTCATCCACCATACCACGCACGCGGTCGCCAACGCTACGCTTCTCTACGTACGCGCGACGCACAGCCCAGCTCAACGCCGCGCCGAACGCGGGTCGACGTCTCACGCTATCGGCTACAAGCTTGAAAAAATTGAGTTTGATAGGCAAAGCTTTGCCAAGCGAGTCAAATTGCATGTTGAGCATCTTCTCCATGTCCCACTCTGCCTTTTCATTCTCGTTGAGATTCTCAAAATAGCTCTTAAAAGCAACCATCTTCTGCTTGCCTGTCTTGAGCGTAGTAAGCAGGGAGGGATAGATCGTCTCTGTGAGGTAGCGTGCGCACATTTCGGGGTGCTTGGGAGCAACAGACGAGCAGATAAAATCATTTACTCCGAGATATTTTGAGGGGCGTTTGCTGAGATGTTTTGCAGCAGTGTCCAAATACATCGTCCAGACAGGGTTGTAGAGAGGCTGCATCGTAACGGCCATTTCATACAAACTGAGAGCCTTGATTGGATTTTTATTTTGCGACAAAAGAGCGGCGAGAGAGCAGATCATCTGCGCATCACGAGTACGCTGCCCATCTTTATACATGTCGGTCATCATTTGCATGGCGCTCCACCTGTGCAATCCCCATGTGGCATAGTGAGGTTCGCGTTTTTCAGAGATTGAGTTGGCGGCGTGCCATTCTCCATCGACAAATACGGCGTATGCGCAATGGCCAGGTTCGCCCATGGTGAAAGCTGGCACACCGTTTGCGCACGCCGCAGACGCCCCATAATGAGATAAGCCACCGCATACAGCTCCTACATCGCGCGTCTCCTTGGCAAACAGTCCGGGGTAAATCACATCAAAGGGTTGATAGTAATATTTGGAAAAAATCACATCCCCATACTTGTTGAGGGGGAGGTAGGG
This sequence comes from uncultured Akkermansia sp., assembly GCA_947589295.1. Taxonomy (GTDB): domain Bacteria; phylum Verrucomicrobiota; class Verrucomicrobiia; order Verrucomicrobiales; family Akkermansiaceae; genus Akkermansia. The sequence goes on from CANQBZ010000002.1 coordinate 14,576, forward strand.
TACCTGACTGCACATGCCAACGTAAGCCCGAGCTGGAGCAGAGCAGTTATCACGCTGCCAGCGTAGGCTACTGGCAAGTCCCATGGGGTGGTCGCCTTTCCAACCGCAGGGAAAGTGCATGAGCCAGTCGGGCATATTGCCGAAGGAAGAGTTGAGCAGCCCCTTGTCCCAGCTTTCAGCAAAGTAGAGGTAACGCTCGCGTGCCAAGCGAAAATTGTCCTTTGCCGGAGCCCGCCTTTTGCCTGAATCAGCAGCAATGTCGGGCAAAGGCATGCCGATTTCTTTGTAATACTTAATTTGCTCCTTGGAGAGCGGAGCACCCGCACCATACCACCCATTGCGAGTAAACTCAACCGCCACCGCCGCAGCAATGCGTCGCTTGACGCCGGGCTTAATTTTCGTGGCGTCTGTGAGGATATCTCGGTCCATATTTTTATCCACCTGGCGAAACTGGTTAATCATGGCGAGGGCGATTTCAGGTTTTTCCATCTCTCCATCGTAAACAAAAGAGCTGATCCAAGGAAGGTTGTTGAGCAGCTCTGCCAATGAATCTGCCGTCCCCTTATCCTTCATTAGCTCAGTGAGGGCATCGAGATCAGCACGGTGCAGTAGTTCCCATTGGGCAATTTGAAGTCGATTTTCCGGTTCACGGATGAAGGCGAGTATATGTTCGCGCCCTGGATTGCCGACACGCGAGCGGATACGGTTGGTGAGCTTACGTTCGAGCGCTTTCGGTTTGCGCCATTCGTTGGGACGAATAACACTTTTGACATTTTGCTCCTGCACGGGGCGACGTCCGTTATCCTCACCCAGAGGATGGTTAATTTTTGTAATTTCTGCATTTTCGGGGTCTTCTTCTTCCTCCTCCTCCGGGCTATCTTCGATAACAGGTTCGGGTTCGGGTTCGGGCTCAGGCTCAGTGGTCGTTTGAGTATCAGGAACCGGCGTATCTTGATGAATAACTATTTCGGCGGTGTGTGTTTTTTGCCGAGTCTGCTGCACAATTCTCTCGCCGCCGGGAAACATGATGGGATCTACCACGTACCCTACCGCCAACGCCACTAGGATGAGAACGATGTAGGATAGTCTCCACTTCATACTGCCTTGATAGCAGATTTTAGCTACCTTGTCAAGAGAACATCCACGCTGCACCCTCCCAGATCAAGATCGCGCGAATCAGCTGTCACCCCCCTTAATAAAGTGGCTCAGTATCCACAATACGAGGACGACGAGAAGCAAGGGCCCCGCCACAGATACCAAACCAATGAACAGAGCGAGCAGCACAACCATGACGGCTACAAAGAGCAGGATCCCACGCCAGCTCGTATAACGCGTAAGCAGCTGCCAGAGCGTAGGATTTGCCTCTTCCTGCTCCTCCTTGCGTAAATCCAGCTCAGCAAAACGGCGCCATGTGGCAGAGTTTGCGCAGCGCACCCACGTATCGTCCTTAACACGACCCTCGGCTCGCAAACGCAGCAGGTCATACCCTGTAACAGGTCCTATTTTCTTTTCCCCGGTATCGTAGTAGAACTTTCTCGCCATGGGGGGTATTAAGCATGGATGGGCACACCATCCGCTGCCAGTGTTGCCTCGTGGATAGCCTCGCCGAGCGTTGGGTGCGCAAAAATCATGGCATGGAGGTCAGCATCAGTCAACTCCGATGAAATTCCAAGTTGGGGAGTGGCAATGAGCTCTGTGGCGCCCTCGCCCACGATATGGGCTCCCAAAAGCTCGCCATGCTCAGCGCCGAAGAGCAACTTGACAAAGCCGTCCGTTGAACCGGCGGCAACAGCGCGGCCAATGGCCTGGAAGGGGAACTTGCCGACCTTGTAGGCGATGCCGGACTGGCGGAGTTCGCGTTCACGCAGACCAACGCTGGCAACCTGCGGGTGGCAATACATGCAACCGGGGACGAGAGCAGGCTTCTTGGGGACGGCACCGGACAGGAACATGCCCTCCACAGCCTGAACGGCCTCGTAGCTGGCAGCGTGGGCCAGCATTACGCCACCGATGCAATCCCCGGCGGCATACACGCCCGCCAGATTAGTCTCGTAGCGCTCGTTCACCTGGACAAAACCGCGTTCGGTAAGCTGCAGCCCCGTCGCCTCGGGCACGACAGGCACTACGCCGACGGCAACCAGGCACACCTCGGCCTGCACGTGAGTATCCGGCTTGCCCGGGCGAGTGATATGCGCTTCCACCCCACCCTCCGTTGTGACAACGCTTTCAACTTTCGCCCCCACCAAGCAAGTCATGCCGCTTTTCTTGAACGCGCGCTCCATGGCCTTGCTGACATCGTCATCTTCGTTAGGCAGCAAGTTGGACAGGGCCTCCACCAGCGTCACTTTGCAACCCAAGCAGCTGTACAGATAGGAAAATTCGGAACCAATGGCGCCCGATCCAATCACCAACATGCTGGCAGGCACGCTCGGCAAAGTCAAAGCCTGCTTGCTGCCGATGATCCTCTTGCCATCCATGGGGAATGCGGGTATTTCCCGTGTGCGTGCGCCGGTAGCTATCAATATTTTGGGCGCCCGGAGCTCTGAGACCGTCCCATCCGGGGCAGTGAGTTCCACCACGCCGGGGGCAAGGATACGGGCGGTGCCCTGCAGACGCTCTATGCCATGCTTTTTGAAAAGAAACTCAATACCACCGCACAGACGATCGCTGACGGTCCGAGATCGCGCAACCATAGCTTCCCAATTTGCGGTCACTCCCTGTGCTTCCACGCCGTACGTCCCCGCTGCCTTCGCCATTTTACGGTACAACTCAGCGCTCTCAAGCAACGCCTTGGTGGGAATGCAGCCCCAATTCAGGCACGTGCCGCCCACGCGCTCCTTCTCTATGCAGATCACCTGCTTTCCGAGCTGCGCCGCGCGAATGGCAGCCACGTAACCGGCCGAGCCTCCGCCGATGATGATTAAGTCTGTTGCCATGGGTCAAGCATAGCCTGCTGGCAGGGGCTTGTCAAGTACGCTGACATTTACGATTGATGATTGATGATTTGCAATTTATTGATCATGTGCGTATTAAGCATGTTTTTGAATAGAGGGCGTATTACGCAGGGCTGATCGATGTATCATCAGACTGCGCCGTACAGAGTGAACCCTGTGCATTCGCGAATCGTGACGGGCAGCAGTTCGCCAACCTTGGCAATGCCTTGTTCGATAATGACGGGCTTATTCTGCGATGTGCGCCCCTGCAAACGGTTGGGGTTCGTTTTGCTGGGGCCGTCCACAAGGATCACTTGCTGTGTGCCCACAAGCGCCCTGTTACGCGCAATGGCAATGCGGTTCACAGTGTCGAGCAGGTCATGATTGCGCGCTTCCTTCTCGCGCAAGCAAACTTGATCCGGCATATCTGCCGCCGGCGTGCCGCGCCGGGGCGAGTATTGGAAAATAAAAGCATTGTCAAACTTAATTTGCTCCACTGCCGCCTTGGTGAGTAGATAGTCCTCCTGTGTTTCCCCGGGGAAACCCACGATAATGTCCGTGGTGATGGCGAGGTCCGGGCGGGCGACGCGCATGGCCTCGCAAAGCTCGACATACTTCTGCTGCTTGTAAGGGCGGCGCATGAGCTGCAGAATGCGGTCGCTGCCGCTCTGCATGGGGAAGTGGATATGACTGCAAAGCTTGGGCAGGTAAGAGAAAGCACGCACCAAATCCTCGCGAAAACCAATGGGGTGCGGGGAGGTGAAGCGAAGGCGCTCCAGACCGTCTACCTCATGCACCATCTCCAGCAGACGCACAAAACCACTGCGACCGTCTATCACGGGTTCCTCACGACCATAACGATTCACAATTTGCCCGAGCAAGGTAATCTCTTTCACTCCGCTGTCAACCAGGCGTCGCACTTCATCCAAAATATCCGCCGCCGGACGACTGCGCTCCGCTCCGCGCGTGTAGGGAACAATGCAGTACGAGCAGCGCATCTCGCACCCCTGCATAATGGACACAAAGGCGGAGCAAGACGTGCGCGCAGGCAGATGATCACGAATACGGTTGTGAGCATCCGGCAGGTCCTCCACCTCGCAAAGTTGAGCCCCCTTTCTCAACGGCGAATGAACAGCGGAAGCCAGGCGCTGCTTGAGGAGGGAGTCGCAGAGCGGGAAAACGCGATGGTAGCAATGAGTACCGGTCACCACGTCCAAACGCGGTACGGTCTCAAATAGTTCACGTGCCTTGCTCTGCACCATGCAGCCCATAAAACCGAACACCACCCAGGGACGATCCACCGACTGCGAACAAAGCATGCCCATCTTTCCCAAGGCTTTCAGTTCCGCTTTTTCGCGGACTGAGCAGGTGTTGATCAGCACCACATCCGCCTCCAATTCGGAATTGGCGAAGCTGTACCCGCCCGCCAGAAACATAGCGGCCACCTGCTCCGAGTCACGCTCGTTCATCTGGCAACCGTAAGTCTTGATGTAAACGGAGGACATGGGCTGGTTATTCTTTTTCGTAGGCGGTAGGGTCTGCCACGTCGGCGGCGGCGAAAGCCGCTCGACGTTCCCGGCATGTACCACAGCGACCACAGTGTTTCTCACCCCCGCAATAGCAGGAATAGGTCTGTGAAAAGTCAACTCCCAGTTCCGCCCCAAGCTTCACAATCTGCACCTTGCTCATGCCAATGAAGGGACGTAGCAACTGAATCTTCGCATAGCTCCCCTGCTCCATGGCCTGCTCCATGGCCTGCATGAAGGGCTCCCGGCAATCGGGGTAAAGGGCGTGGTCCCCCGCATGGGCAGCTATCACCACGCCCTGCGCCCCACAGCTCTCCGCCACACCGGCCGCAATGGAAAGGAATATACCATTGCGAAATGGCACCACCGTGGCCCGCATATTTTCCTCCTCGTAATCACCACTAGGTATTGCCGCAGCGCCGCTCAGCAGCGCGCTGGACAAATGAGCCGCGAGAGACGAAAGATCGATCACACGGTGAGGTATCCCCAACACACGCGCTTGGTATTCCGCACAGGCTAACTCACATTCTTCGTGGTTACTGCCGTAGCGAAAGGAAAGCGCAGCCAACGGCTCGTGCTCACGGCAGGCCCAATGCAAAGCCGTGACTGAATCCACACCACCGGAGAGGAGAACGAGGCATTTCATAGGGCGGTCCAGAATGTCATGCAGGTCGATTTTCCGGGCAATGTTCGGCCGTGGTAGTAAGACGAATACCGCCGCGCGGCGAAAAGCGCCCCACCACGCGCATCCAACGCGGCTGCACTGCCGCCACCAAATCATCCAGGATGCGGTTCACCACTTGTTCATTGAAAGCGGGATAGTTTCGGAAAGAAACGAGGTAGTATTTCAGACTTTTCGTCTCCACCACACGCTCTGCCGGTACGTAGGAGATGCTCAGCGCGCAACTGTCCGGCTGGCCTGTCACCGGGCACAGGGAAGAAAACTCTTCCGTTTCCAGGGTCACCACGTACGCCCGTTGAGGGCTGCGGTTCGGGAAGGTCTCAAGCCTTGCCTCATCCGGCGAGTGAAAAAACTCGCTGTGCTTGCCCAGCAGGGAGAGTTTTTGTTCTTGGCTCATAACGGTTCAGAGTTTGATGAGTTGGTATGAATCACGGCCATCCTTCATGCCCCAACCGAGCTCCGCCAGACGTGCCCTCAAGGCATCCGAGTGCGCCCAATCCTTGGCCAAACGCGCCTGCCAACGCTCTTGGGCGATCGCTTGCACCTCTGTCGGCGCCTCAGGCTGCCCCTCCTCTGCCGGCGGCAAAATCAACCCCAATGCCTCCATGATAAAGCGAAGGGCCAGACGAGCCTCATGAGCCTCTGCCCGGCTCAACTCAGAAGCGTTCAGGGCATGCAAGGCACTGAAGGTATGTCCCAGCGCTTCCGGCGTATTCAGATCGTCCAAAAGACTTTGCCACGCAGGGGCAAAAGCGCCCAAACCCGGCGGATTTTTCACCAGCTCGCGGTAGGTGGGAGCCGTCTTATCCCCAGCTTTCTCCGCCAAGGCAGCATCAGCACGACTCAACTTGCGCAGCGCGGAAGCCGCATCTTTCATGCCCGACAAGGTGAAGTTGAGCGGGCGGCGGTAATATGCGCCGGCCAACACGTAGCGCAGAGCTGATGGCTGGTGCCCCAGTCTCGCCAAATCATCCAGCGTGTACATGTTGCCTAGGCTTTTGCTCATCTTGGCGCCATCCACCAACAAATGAGTCACGTGGAACCAATGCCGAGCAAAGTCGCCGCCGCACGCACAACGGCTCTGAGCTATCTCATTTTCATGATGCGGGAAAACGAGGTCCACACCGCCCGAATGCAGGTCAAAGGTATCGCCCAGGTACTTATGGCTCATGGCCGAGCACTCCAAATGCCAACCGGGACGGCCTTCTCCCCAAGGTGAAGGCCAATAATTCTCGCCATCCTCCGGGCGACGCGCCTTCCAAAGGACAAAGTCAGCCACACTGTCCTTCGTGTACTCATCCGTATCTGCACGAGTTTGCGCCGTCTTGCCCAAATCCAGCGATTGAGCATCCAAATGCGCCAATTTACCGTATTCGGGGTACGAGGAAATCCGAAAATAGACCGATCCATCCTCACTGCAATAGGCGTGACCAGAGTCGATAAGCCTCTGCACAATCTCTATCTGTTCCGCTACGTGCCCCACGGCGCTCGGCTCCACATGCGGCGGCAGACAATTAAGCTCCTCGCAATCATCGTGGAACTTCTGCGTCCACTTTGCAGTGTACTCCGCCAGCGGCACGCCCTGCGCCTGTGAATTGCGTATTGTCTTGTCATCCACGTCCGTAATGTTGCGCACGTGTTTGGTGCGCAAACCGGAAAGCTCCGCCACGCGTCGGAAGACATCCTGCGCAACAAAGGTGCGGAAATTGCCGATGTGCGCCGCAGCATACACCGTGGGACCGCAACAGTAGAAACGCAGTGTTTTGCCATCCTGAGCCTGTACCTCGCGAAGCTTCCTCGTGTATGTGTCAAATAACCGAAACATGGCGCGCATTATTATGAGCGATGCGCCTTGCCCTGTCAAGCTTGACATTCTCTGTGGGAAAAGCTACCATGAGGACATGGAAACACTCATCACCCGCGGCATTGTCAACTCGTACTTTGAAAAAATTAACCGCAGCTTGCAGCTGGACGCCGCCATCGTGGGTGGTGGTCCGTCCGGCATCGTGGCAGCTTATTACTTGGCCAGAGCCGGTCACAAAGTGGCGTTGCTGGATCGCAAATTGGCCCCAGGAGGCGGTATGTGGGGCGGAGCAATGATGTTTAACGAGATTGTGGTACAGAAAGAGGCCCTGCCCATTTTACAAGACCTGCAGCTGCAATACTGCGAACACGAGCAAGGCACGTACTTGCTGGACTCCGTTCACGCTACGTCCGGCTTGCTCTACCGCGCCACTGAAGCCGGGGCGCTCATCTTCAACTGCTACTCCGTAGAGGATGTGGTGTACAAGCAAGACCGCGTGGCTGGGGTGGTGGTGAACTGGACTCCCGTGCTGCTGCAGCACATGCATGTGGATCCCCTCACCTTTGCTGCTAAAACAGTGCTGGACGCCACCGGGCACGATTGCGAAATTGCCCGCACCGTCGCGCGTAAAAATGGCGTTTCGCTGTGCACGCAAACAGGCGGCGTCATCGGCGAGATGAGCATGGATGCCATCGAAGGGGAGCGCTCCACGATCGAAAATACCAAGCAAATTTATCCTGGTCTCTTTGTGTCCGGTATGGCAGCTAACGGCGTAAGCGGCAGTTTCCGTATGGGACCGATTTTTGGAGGCATGTTGATGAGTGGCAAGAAAGCAGCTGAGCTCATGGATGCCTCTATCCGCGCCCAGCAGGGCTGACAGATATACTGGTCACAAATTTCGGAAATCGGCTATCCACTCGCCTGCATTCTGGTAGCGCTCCTCAATGAGGGGACGCGTAGCCTTGTCAATACTCTTCAGCAGTCGCTCATCGTAGATAGAGCGTAGGCGTTCATTGGAGACAAGCGGATCAGCCATATCGTACAGCTCACGCTGGCGGCCATCCGGTAGGCACGTGGCCGTCAAGATGTAATACAAGGTTGCACCGAATGCGTACAGGTCCGTCCAAGCTCCCATGTTGCCTCCTTCTTTCCCCTGCTCAGGTGGGCTAAAGCCCAAGGACTCAACCACACCCGGATCAGAGTCGCCATACTCCTCTCGGGCAGCTCCAAAGTCGATGAGCGTGGGCAGACCCCTCTTATTGATGAGTATATTGTCCGGTTTTATATCACGGTGCAACACTTCCCGCTTGTGCAGGTAATCCAAAGCATCCAGCACTCGCACCATGGTGCCCACCAAGGCATCTTGCGGTATATCGCGATTGTGGTTACGGTAATCATTGGCCACATCCGCCAACGATTTCCCCTCAATAAACTCTGTCACGTAGTATGCTGTTCGGTGCGCATTGAAGAAAGAATATACCTTAGCGATATTAGGATGGTGCAGCGAAGCAAGCAAGCGCGCCTCGCGCAAAAAATTGTTGTGCGCCCAGTCAAACGTCTCCTGACCCTCCGGGGCTATGAGTACCACGTCTAACGTACCGGATTGCCGATGACACAGCGTGTCCGGAAAATTCTCCTTGAGCACCACTCGCCGACCAAGCGCTTTCTCCTCTGCCAGGTATGTTACCCCAAACCCACCAGCACCCAACGTGCGCAAAACGCGGTACCCATGCAGAACATGCCCATCCGGTAATTCCTTCGGTGCCACATCGCACTCCGCGTCTGCCCCCTCAGCAGAGGGGGTGTAGTGCACATCGTCAAGGATACTGCTCAGAAAGTTATCTGTAGGAGTCATGGAATATGTCTATAACTGGGAGTTTATGTTTGAGAGGAAATTGAAGGGAGGAGTCAGGTGTTTCGCCTGTAGCCTGGCGCAGAGAGAGCCAACCGACGGCAGAATGCGTAATCCACTCCTCCACCGGGAAGGGTTGGAATGGCGCGCAATGCTACAATACGCTGCGGCGCATATTGAGAGGCTATACGTTCATTCACGATGGCATAGCGGAGAGTAATCACATCGTGCGGTCCTACAACCTTGTGCAGAGTGGAAAGAAGCACCACCTGCTCCCCGCGTCCATCGGAGGTTGGGGTACCAACCACAGCGATACGGGGTTCAGCGCTTATTCGCGGGATGGAGAGAATGTCGGCGAGTATCTCCTCCACCCGAGCATGGGAAATAAGTTCCCCCTCGATATAGGAAAAGCGCTCGCGCGAGCCCCCCACAACGAGCAGGCCATCTGCCCGAATGCAGCCGATATCCCCCGTGCAAACCCAACGGTTAGTGGACGTGTCCGGAGCGGGCATTCCATCTTGCACAAAACCGGAAAAAAGCGGCTCCCCCTTCACCCAAAGCAGGCCCAACTCACCTGTACCGAGCGGGACATCCGGTCGTAAATGATTTGTCACACGCACGGCGAGACCCGGCATCACCAGGCCCGCCGTACCCGGGGCACCGGCAGGAACCACATGCGGGCTGGATACCCCGTGCACAGGTGGCGGCATGCTACATGCCACTGGCATCGCGCACTCTGGAGGCATGTAACACTCGCAGAGCACAATTTTGTGATCGTGATACGCTTGCTGAGCCACTGCCATGGGCACACGCCCAGCCACCAACACGTGCCCACCTTCTACAAAATCTCCCGGTTGAGCTACCTCCAAGATACCAGGAATCTGCCGTGGCTCCAGCGTCATGATGGTCGGACTGTACTTGTGCGCAAGGCCACAAATACGCTTGGCAGCGTCCGATTCCGGATAGGTGATGATGTCCTGCCCATTGAGCAAGGGATACACCAGTCCGAGCATGAACCCGGTTCTGTAGTAGAACGGCAGAGAACTGAGTACGCGCTTACCGGCCTGCGATCTCAACCGCGAAGCAGCGAGTCGATAGCCCATCATCACCGCATGGTGACTCAGCAACACTCCGCGCACCCCTGCCCCCTCCTCCGGCAAAGAATAAGCCATGAGCGCTTCATCCTGAACAGTAGTGACAGGCACATCCATCCACGATGCCAAGCGCCGCCATCCCAGACGTCCCACCAAGTACTCTTTGACGAGCTGAAAGGAGAGGCCCGAAGACGTCAACATCTCCTCAACAAAGAGAATATCCCGGGAAGGCGGCCACGGAAAGTCCGGCTGCTTCTGCATGAAATTGCTCCCCGTGATAAAGTGCGTGAGCTCCGCCTGTTCCGCGATACTGCGGAATATGGCTTTTGAGGAGTTGTAATTGATATTGACCGGAGAAATACCCGCCAGCATGCACGCCACATTGGCAATAATACTCAGCCGCCCCGGCGGCAAGATGATCCCCATGCGACGCGTGAGGGTGTTCTTGCGCAATCGACGCGCCAAGGGCGCCGCCAGTGTCAATAACCGGCGGTAGCTCATGCTCTGCTCGTTAACTCCATCTATAATGACGGCGCGCGGGTGCGCCGTGAGACTGCACAGCAGGGCGCTGCCCAATGTTTCTTCCTGCACGTGAGTCACATTGGCTACGCAGCGACACGCCTCCAGCGCCCACGCAGCATGCAACCGCTCTGCGGAGTCTCCACTGGGAATAAAGGCTGAGAGAAAACTCACCACAGCCTGCTCGTAGGGCTGCTCACTCGTGAGCAAGGCCGCCTCACCCGGCTTCCCGTACATACCCGCATAAACGGGCAGCACAAGCTTGTCGTACTCCTTCAGAAGGTACTGCAAGATGCACATAGGCACGTCTGCGATGTACGCGCCGGGCTGCTCCTGATGCCCCGGTAAAAGAACCACGTGCCGACCGCTCTCCAACTTTGCATTCACCTGCTCCGCGAGGGTCTCATGATTTCCTCGCGCAGCTGAGAAAAGAATACCCTGCGATCCCTCGCGGCTCACTTGCGTCATGAGCTCTGGGCTCGGCCTTAGCGTGTCCTCTACTAGCCAAGCTATTTTTTCCATCCCCCCCAACGACTCCACCAACACGCGCAATACGGTGCCATCCACTCGATTCGGAATAACCAGAACGGGTTTTTCGGGCAGTTGGGCAGCTCCGTTAATGGTGACGGGAGGGGGCATTTCTTAACGCCCGTAGTGTACCACAAAGCTCCCCCGCTTGCAACTATCTATTGATGACGATGCAAACGTATTTGGTAACGCGTTTGCCGCTCACGACATGCGAATTGTCAATCATGTGCGCCTTGCGCGGATTGGCATGCATCGAGCTATCCTGTCGGGGAGTGCTCACTTCGCTCAGCTCGACAGTTTGTGCCTGCGACCCGGCAGCGGTCTGGAAATGGTCACCCCCTTGGACATGTAGCGGGTCAGTTCCTGATGCATCTGCCGCTGCGCAGCTTCATCGCCGTGGACCAGCAGGATTTCCCTAGGGTTGAGAGCGCGCGCATAATTCAGCAGGGCAGTGCGAGGTGCATGACCGGAAAAATCGAAACTTTCAATGCGGCAGTTCACCCTGTAGGCCTGCCCTGCAGTCGGGTCTTCACCCAATCGCACATTACCGCCGGGGGTGGCGGTCTTGATACGCGCCGCCGGACTATCCGGATCGCTGTACCCAACAAACAGAATGGCATCATTCGGATGGGGCAGAATTTGAGCCGCCAGTTTATTGGACAGGGTATGTGGGCTCATCATGCCGCTGGAAACCAGATAGATGTTGCCCGGACTCACGCGCAACGGTCCGTCCGTCTCCCTAGGCAAGGGCACAGTCTCCACGGCTGCACGTACAAGCAAGCCGGGATGCAAGCGCGGGGTATCGTAGGTCGTACGGTCGTACACGCCGGTTACCTTGGCACCCAAACCACCGCTGTAAATCGGCGCATCGGGGATACGTCCGCTATCGCGCATTTTACCAATCTCGTAGAGCAACTCCTGGGTTTTGCCGAGGGCAAAAACTGGGATGAGCACGGCACCACCACCCGACAATGTTTCGCGTATAGCCCTGGCAAAACGATTCATCTCACGCTCGCGCGTGTAGTTGACCGATCGTTCGGTATTGCCATGCGTGCACTCCATGATGAGCACATCCACCCCATCCTCCGGAAAGGCCGCACCAGGTATCAGGCTCTGATCCTCAAATTGCACATCACCCGTGTAGAAAATACGCATCCCCGCCCGAGTTTCGAGCATCACCCCACAAGAGCCAAGAATGTGTCCGGCATCGTAGAGCGTGGCGAGCATATCCCCACTACGTCCCACACGAAAACTCTCCTCGTATGGTCGGGTCACCCACTTATTGGCGGCGTGATCCAACTCGCCATGGCTAAAGAAAGGATATTCTACAACGCCATCGTACAGTCTTTTCGCCGTCATCACATTCACGGAATTGTGCAACATCACACGCCCTATCTCCGCCGTTGCTCGCGTCATCACGACTTCCGCTTGTGGGAACTTCTCCTGCAACACCGGCAGCGCGCCAATGTGGTCCAAATGCGCGTGCGACACGATGATGGCCTGAAGGTCTACATCCTCCAGCAGCTCAAAACGAGGTTTGGACTCCTCACCAATCTTTTTGGGGTGTACTCCAGCATCCAGAACCACACTGGTCGTGCCGTCCTGGATGAGATAGCAATTCGCGCCTATCTCCATGGCGCCTGTCAGGTTAGTGAAACTCGTCATAGCGGTTGAACAAGGATACGAGCTATGTCCTGTGCTGCATTTGGCCGCGCGCAGGAGAGCATGGCTCGTTGCATCGCTTCACGTACCGATGGGTTGAGTACGTGCTGCCGGACAAACTCAACAATTTTCAACCGCGTGAGGCCCGCCTGCTCGCAAAGGCAGGCGGCGCCGACTTCTGCAAAGACTTTCGCGTTGTAGAACTGATGATTGTCCGCTGCGAAAGGATAGGGCACCAGCAAGCAGGCTTTACCGACTACGGAAAGTTCCGTGAGCGTGGACGCGCCACTACGCGCCACCACAGCATCTGCAGCTGCATAGGCCGCAGGCATATCCGAGCAAAAGCCCAGCACGCGCACATTAGCACACCCCTCCGCAAGATTGGCTACGCGGGACTGATCCGCTTTGCCAGCAATAATCAGGAATTGCACATCAGGCAGTTCTTTGGCAGCCTCTACGATCAGCGAGTTTAATTTCTGCGCTCCCTGTGATCCCCCCGTCACCAACAGCAGAGGTCGATCGACCGGGACTCCTAATGTCTTGCGCGCGGCCGCCGACTGGGGTGCATGCAGCATCTCCTCACGCACCGGAGTGCCAACAACCCGACAATCGCTTCCGGGGAGATGCTCAGCTGTTTCCCTCAGTCCAAGCAATACTGCCGTACAAAAACGAGCTGTGAGCCGGTTTGCCCGGCCTGGAATGACGTTTGACTCATGCATATAGGTGCGCAGCCCCAGCATACGCCCTGCCACGACCGGCGCCAACGATGTGAACCCCCCCATTCCGAGCACAGCTGTCGCTCGCTCGCGTCTGATCAACAGGTAGCTTCTCCACAGGGTGCATGCAAAGCGGGCCAGGAAGGAGATCATGCGCAGGGAAAAGGTTCTAGGTTTGGCAATGGCTGGCACAGTGCGGAACTCGAGATGGGGGTATTTGCGCGACCCCTCTGCATCAACTCCTTTATGGGAAATCAACAGTAAGGGTCGATGTCCGAGCGCCAGCAACTGCTCCGCCACGGCAATGCCCGGAAACATGTGACCACCTGTGCCGCCGCAGGCAATCACGATGCGTTGGGATTCGGGTGCTTTTTTCATGAGTCCTTGATGAGATGTCTGGGCCAAATGTCCTGCGGTGTCGCTGGGGTGTAGCGCTGGATGCTGGTGAGTATCCCCACCGACAAAATCGTGAAGATAAGATTAGTGCCGCCGTAGCTGATAAAGGGGAGGGGTAAGCCGGAATTCGGCAACAGGGATGTGACAACCGCCATGTTGAGTACCGCTGGCCAAAAAATTGTACACACCAGTCCCGTAGCCAACAATCGTCCGAAGGTATCCTGAGTTTGCAAGGCCAGCATGATGCCAAAAATTGTAAGCAACGTGAAGAGTAAAAGCACTCCCAGTGTGCCCACCAGCCCCCATTCCTCCCCAATTTCTGCAAAAATAAAATCGGTGTGCGCAAATGGGAGATTGCCAAATTTTTCAATGCCGTCTCCCAGGCCGACTCCAGTTATCCCACCGCGTGCCAAAGCAAGGATGGAAATCCATTGCTGACGCCCCACACCCTGGCTGAATGCCTGCGGATCAAACCACGCATAGATACGCTCCAGACGGTTATCATTTCCGGTGGCCATATCAAACATGAGCACCATACCCACCAACATGGCCGTAAATAATAGCCAGTTGCGCACCCCCGCCACGTACATCACACAACCGCCGGATACTGCCAGAGCTGCTGCTGTACCCATATCTTTTTCAAACAATATCAATGCAAGCGGCAATCCAAAAAGCACCCCACCGGGCCACACAAAACCGCGCCAAAAGGTACCTGGCATTTCTCGGTGCGTGGTGTACCAATCTGCCAGCGTGAGCATTAGGCAAATCTTAGCTACCTCACTGGGCTGAAATGAGAAAATTCCCAGATTAATCCAACGTCTCTCCCCGTTAATCTCCATGCCGACATGCGGCACGTAACAGAGGACAAGCGCACCCACGCACCCCCACCACGCCCAATACACCCATGGCCGCATGGATTGGTAACGCACCGTGCTCATTGCGAGAGCCGCAAGCAACCCTACCAACCCAAAGATGCACTGCTTAGTGAGAAACTGCGATGGATCTCCCCCATTGGGCACATAGGCACATAAACCTGTGCTTGCCACCATCATGATGCCGAGTACCAGCAGGATGGTGAAACACACCCAGATGCCTATAATGCTTAACCGCGATGTCATGGAGGAGCTTTGGTGTGCGCGTTACTCAACGACTCAAGCGTAATCGCATGCCGGGGCTGATGCGATTTGCGTCCTTGATGCCATTGATGAGCATAAGCTCTTTCATGGGCACTTTGACCTTGCGCGAAATGCGCGAGAGGGTCTCACCACGCTGTACGACATGCACCTTCCCCGGAGCAGTTGCAGGGCCAGGGGTCGCATGTGCGACTGGCTGGATTGGTTGCGCAACTGAGGCGTCTCGAGGTGTACGGTGCACAACTGCGCTTCCCGTAGGCACGACCAGATTGTCACCCACACGCGGCTCTGCATCTGCAATTCCGGGATTCGCCGCCCGCAATGCGGCAAGACTGACCGCGTATTGCGCTGCGATGTTCTGCCATGTGTCACCTGTAGCTACCATGTGGTAAATAGGTGCGGATGTTGCAGCTGAGGTAACCTCTACAACCTCCTCCGCCACTTCTTCTGCCTCCTCCTCATCTGCCGAGACCGCCTGCGTGATATGGTTGGAAGCCGCAGAAGAGCCTTGCGTCGCCTGCTGGACAGGGGCTGCTGTGGGAGCCAACACAGGTGGCGGGGTTAGCACAGGTTCTGCCGGAGTTGGCGGGGCTGCAGGCACCTTATTCGGCGGGGCCGCTGCCAATGGCACCGCGGCCGCACCCCCTTCCCTCACCATGTGCCCGCGGAGCAGTACGCCTCCGATGATGATGAGATGCAGCATGAGTAAACCTACGATGATGCGCACAATTGTGACGCTGCTGGTGCGATCTTCCACCAATCCGGTATCACTGCGATGCCGATATCGTTGGATAAGAGAATGGAACAAATGACGTTTGGGCTTTACTCTGCCCAATGTGGGTGTACTGTAGGGGTCTTTCTGTTTCATGGTGTTTGTATAGAGTTGTTGAAATGTGTTTACGAGTGAACTTTTTCCTGAACTGAATGGCGAAAATCATCACCACGTTGCGCATAGCTCTTGTATTGGTCAAAGGACGATGTAGCAGGAGAAAATAGCACCACATCGCCGGCAACAGCATGCTTTGCCGCAGTGTCTACGGCCTCACGTACGGTCCGTACGCGCACAGTCCGGTGCTGGTTGCCTAGCGTGCGCTCAAGCTGCTCGGCTATTTGCCCGAACACCACACACAGCTTTACCTTACCTTGCATCGTCGGCAACAACGGGGTGTAGTCCAGCCCTTTATCCTTGCCGCCGATAAGCAGAACGATGGGACGCGACTGCGAACGGATGGCAGCCTCCGTAGAGTGCAGATTGGTGCTTTTTGAATCATTTAACCAAAGTACACCATGCTGCTCCGCCACAAACTCACAGCGATGATGTGGTGGCTCAAAGTTCGTCAGGGCCGGCACAATCTCGTCATCCTTGAGGCCGACAGCGCGGCACGCAAGGATGGCTGCCATACAGTTTTCTGCATTGTGCGCCTGCTGCAGGGCTGTGCCTGTTAAGTCCGCCACAGTGGTGTCAATTTGCTTAATGCAGCAATCTTCATAGCGCAAGAGACCGCTTCCGGCGTAAGCAGAGAACTCTACAATTTTCGGTTTGATAGGCGGTATCTTTTCGCCCACTCGAATGATAGCTATCTGTTGCTCATCCATGTTCTCAAAAATGCGTAGTTTAGCCTCGTAATAATCGCTCAGCTTCGTGTAGCGATCCATGTGGTCGGGCGCAAAGTTTAGCCATACCGCCACCTCTGGCCGGAAGCTCTGCACAGTCTCTAGTTGGAAGGATGAAATTTCGAGTACAGCAAACTCCGGCTGCGGTTTTTGCAGCGCCACCTCGCAAAAGGGGTAGCCGTAATTCCCGCAAGCTTTTGCACTGCGTCCCGCCTGGAGCAGGATATGCTCGATGAGCGCGGTCGTCGTAGTCTTACCATTCGTACCGGTAATGGCAATGATACGTCCACGGAAGTAGCGGGACGCCAACTCCACCTCGCCGATGATAGGCGCTCCCGCGCAAGTGAAAGCCAGCGCCCACGGCTTGTCAGCCTCAATCCCCGGAGAAATGACCACCAAGTCCGCTGAATAGCCGCGCGCTTCTTCCTTACTCGCACCCGGCACGAATTCAACTGCCGCATCAGAGCATACCGCCTCGGGGTCCGAATCAAAGATACACACCCTCGCTGCGCCATGCGCCGCCGCCAAGTGCGCCGCCGCCACCCCGCTTCGACCACAACCCAGCACCGCTACTCTCTTGCCTGTTAAATTCATATGAAATAGGATATTGTTTTCATGATCGTTAAAGTCACGACGAGCAGCCCAGCCGCTATAATCCAAGCGCGCACACAGACCTGCGTCTCACTCATCCCACACTTTTCAAAATGGTGGTGCAACGGAGCCATCTTGAAGAAACGTCTTCCTTCCCCGTACATGCGTTTTGTAATTTTGAACCATATCACCTGGATCACCACTGAAGCAGCTTCCGCCACAAATACACCGGCAAGAACAATGAGCATGAGCTCCATCCCGGTGCAAACGGCCAACGTTCCCAATGCGCCGCCGAGCGCCAGCGATCCGGTGTCGCCCATAAACACCTTTGCCGGATGGCAGTTGTACCACAAGAATCCCGTGCATGCCGCCAGCACAGCGATCGAAAATGCCGACAATCCGGCATGGCCACTTCCGTCGTACATCAGAAAGAACATTACTGCCGGTATCATACAACCGCTAGCCAAGCCATCCAAACCATCCGTCAGGTTCACTGCATTGGAGGTGGCAATGATGGTGAGGATTGCCAGCGGGACGAAGAGCCATCCGATGTGAACCCACCCGTAAAAGGGAATGGCGATACTGCAGACGCTCTCATCCGTGCAATAGAGATAAACTGCGCAAAACGCTGCGACAAACGTTTGCAGCATAATTTTAAACCACCCATTTACACCATCACTGGTGTGTCTTTTTATCTTGGCGTAGTCATCCAAAAAGCCGAGAAAAGCCGTGACAAGAACAACGAGCAGCACACACTGCACTCGCACGTCTGCCAATGGGAGGAAGAGCAAGGCGTAGACAAGCACCGCGCCGATAAGCAGCAAACCCCCCATCGTCGGCGTACCGGCCTTTCCCGCATGATCCGGCGCGTGCACGTTGCCATGTGCCGCGCGCACCGGTTGTCCTGCTTTCAGTTCCTGCAGCTTCCGGATGCTCCACGGACACAATGCCAGCACCAGAACCAGCGGCACCACAAGCGCCGCTATTCTCACTAGCGCCTCATTCATGGTAAATAGATCGTTCAGCATTGCTCGTCAGTCTTGCTTAAAAAAATATTCATTACCCGCTCAATACCCGCTGCGCGGGAACCCTTGAAAAGGATCGCATCTCCGGGATGCACCACGGCACGCAAAGCAACTGCCGCCGCTTGAGGACCTTCGACTCGCTGCACCGGCACGCCACCCGCACGCAAAGCCTCCACCAACGCATGCAGCTCCGCGCTGCCTTCGCCAAGCACCACAATTCCTGCATAGCCGCACTCCGCCGCGCATTTGCCTACCTCCGCATGTGCAGCCACGCCGGCTTTGCCCAGCTCTCCCATTTTGCCGAGTACAGCATAGCGCTTACCAAGCACCTCCATAGCTGCCACGGTACGCAGAGCGGCTACCATGCTTTCCGGGTTGGCATTGTACGTATCGTCCACCAGCAACATTCCCATCTCCTCGCGGCAAGTAAGGCGTCCCTGAGTAAGGGCGATATTACCCAGCCCGTCGGCAATTTCATTCAAACTGCAACCCAGCTGCCACCCCGCTGCAGCCGCCAGCAGACTGTTGCTCACCATGTGCGCTCCCGGTACGGGCAGGTGGACTAGGACCTCGCCTACACCGTCTATTACAAGCGTGTAGTCACTCCCTTGCGCACCGCTCCTCACGTTGAGTGCGCGAACAGCGCTCTGTTTTCCTCCCACGGGGAGGACTCGTGCTCGCGTCTGCGAGGCAATAAAGTCTGCATAATCATCCTCTGCGGGGTAAATCATGCAACCACTCGAAGGCAGAGAACGCGCCACCGTGCACTTCTCCTGGGCAATAGCGTCTCGCGAGCCTAGTAGTCCTATGTGTGCAGAGCCGATATGCGTAATGATGCCTATGCTTGGCTGAGCCATAGCACAGAGTGGCGCCAATTCGCCAGCATGGTTCATTCCCATTTCCCACACGGCAGCCTGGGTATCAGCCGGAGCAGACAAGATGCTCAACGGCACTCCCACATGGTTATTGAAATTGCCCTGTGTTGCCACCACGCACGAATAATGTTTTGCCAGCACGGCACGTGTCATATCCTTGGTACTGGTCTTACCACTGGATCCCGTGATGCCTACCACCTGCACGGCCATTTGCCGGCGCCACCAAGCCGCTAAATCCTGCAGCGCTTTCAGCGTGTCGGGCACCAACAGCACACTACACTCTGCATCGTACCCGTCCATCACTCTGCTCACCACCACGGAAGCAGCTTTTTGCGATGCCATAGAAGCGAAGCTGTTGCCATCAAACTTATCCCCACTGAGTGCAAAGAACACGCAATCCTCATTCACGCTGCGACTATCCGTACATACACCTGCGGTGATACAACGCGAGCCACGCGCCAGCAGTTTGCCACCGGTTACGTTGACGAGTTGCTCGAGTTGAATTTCTTTCATGCCCTTTTTTCTGCGATTTTGGCGGCTACAATTTCAGCTTCTTTACGCTCGACAAAACGGCGCACTGCCTCTGCATCCGAAAAGCGTATCGTCTTTTCCCCGACAATCTGGTAGTCCTCGTGTCCCTTGCCAGCGATGAGAACTACATCGCCTGGCCGTGCCATGGTGAGTGCTGTTTCAATAGCCTCCCCTCGATTGGTGATGCGATGCTGCTTTTCTTCTGGAATACCGGGCATAATTTCGTCAATAATGCTCTCGGGATCTTCATGACGTGGGTTGTCACTCGTGACCAGACAAATATCTGCATACTTCGCTGCAGCAGTTCCCATAAGCGGCCGTTTTGTGCGGTCACGATCCCCACCGCAGCCAAACACGACAATAAGGCGTCCCTGACGAGTAAGGGCACGCATGGTGCAACACACGTTTTCCAGCGCATCCGGCGTGTGCGCATAATCCACAAAACACTGCACGTGGTGTGCGCCGCTTACTAGTTCCAAGCGACCCGGCACCTGCGGAGCCGTAGCTAGGCAGCTAATGGCGTCTCGGAAGTTGACACCTGCCGCAGCCGCGCCCACCAAAGCTGCCAAACTATTGGAGATATTGAAACGACCGATAAGGGGAATACGCACCAAGAAGCTGCGTCCCTTCCACGTAAGCTCGTATTGACTTCCTCTGAGAGTAGTGAGTCTCGGAGTCATGCGATATTCTGCATCCGCGGCTTCACCAAAGGTGCGAACCTTCATGAGGGGCTGCATCTCCTCCGCCAAACGACGCCCGTATGGATCATCAATATTGACAACTGCCACCGCCTTGCGATCCATCCTCAGAGCCATACCGGTAAACAGCTTCTTTTTCGCCTGGTAGTAACTTTCCATGTCGCCATGGTAATCCAAGTGATCCTGAGTGAGGTTGGTGAAAATACCCACACGGAAATCAGTGCCGACCGTGCGCTGCTGATCGAGTGCGTGGGAGGAAACCTCCATAGCCACCGCGCGGCAACCGTTGCGCACCATGTCGGCCATCATGCGCTGCAGCTCGGCACTGCCCGGCGTGGTATTATGCGAGTTCATGCGCCGCGCTCCGTCATCGTAAAGCACCGTGCCGATGAGCCCGGCTTTCTGCCACGTGCTGCGCAGGATATGGTGCAACAAGTAAGTGATGGTCGTCTTGCCATTCGTCCCTGTCACCCCCAGCGTGACAAGCTGCTGGCTTGGAAAACCGCGCCATGCGCTCATCAGCAGGCCGCAAGCTTGGCGCGTATCACCCACCTGAATCCAGCACACTCCCTTCTCCTCAACACCGGCCGGGCACAGCTGCTCGGCCACGATGACTACCGCGCCGTTGCTGATTGCTTTGGGAATAGCGCTGTGTCCATCAAACTTGCTACCGCGTACAGCAATAAAAGCGCTGCCGGGAGTCACTTTGCGACTGTCATCAGTGAGTTGGCCAATGGTGCGACGAAGCGTACCGGTGATCACCGCATCGGGAAGCAGCGAAAAGAGTTGTTTGTGATTCATCATGGGTTGGAAGGGTAGGGATATTGGGCTGTGCGGTCTTTGCTGTTGCGGTAACGCTCGTACGCCACGGGATCGTTGGGTTGTATATTCAGGACATTGATAAATCGTTCCGCCGCTTGACGGAAAATAGGCGCAGCCACTGTGCCACCGCCGGGGTTGCAATCCGTGGGGTGTGGCTCATCGATGACAGTCATTACAACGAGCTGCGGGTTATCAATGGGCAAGACCCCTGCGAAAGATACAGTGTAGAGTCCTTCGTAATAACCGCCCTTTTCTTTCACCTTCTTGGCAGTGCCGGTCTTGCCTCCAATGAGAAACCCAGGAATAGCCGCTGCAGTAGCCGTACCACGACCGCCCTGACCACTGCTTTCAGTCACGCTGCGCAAGGCTTGGCGTAAATCACGAGCTGTCTCGCTCGTCATCACACGGCATACCTCCTGTGGTTTGCACTCATCATACACTGTACCATCGGCCGCAATAATTTTGTCGATCAAGCGCGGTTTCATACGTACCCCATCATTCGCCACAGTAGCATACACCATTGCCATGTGCAGCGGGGAGACCGAAACTGAGTAACCGTAGGCGATACGAGAAAAATTGACGATATTATTGCCGTCTGCCAGCAAGCAAGCACCGCCACTCGGCAAATCGACGCCTACAGGTTGATCCAGTCCATAGCGACGAATGTACTCTCTGTAATTGGGCCATTTGCACGCCAGCGCAATGCGCGCCGCTCCCGGATTGCTCGACTTTTTGAGTACACCATACAATGGCTGCGTGCCGTAGTTGAAGCGGCCGTCATTGATTGGCTTGCTGCCGAAGCCCACGCTGAAAGGCGAGCAATTCACCGGCGTGTCGATACGCATGATATGCTTGTCCACCGCAGTTGTGGCAGCTATCACTTTGAAAGTAGAACCGGGCTCGTAGCGAGTCTGGCACGCAAAGTTGAAATCCCCTGTCACAGGCACGCCCTTGGCATCCTTTACGCTACCACGTTTGAACGTCCCCTCGGGGGTGATGAGCTCCTTCGTATTCAAGTTAAAGGATGGGCGACTCACCATAGCGAGAATGTCTCCGGTACGCGGTTCCACTACAATCATACAGCCGCGTTTAGCGCGGTAGTGACTCATTCCACGATCCAATTCTTGCTCGCAAATTGCCTGCAGGCGCATATCAATCGTCAGTCGCAGATTTAAACCGTGCTTGGGAGCTAAGTAGCGGTCATCCTCGTTTGGCAAAATCTGCCCGCGCGCATTGTGACGGTATTCGCGCATGCCATCCACTCCCGCCAGATAACCCTGAAAATACTCCTCCACACCGCTCATTCCACGATTTTCATGGTCCACATATCCCAATACATGACAAAGCATCTCGGGCATCACGTAGGAACGCTTTGGGTTAGCTTGTACCATGATACCCCGTACGTGCGCCTTGACAAGCGTCTCTTTGATGCGTTCTGCCGTATCCAGATTGAGTCCCTTAGCCAAAATAATCTGATTGCGCAAGGGGCGAACGGGCTCTCCTTTTTTTTGTGCTTGGCGGTTGTACTGCTCAGTAGCAGTCTGGGCAATTCGCTCAATGATATCCTCACGTGTCGTATACCGTCTGCTACGGGAAGCATCTGTATCATCCGCGTTCTCTATGCGGCAGAGGTAGGGGAAAAGTAATTCAGCCACCAGTCGGTCATGCAGTTGGTAGTAGTAGGCGCACACTTGCGGGTCGTACTCAAGCATGCGATTCGTCTTGGCATCTGATGAGCCCAGCTGGCGGCGCAACGCCGCCTTTTGTTCAGGCGTTATACGACGGCGGGCGTAATCCAAAAGTTCAGCACGCTTTCTTGCAAGCATTTTACGACGTGCCGCCTCATCTTTTGTTTGCGCCCACTCCATGGTATGGCTGACCTGGTTGTAGGCCAAGCCATCCACCACTGCTGTAAGTTCACGCAAGTGGTATCGATTTGCCACCAACTCAGCATTCTGGATGTTGTTCGTGAGTATCTCCTCATTACGGTCCATGATCACCCCGCGTTGCGCCGGGATGCGCTCCTTCTCAATCAATTCATCGGCAGCGATTCGGCCGTGGTTCCCAGAATCCACCACCTGCAATTCCACCAGACGGTTGGCGATCACGCACGATACCCCCAACACCAGCACACACAGCCAAGCGCATCGATTTGCAAAGGGTATCTTGGTTTTCATTGTCTTGGTACGCAGGAGGAGCTTTACCGAGCAGCGGTGGAACTTACGGCGGAATCTTGGCGTGTGCTGCGGGCGATTTCAATTTGACTATGGCGAATATCGTGCAGGGTAGAGCCATCGCGCATCAGTCGTTCGCGCATGGCCCAACGATTGGTGAGTGCATCCGTCTTGGCACGGCATTGATTGGTATTCATCCGGCAGATAGCAATCTCACGATTCAGTTTGTTGATTTCGGTGCGCTCGGCCACCTGCTCATTCTTGAGCACGGCATAGGCCACTCCCATAGCGGCAGCGATCACCGCAAAAGTCACCATCCACACTAAGAAGCCAAAGCTCACTCGTTGTGAATACCGAGACTTGTAGACTTGTTGTATCATGATTGCTTAAAGTTTCTCGATGACGCGCAGTTTTGCGCTGCGAGAGCGCGGATTGGCAGTCACTTCTGCCGCCCCAGGAATCGTGGGCTTACGTGTGATGCTGCGGGCAGAGTACTCCGGATTCGGACGCGGCTGAGGCCACTCTGGCCGGTCGATCTCCGGTCTTGTCACACGCTCGAAAAATTGCTTCACCTTGCGATCCTCCAAACTATGAAAAGTGATGATGGCCATGCGACCTCCGCTACGCAACAGGGAAAGACCGCTGCTCAACAGATCATCCAGTGCGCCCAACTCATCATTCACAGCGATACGCAGAGCCTGGAAACTGCGCGTGGCCGGGTGCTGCCTGCCCCTGCGGGGCAACACAGAACTGATGATACTCGCCAGTTGAGTGGTGGTAGCAATGCGTCCGTGCCCGCGCTGCTGTACAATGCGGCGGGCAATGGCGCGCGAAGCCCGTTCCTCTCCGTACTGCCACAGGATATCGGCCAGCTCCGTCTCGCTCGCCTCATTCACAATATCCGCCGCACTGCGTGGCAGCATCGGGTCCATCCGCATATCCAGAGGTCCCTCCGTCATGAAAGAAAAGCCACGCTCTGCTGTATCAACTTGGGGGGAAGATATCCCCAAATCCGCCAACACACCATCCACCGCATCTACTCCGTTGCTGTGCAACAACGTCTTGATATGCCGAAAATTGCCCGCCAGCACGTGCATTTGCTCTCCATAGCCGACCAGCCGCCTGCGTGCTGCGGCACGCGCCGCCGGGTCCTGATCAATTCCCCACACGCTTGCCCCTGCCTGCAATAGTCGCTCGCTATGTCCCCCTCCACCCAGAGTGGCATCCACCATCACTTTGCCCTTGGCGGCCCGGAGAGCCGCTGTGGTCTCCTCCAGCAGCACTGTTGTATGAGAGAACTCGGCAGCATCCTCCGCCGTTTCCTCTGCGCACTCTGCACCGGCTGCATGCGCTTCCTGCTGCATGTCCGCCACATCCTGGGAAGAGACTTGCTCCACGATGCTTTCTGCACACCACGAAACATCGGGGAGAGCATGCTGCCAACGCGCTATATGCTCACCCACTCCCTCCTCATCCACGAGCTCCAACCACACCTCTGCGGCAGTGCCACCCAACCTGTAGCCCAGCACTCCGGCATCAGAGCGCAAAGCCGCGCGCAACTCGCCCACGCGCACTCCCTGCGCGCGCGTAGAAAAGGCAAACGCGGCCCGGCAAATGCTCCGGTTGAGGGTTTGCAGCTCACGCTGCGCCTCGGACAGCACTCCCCGGGCACCGCGCCCGCCGGCCTGCTGCATACGCTTCACAATCTCAGCGCGCGTGCGCCTGCAAGCGTCCAACATCTGCCTATCCACAGACTCAGCCAGCCACATGACCACGCGATAACATGTGCGCCCGCCGGGCGGATGAGACGATGCCCAACACTCTGTCTCCTGCTTACTCATGAAAGAATGTGAAAGAGCTGATCGAGCTTCAGCTTGCTGAGCGCATCTGCCGTATGCGTGCTCTCGTAATCGACCGGGTTCCAGATTTCAAAAAATGTGCCACGACCCACAATTGTGGCCGTTTCCTCCAACTTCAAGCGCTCTCTCTGTGGCTTAGGTATCAGCAATTTCCCTTGTGTGCTCACTTCGGCCTCAAAACTGCACCCCGTGATTTTTCCCACGTATTGATCAACCTCGCCGGGTGGTATTTGCTGCTCCCGCGCGTGCTCCCGTATTGCTCCTATCTTCTCGGCAAAACTGTCTTGTGTGTAGCACTTCAGCACTCGGCAACTCTCACTGTGCGCTTCAATGAGGACCA
Source organism: uncultured Akkermansia sp. (assembly GCA_947589295.1). Lineage (GTDB taxonomy): Bacteria > Verrucomicrobiota > Verrucomicrobiia > Verrucomicrobiales > Akkermansiaceae > Akkermansia. Next base: position 39,950 of record CANQBZ010000002.1, read on the forward strand.
ATACCTCCCCCTGCGCCGCCCGCCAGCTCGCCGGTATGGCAACCCGACTCTTCGGGTCGAGCTTATGCGTCACATTCCCAGTAAAAAGCACTGTTTGGTCCTTCGACATATCCTTTCGTACACTTGCCGCTACACATAGTACACTCCAATACACCTCAGTTGTCAACTTTTTTTTCTTTACTGCCCCATTTTTGTGGTTTAGCGCTCGGGGACGGGCAAGATGAGCCGAATGAACACCCCAGTTGTTATCCTTTTGGCGTGAAAACGACTTGTCCAACACGGAGGAGCTGCGTATAATGGAGCGTATGAGGGGCAGATTACCGCAGGAAGAGCCACGGATGCTGCTCATACCGCAGCCCAAGCAGTGGCAGAGCTTGCAAGATGTGGAAGACTACGCACGCGCGTGCATCGAGATGTGTTGTCCACCGGGATGGAGCGTTGTGTGGGATCGGGCGGTGAAGCGACTTGGCTGCTGCAAGTTTGACAAGCGAGTGCTGAGTTTCTCTCGCTTTTTTGTAGAATCCTACTTGCAAAAAGACCCTGAACTGATCCGCCGTACAGTGCTCCACGAACTTGCGCACGCGATGGCGTGGGAAAAATACCGCGAGCGCGGGCATGGACCAGCTTGGCGCCGTGCCTGCTGTGCGCTTGGAATTGCCGATGAGCGTTCTGTCTGCAAGTGTGATGATTTTGCGCCGCCGGAGCGCAAGAGGCAAGCTCTCTACGCCCTGTGCCATGCCGACACCGGCGAGGTCTACCGCTACTACTACCGCAAACCGAACTATTCCGTTCGTCGACTACGCCTCAGCTACATCCCCGGGCAGCGCGACCACACGCTTGGCAAGCTGCGCCTCGTTGATTTACGCGAGCCAAACGCCGAGCAATGATTACCCCTTCATGCCGGAGATATGTCCGTGTACATCCACACGGATAGCCGTAGCCGCAGGTACCTTTGGCAGAGCGGGCATGCGCATGATATCCCCACAAAGCGCCACCAAAAAACCAGCGCCATTGGCAATTTCAAAGTCGCGCACAGTAATGGTAAAACCCGTTGGACGCCCGAGCTCTTTAGGATCATCCGTCAGGGAATTCTGAGTTTTGGCCATGCACACCGGCAAATGGGTGAGCTCATTCTTTTCCATGAGGGCGAGTTTTTTCACGGCCGCGGATGTGAGCTTCACCCCATCTGCGCCGTATATGCCGCATGCAATGGCGCGCATGCGTTCCTCCACCGGCATATCCAAGCTGTAAAGCGGACGGAAAGAAGGCTGTTGCCCGGCGTCTGCAAGACTCTGCAGCACCGTGTTGGCCAGCTCGATGGCGCCTTCACCGCCGCGGCCAAACACATCCGCCACGGCGCAGCGCACACCCATCTGCGCACAACATTCTTTCACGGCGATTATCTCCTCCTCCGTATCACTGGAGGCAAAAAGATTGATGGCCACAGTCACCGGTCGTTGATATTTTTGAGCGCTCTCAATGTGCGCCTGCAGATTCGGCAATCCACGGCGCACGGCCTGCACGTCCGGCGTCTTCAAGTCCTTTTTGTCTGCACCGCCGTGCATCTTAAGCGCGCGAATCGTTGCCACCAGCACGATGGCCTCCGGCGCCAATCCGCTCTGTCGACATTTGATGTCCAAGAACTTCTCCGCTCCCAGATCAAAAGCAAAGCCAGCCTCCGTGACCACATAATCCGCGCAACGAAGCGCCATTTTTGTCGCTACAACAGAATTACACCCATGCGCAATATTCGCAAAAGGACCGCCATGCACAAAGGCCGGCACCCCTTCCAAACTCTGCACCAGGTTCGGGTTCATTGCCTCACGCAAGATGGCGAGCAACGCATCCGTCACCCCGAACTCGCGCGCGTACACCGCCTCATCTGCCGCTGTGAAACCCACCACAATGTTGTCGATTCTCCTCCGCAAATCTTCCAAGTCCTCCGCCAAGCACAAGCACGCCATGATTTCGGATGCCGGGGTGATGTTGAAGCCCTCCTCGCGAGGCACACCGTTTTTGTGAAGACCCACCACAATGTTACGCAAGGCACGGTCATTCATATCCATCACGCGTTTCCACGTGACCTTGTTTTGATCCAGACGCGTGGTATGGTAGAAGAGGGCATTATCAATGACTGCCGCCAGTAAATTATTTGCCGCCGTGATAGCCGGAAAATCCCCGTTAAAACACAGGTTGATGCTCTCACCCGGCACAATGCTGGACGCCCCGCCACCCGTAGCGCCGCCTTTACGTCCGAAAACGGGCCCCATGGACGGCTCACGCAACGCCAAACACACCTTTTTCCCGACCTTCTGCAGCCCTTGCGCCAAACCGATGCTCACCGTCGTCTTGCCCTCCCCGGCAGGGGTAGGCGTGAGCGCGCTCACAAGAATCAGCTTACCATGCGCCTCTCGCTCTTTGAGCGCCTCAATGCTCACTTTCGCCTTGTCCCGTCCGTAAGGAACGACCCACTTTTCATCCAGGCCCAATTTTTCGGCCATGCCTGCTGTAAACGTGTGCGCCGCGCTCATGCGGGAAGTGTACCACACATTCGCATTTTTGACAAGACCCCTGTGACCCAACGAGTCGCGAGACTCCGGGATGGTTAAAGCCTAGCGCACGTGCTTGCGACGCTTGTATTCGAGCATGGCGAGCTGCTGGGCGATGCCCGCCTCCAAACGCGTTTGCTCCTCGCGGGAGAGCACGGAGCTTTCGTTGCGCAAACGAGTACGGGCCTGCTCAATGGCAGCATTAATGGAAGACGGATCCATCTCGTCGGCAGCCAATGCAGTATCGGTGACAATAAGCGCCATGTCATTTTCCACCTGCAGGAAGCCTCCCCCGATAAAGAGTGAAACGGACGAAGTCGCAGTGCGGTAGCTGAGTTCCCCGTTGGAGACGGAAGTGATGAGGGCCGTGTGTCCCGGCAACACCTCCAACTGACCCTCGGTGGCGGGCACGAGGATGCTGAGGGCATCTGCTTCTGCGACAGTGCGCAGGGGAGTGATGATCTTGAGGTGCAGGGGCATGACTAATCAGTTCTTTTCAACAGTATCAATACCGCCCTTCATGTAGAAATTACCCTCCGGCACACTGTCCCATTTGCCATCCAGGATTTCTGCAAATCCGCGCACGGTTTCAGCAACGGGCACGTACTGCCCCTTGATGCCGGTGAATACCTCAGCTACACTGAAGGGTTGCGAGAGGAAGCGCTGAATCTTGCGCGCTCGGGAGACGGTAAGTTTGTCGGCCTCGGACAGTTCATCCATGCCAAGAATGGCAATCATATCCTGCAAATCCTTGTAACGCTGCAGCGTTTGCTGCACGCCCCGCGCCACGCGGTAGTGCTCCTCACCCACCAGATCAGGCGAAAGAGCTTTGGAGGTAGATGCCAACGGATCGACGGCGGGGTAGATGCCCTGCGCCGCCAACGAACGTTCCAGCACCACGGTAGAATCCAAATGCGAGAAAGTGGTGGCAGGTGCGGGGTCGGTCAGGTCATCTGCCGGCACATACACTGCCTGCATGGAGGTGATGGACCCTTTTTTGGTCGAAGTGATGCGCTCCTGCAGCGCGGCCATTTCCTCAGCCAAGTTCGGCTGGTAGCCCACGGCAGAGGGAGTGCGCCCGAGCAGGGCCGACACCTCTGAGCCCGCCTGCGAGAAGCGGAAAATGTTGTCCACAAAGAGCAAGACATCGCGGTTTTCTTCATCGCGGAAGAACTCGGCCATGGAAAGGGCGGAGAGAGCCACACGCAAACGCGCGCCCGGCGGCTCATTCATCTGCCCGTACACCAGCGCTACTTTGGAATTGGCGGGGTTTTTCTGGTCAATCACACCCGACTCGCTCATCTCGTTGTAGAAGTCATTGCCTTCGCGCGTACGCTCTCCCACACCGGCAAACACGGAAAGCCCGGAGTGCGCCTTGGCAATGTTGTTGATGAGCTCCATGATAAGCACGGTTTTGCCCACGCCAGCGCCGCCAAAAGAACCCGCCTTGCCACCCTTCAGGAACGGGCATATCAGATCAATCACCTTGATGCCTGACTCCAGCACCTCCGATGAGGTAGACTGCTCCTCCAGCGAGGGTGCTTCGCGGTGAATGGGATAACGCTTGGCGGCTGTTACCTCGCCCTTCTCGTCCACCGGCTCGCCCAACACGTTGAAAATACGTCCCAGCACCCCGGGTCCCACCGGCACGGAGATGGGCGCTCCTGTATCCACCGCCACCATGCCGCGGCGCAAGCCGTCTGTGGAACTCATGGCCACGGTGCGAGCCCAACCGCCGGGCAGGTGCTGTTCCACCTCCAAAGTCAGCCGGGAGGGTTTGCCGTTCACCTCGTAATCCACGGTGAGGGCGTTGTAGAGGGCAGGCATTTGTGCGCCGGAAAAGTCAACATCGACCACGGCACCGATGATTTGCACAATGTTTCCTGAGTTCATGAGTATGTTGATGTGGGAAATTAGGTTGAAAGGGAAGGGTTACTCCATGGCGCGGGTGGCCGTGGTGATTTCGAGAAGTTCATTCGTGATTTGAGTTTGGCGGGCCTTGTTGTAGTCCAAGGTGAGCTCGGCGATGAGATTCTTGGCGTTCTCCGTGGCTGACTTCATGGCAACCATGCGTGCTGACTGCTCGGAAGCCTTGCCTTCAAGCACCAGTTGCACCAACATGTTGCTCACGTACAACGGGAGGATGGAAGCCAACAGAGCCGCCGGCGTGGGCTCGAGTAGGAAGTTTCCCATCTGCGTGTCCTCAATGTCATCCATGGAGGCGATTTCCATGAGTTCCGAGGCGGTAACCGGCAGCAGCTCGTGCATATCGGGTCGCTGCACCATCACATTGACAAACCTTTGGTAAGCCACAAGCACGCGGTTGTAAGTGCCATCTTCAAAGCCACGGCGCAGCGCTTCAAAAATAGGCTTGAGCTCCACATCCGTCATGTTGTCGCTTACGCTGAAAGTGAATCGCACACTGCGCCCCAAGCGCTGCAGGACGGGCGAAAGCTTCGTGCCAATGCACATGTAATCCGCATCCTGTGGAGTCTTGGCGAGGACCTCGCGCAGCAGGTTGGCGTTCAGTGCGCCACAGAGCCCCTTATCGGTATTGACCACAATGACGAGGGTTTTACCGTGCTCGCGTTGCTGCATGAGCGAGGCGCCGGCCAACTCAATGGTGGCGGAGAGATGCTGAAGGACATTGGCCAAAGCGCTGATGTAAGCGCGCCCGCGCAGGGCAAGTTCCTGAGCACGGCGCATTTTAGCGGACGCCACCATTTGCATCGCCTTGGTGATCTGCGATGTGTTGCGCACCGATTTGATACGCCGCTTGATGTCACGCAGGTTAGCCATGGGTCAGTCGAGTTACAGGCGAGAGATAAAATTTTTCATAAATTTCTGCAAACGCGCATCCAATTCCGGGGTGAGCTCGCGGACGCGTTCAATCTCTTCCAACAAATCCGGTGCGGTGGAGGTCACCTCTTCTTCCATGCGAGCGCGCACACTGCGGATGTCGTCCACCGCCACACCATCCAGGAAGCCCTTTTGGATGGCGTAGAGGTTGATAACCTCGATACCGAGCGGTTTAGGTTCATATTGTCCCTGCTTAAAGAGCTCCACGATGCGGCGGCCGCGCTCCAACTTGGCTTTGGTAGCGGCATCCAGGTCAGATCCGAACTGAGCGAAAGCTTGCAGCTCCTCGAACTGCGCGAGGTCAAGCTTCACGGAACCGGCGAGTTTTTTGATGATTTTTGTCTGAGCGCTGGAACCCACGCGACTCACGGAAATGCCTACGTTGATGGCCGGGCGCACACCTTGGTAAAACAAGTCAGTGTCCAAGAAAATTTGACCATCAGTGATGGAAATGACGTTCGTAGGAATGTAGGCGGACACATCGCCGGCCTGCGTTTCGATGATGGGCAACGCGGTGAGCGAACCGCCTTTGCGACCACCTTCAGAATTGATGCGCGCGGCACGCTCCAGCAAACGGCTGTGCAAGTAGAACACATCCCCCGGGTATGCCTCACGGCCGGACGGACGGCGCAAGATGAGCGACACCTGACGGTAGGCCACGGCGTGCTTGGAGAGGTCATCGTACACAATGAGGGCGTCCTGCCCCTGATCCATGAAGTACTCGCCCATGGCGCATCCGGCATAAGGCGCCAAGTATTGCATGGCCGCCGAATCACTGGACGATGCCACCACCACAATGGTGTAAGGCAAGGCCCCGCTTTCCTCCAACTTGGCCACCAGGCGCGATACGTTGGCGCGCTTTTGCCCCACGGCAACGTATATGCTCAGCAGCGGACGGTGTCCGGGCAACTTACCTTCCTCGGCCTGCTTGTTTTGATGAGCCTGAGAGATGATGGCATCAATAGCAATGGCCGTCTTCCCTGTAGAGCGGTCGCCAATGATAAGCTCGCGTTGCCCGCGGCCGATGGGAATCATAGCATCAATGGGCAGAATGCCCGTCTGCACCGGCTGATTCACCCCCTGGCGCGAAATGATGCCCGACGCAATTTTCTCCACCGGGTAATGCGCGGCAGCGGTGATTGGCCCTTTGCCATCCAGCGGATTGCCCAGAGTATCCACCACACGCCCCAAGAGCTCCGGACCCACGGGCACTTCCAGAAGACGTCCGGTGGTCTTGCACGTGTCGCCCTCCTTGAGGGCGGAACCCTTGCCGAGCAGCACCACGCCCACCTCGTTTTCTTCCAGGTTCATGGCCAGTCCCATGGTGCCGTCGGGAAATTCAATCATCTCGTTGAGCATGGCGTTGCTCAGCCCTTCAATGTGGGCCACACCATCGCCGACGGACTTAATGGAGCCAACATTTTCGCTGACGGCTGCTGTGGAGATATTGCGGATTTGTTCTTCGAGTTCTTGGATGATGTTACTCATGAGAGGATAGGTGGAGAGGTTACAGATTAGAGAGAAAGGCGTTCCAGGCGGTTGATACGGGAGAGCAAAGAGGCGTCTGTCACCTGATCGCCCACGCGCACGGTGATGCCGCCGAGCAACTCAGGACGCACCTGCCAATCGTAATGCAAGTCGGGCGTGCGGGCATCCAGTTTAGCGCGAATGGCGACCTGTTCCTGATCAGTGAGAGGGACCGCACTGGCAACAATAGCCGTGCGCTTCGCCACCTCCAGACGAACCAAATCGGTGAATGCCGAGAGCAGTTCAGCGTAATTGCGCGGCTTTTTCCGCACCAATTCACTCGCTACTTGACGCACGCGCTCCTCCTGCAATCGCCCTCCCTCAACCAGGCAGAGACGCAGCAACCGGCGCGCTTGAGCTTGCACTTCTTTGGTAATTTTCATGGGCGGCAGCGAGATTCTTCGTCAGGGGAGATGATTGATGGCCTCGGCGTTGATGGCTCGGTGGTCCTCTTCGGTCAGCACCTTGCCCGTGACTTTTTGGGTGGCTTGTGCCAGCAGGTGAGCAAACTCCTTGCGCAGGACCTCCTCCTGGCGCCGGGTGTCAATTTCCGCCTGCTGACGCGCATTCTGGAGGATGGCTTGCGCATCGTTCTCAGCCTTGGCCGCGCGTTCGGCACGCAATTTTTCGGAGAGTTGGCGAGCGTGCTCCAGTTCATCTTTTGCCTGGTCGCGCGCCTCGTTCACAATTCCGGCGCTGCGCTCCCGCACTTCCGCAAGTTCCTTCTCACTGCGAGCGTGCATAGCCTCGCCCTCTTCGATGCGTCGCCGACGTTCCTCCAGCTGGCGCATCACCGGCTTGATGCCAAAATACACCACCACCGCAGCCAAGATGGCAAAGGCAATGAAATGCGCAATGAAAGCCTCGGTGTGCAGCCCGAATTGATCGACCATCTCACTGAGGGAGGTTGCAATAATCAGCGTTTTCATAAATGAAGAGAGCGATGTGTCGTTTTCGAAAGGAGGCGTGCAGGGCGACGGGGAAACAGCCCCGCCGCTCTGCGCTGCACCGCGCTTGCTCAGCCCATGAAGATGGCCACAAACGCCACGCCTTCTACAAGGGCCGCCAACAGGATGGAGATGGTGAGCACCTTGCCGAAAGAGGCGGGATTACGCCCCGTGGACTCTGCAGCCTTCATGCCGATAAGTCCGATGCCAAGGCCGGCGCCGATGACGACGAGTCCGGCTTTCGCGATAGCAGCTTCTGCGATGATGGGTAACATAGTTGTTGTATGTTGGGTTTGTTGTGGATTCCCCGCCCCCTCACGTTTTGCTTCGTGATCCGGGACAGAGGAAGGGTCTCTCAGGTTTCAGCATGCGCCTCTTCCTCATCTCCGCCCACCTGCGTCTTCAGGAAAATCGCCGTGAGCATCAGGAAGACCAACGCTTGCACAAAACCTACGATGAGCTCGAGCGCCATAAAGGGCAACATGGCGGCAAAACTAATGCCGCCCATCTGCTCCAGTATGGCCTCGCCTGCGAAGATGTTGCCGAAAAGTCGGGCTGCCAACGCCACCGGTCGGATGCATATTGAAAGCACCTCGATCAGTCCGACAAAGAAAAAGATCGGCAGCAGAGCGTACTTCAGGAATCCGGTGAGGCCACCCTTCGGTCCAAAGGTGTGAGCAATGAAATGAGCAAGCCCTTGCTCACGCAGCACCCATATGAACCACAGCAGGGCGTAGAAAAAGCCCAGAAAAATCGTCACGTTCAAATCCGCATTGGCGCCGCGCAGCAAAGGCTGCCCTCGGTAGGTGATCTCACCCACTCCCGGAAGCAACCCCATGTAGTTGCTCACCAAAATGAGCAAGAACACCGTCGCAAAGTACCAAAAGTACTTTTTAGCCAAACTCTTGCCGGTCAACCCCTCCACAAAGTTGTAAAGCATCTCGAAAACCCACTCCACGAAATTCTGCAGACCGTGCGGTATTCGCTCCATCTTGCGCGTGGCGATTTGTAACATAAGCGTGATGACCAACACGGCCACGGCCAGCATGACGAGTGAGTTGCTAATTGGCAGCGTGTGACCTTCCCAAAAAGGTATGGGGATTTCCCACAAAATGGGGGCGCTCGTGCTCAGACCCTCATGCGCCTCTTCCGCCCCGCACGTGACTCCGCCCATCGCCAAGGCTGCCAAACACATCTTTTGCACGAGTCCCCGCATAGTACACTCCGTACGCTACCATTTACTCCGCTCGGTGTCAAGCAGCTTTTTCTTTTTTCGTTCTCGCACTACCCCAAAAAACGAGGAATTCCATCGTATGCATATCGCCCGGGGGAGGAAAGGACAGGATCGCCCCAACCACCGGACGGACAACGCATGTTCGCCCGCCCTTGGCCACACATGGTTCAGATGTGGAATTTGCGCCGCAGACCTTTTCTCCACCTCCGAACAGGTATGCACTCGAAGCATATTTTAAGAAGAAGCCTTTTGACGCGGAACCAAGTCGATACGTGGAGGAGGCGGTATTCTCTCATGAGAGGCATGAGCCGTTTAGCATCCACTGCGTACGAGCTTTCCGGCCTTTTTTCGTCCTTGTAGTCAAAGTAAATTCTGCGTATATGCGGCGATACCTCTTCGTCTGATGTCTTTCTTACGCTATGGCAGATGTAGAGGATATCAATGTCGATTCCAGGGAAAGCCTCCTTAAGCAAATCGTAGCCTTCAATGAGATGGGCATCGGCAGCGTGCGTTTCGTTGTCCGGTGTCTCCAGATACACAATTAAAACCGATGAAGAGGATTCTATGCCGGAGAGAAGTCGATGGATGCGCCGATTGTATTTCTCCCGCACGGCTGGATAGCTTTTCTCAATAGGGACATCTTTCAAGAAATCGTGGTTAAAGGTAATCCCATTGAAATCGTTGTGGTAAGCGGTGCAGGAAATACTCCTTTCCATGTAGGAGTACGAAAGGTCTTGCAACTCGATAAAACGATCGAAGCGGTTAGCAAGAATACGGCACCTGTCCACAAAAGTTCCCCCGTAAAGCCAATCAAAGGGGTAGGACGCGAATTGGAGTTGGGCCGTGCGTAGCAGGGCTGTGCAAGAACACGCCGCTCCTGTACCGAAAATAAAGTCGTAGCTCCTCGTTTCACCCCTCTGCGTACGCCACACGCGACGCCGTCTTCCCGGAGAAGGGCGTCCTGCTGCGCTTTCTTTTGCCTTTATGGTCATTGCTACCGCACAGATTATTTGGCGATTGTGCGGGAATGTCAAGCATTATTGTTTGTGCTGAGAAAGGCACCACATCCGTCCCAAGAAAAAGCAGCGCCAATGGTAGTCAACGGCACATCGTTCAACGCAAATCGTTGATTATTTACGATTGACGATTTGGAAAGCGAGCGTGCTACGCGCGGGATTATCGAGCCGGTACGTAGCGGAATTGTCGAATCGTCCATGGTTTGACATCTTTGTCGGGCTTACTTCTTTTGTCTGTTGGAAACGCATGAGAAATGGGTTGAATGAGCCCAGAGAAGATTTTATTGGGACACGTGTGGCGCGCACGGCGTTCGTGTGAAAAATTCATTGACGTTCACCGAGCTTGGGTGGTAGAGTAGAGTCGGTATCAGCCATGGACACCTTCCTCAACATCATCGGGCAACTCATGAACTTTCTGCGCGCGGCGGACCTGCTGCCGGATTTCGTCTCGGCGCGCGGCATCTTTTGCTTTATCGCGTGGCTGGCGACCTTCCTGGCCCTCATCTCGCTTTTCGTTTCGCTTTTTGCCGACTTCGACAACGGGGGAGACGCCGATGTACCCGGGGACAGCCCGGACGGCGACACGGGGGCGTTTTCCCTGCGGGCCATCGTTGGATTTTTGCTCGGGCTGGGGTGGGGCGGCTACATTGCCATGCAAAACGGGTTCTCGGTGCTGGTATCCACCTTTGCAGGGCTGCTGCTGGGGGCTGTCCTTTTTATCATCATCGTAGCGATGATGCGCTTCATATACAGCCTGAAATCGGATGGCACCCTGCGCTACGAAGAACTGGTTGGTCTGCGCGGCACCGTGTACGTCACCATACCGCCCCATGGGGAACCGGGCGGGCAAGTGCAGGTGGCGCACCCCTCCCAACTCGTCACGATGCCCGCCGTCCAGACGGGATCGACCCCGCTTCCCGCTCAATCCTCTATCGTGGTCACGCACGCCACATCTTCTCTTCTCACGGTGCAAGCCACCGATCCCACCAAAGACTAACCTCACCCCACGCAACGCCATGTATCTCCTCGCTCAAGAAACTGCCAGCTCGGCGCCCGTCATCGCCATCGCCGTCATCATCCTTGTCCTCTTCGGCACGATAGCGCTCATCCTGAGCCGCTACAAGATGTGCCCATCCGATAAAATTCTCATTGTGTACGGCAATGTAGGCACGGGGCGATCAGCCAAATGCATCCACGGCGGCGCCACCTTTGTCATCCCCGTTTTTCAGAGCTACGCCTTCATGGATCTGAACCCCATCAACATCGATGTCCCGCTCAAGGGCGCGCTCTCCAGCCAGAACATCCGTGTGGACGTGCCCTCCTCATTCATCGTGGGCATCAGCACTCAGCCGGAGATCATGCAAAATGCCGCCAGCCGCCTGCTCGGTCGCTCGCGCGAGGACATTCGTGACCTCGCCTCCGAGATCATCATGGGGCAGATGCGCGTGGTCATCGCCTCGCTCACGATTGAAGAAATTAACGCCGACCGCGAGAAGCTCATCAAGGGCATCACCGGCGGCGTGGATGTGGAGCTGCACAAGGTGGGCCTCTATCTCATCAATGCCAACATCACCGACATTCGCGACGCCTCCGGCTACATCGCCGCCTTGGGGCAGGAAGCTGCCGCCCGCGCCATCAACGACGCCATGATCAAAGTGGCCGAAGAAACCCGCCGCGGTGAAATCGGCAAGGCGGAAGCCCTGCGTGACCAGACGGTGCAAGTCGCACTGGCCAATGCCGCCGCCGTGGAGGGCAACAACGAGGCCCAGATGAAAGTGGCGGACTCCAATGCCAAACTCAAGGTGCGCCAGGCCGAGGCCCAACGTATCGCCCTGGTGGCTGAGCGCGAGCAGGCCGCCAAAGCCGAAGAGGCCGGCTACATCGCCAACCGCGAGGCTGAAATGAAGCGCGCCGAACTGGAGCGCGCCACGCAAACCGCCAATGAAATTGTGGCCGCCGAAATCCAAAAGCGCAAGCAGGAGATCGCCGCAGAGGCCGCCGCCGCCGTGCGTGTGAAAGAGGAGCAAGGTCGGGCGGACGCCCTTGTCATCGCCAAGGAGGCGGAGGGCAACGCCGCCATCAAACTGGCCAAGGGTGAGGCCGATGCTCTGCTGCTCAAGAAGAAGGCGGAGGGAGAGGGGTTGCAGATGGTTGGCCAGGGTCAGGCCGCTGCCATTCAAGCCGCACTTGAGGCCAAGGCGAGCGGGTTCCGCCGCATCGTGGAGGCCGCTGGCGATGCACGCGCAGCTTCCGGTCTGCTCGTCACCGAGCAACTTCCCAAAATTGTGGAAACTCAGGCTTCGGCTGTGCGCAATTTGAGCTTCGACAAAGTGATTGTCATGGGAGGCGCCGGCGGCAATGACTCCCAATCCGCCTCGGTGGGCAGTTTTGTGCAGAATCTCGTCACCGGCACCCTGCCCTTGCATGAGCTCGCCTCGTCGGTGGGAGTGGAACTGCCCGGCTACCTCGGCAAAAAAGAAAGCCCCGGCAAAGAGAAAAAGTAAGAGAGGCCCGAGAGCTTTTGCAATTTACGATTGACGATTCATTAACAATGTGCGCATGACGCAGATTGTTGTCGGTTCGTGAACGTATGCAGAGGAAGTCTTTAGAGCGGTCATTATGATGACCGCCGCCTGTCACGGTTTTCGATACGTAAAACAATGACATCAGTCAACAAGAGCATTTTCCCTGTTGCTTCACTTCTCTCAAACGCGTTTGCCCTGTTACGAGACCGAACAGGCGGCGCCGGGACGGGATGCCAGGCGCGTTGCAGGCAGGCGCAGCGGACGGACTTACTCAGAGCACTGCTTGGGCGGCGGCAATGCGAGCCGTGGGGACGCGGTAAGGGGAGCAGGAGACGTAGTCCAGACCGATGGAATGGCAGAAGCGCACGGAGGCGGGGTCACCGCCATGTTCGCCGCAGATGCCCATCTTCATGCCGGGGCGGGCGGCACGCCCGAGGGAGACGGCCATTTGCATGAGCTTGCCGACGCCGCCCTGATCGATGCTGGCAAAGACGTTGCCCTGGACAATCTCGAGGTTGCGGTACACGCCCATGAAGGAGCCGGAGTCATCGCGGCTCATGCCGAGGCCGGTTTGGGTGAGATCGTTGGTGCCGAAGGAGAAGAACTCCGCCGTTTGAGCGATTTCATCCGCCGTGAGGCAGGCGCGCGGGATTTCCATCATGGTGCCGACCTTGTAGGAAACGCGTCGGCCTTTTTCGGCAAAGACCTGCTCGGCGGTGCGGTCGATGACCTCCTTTTGGAGATCGAGCTCGCGCTTGAAGGCCACGAGCGGAACCATGATTTCCGGGTGAGTTTCGATGCCCTCCTCTTCTTCCACCTCAATAGCCGCCTCCAGAATGGCGCGGGTCTGCATTTCGGTGATTTCCGGGTAGGCAATGCCGAGGCGGCAGCCGCGGTGGCCGAGCATGGGGTTGAACTCGTGCAGCTCCATGACGCGGCGCATCACCAGCTCCACGGGCAGGTTGAACTTGTGGGCGATGTCGAGCTGCTGCTCCTTGGTTTGGGGCAGGAACTCATGCAACGGCGGGTCAAGCAAGCGTATTGTGGCAGGACGCCCCGCGAGGGCCTTGAAAATGCCCTTGAAGTCACTCTTCTGGAAGGGGAGCAGCTTGGCGACAGCCTGCTTGCGGTCATCGAGGCGCTCGGAAAGGATCATGCGGCGCATGAAGTCGATGCGATTGCCGGAGAAGAACATGTGCTCAGTGCGGCAGAGACCGATGCCGGAGGCGCCAAAAGCGATAGCGGTGGCGGCCTGATCCGGCGAGTCGGCATTGGTGCGCACTTGCAGCCTGGTGAGCTTGCTGCACCACTCCATCACCTTCGCAAAGTCGCGGTAGCAGCCGCTCTGCTCGGGCTTCATCGTCTTTTTGAGCAGAACCTGGATGATTTCCGAAGGGGCGGTGGGCAGCTCCCCGGCGTAAACGAGACCGGCTGTGCCATCCAGCGAGAGGAAGTCGCCCTCCTTGTAGGTGACGCCCGCGATGGTAGCCGTGCGCGCCGCGTAGTCAATCTCCATCTCATTCACACCGCAAACGCAGACCTTGCCCATCTGGCGCGCGACGAGAGCCGCATGGCTGGAAAGTCCGCCGCGCGCAGTGAGGATGCCCTCCGCCGCGATCATGCCGCGCAAGTCCTCCGGCGAAGTCTCCAGGCGCACAAGAAGCACCCGCTCGCCGCGCTTGGTCGCCTCGATGCAGCGGTTGGCATTCAGGTAGAACCGCCCGGAAGCGGCGCCCGGACCGGCGTTGAGCCCCTTGGCAATGGGGGTGACGCGGCGGATGGCGGCGTCGTCAAAGATAGGCGCGAGCAGCTGATCCACCTGGTCCGCCGGAATGCGCGCGACGGCAGTTTTCCAATCGATGAGGCCCTCGCGTTCCATCTCGCAAGCGATGCGGAAAGCGGCGATGCCGGTGCGCTTGCCGTTGCGGGTTTGGAGCATGTAGACCTTGCCATCCTGGATGGTGAACTCAAAGTCCTGCATATCGCGGAAGTGATTTTCGAGGACTTGGCGGATGCGACAAAGCTCCTCGTAGGCCTGGGGCATGAGCTGCGCCAACTGCGCGACAGGGGCGGGCGTGCGCACGCCGGCCACCACATCCTCCCCCTGGGCATTCATGAGGAATTCCCCGTAAAATTCGTTGGCCCCAATGGCCGGGTTGCGCGTGAAAGCAACTCCGGAACCCGACTGGTCGGACGTATTGCCGAACACCATGCTCTGCACATTCACCGCGGTGCCCCAATCGCCGGGGATGTTGTATTTCTGGCGGTATGTGATGGCGCGCTCGTTGTTCCACGAACCGAACACGGCGCCGATAGCCCCCCAGAGCTGCTTCCACACATCCGTCGGGAACACCTTGCCCGTGCGCTTCTGCACGAGGGCTTTGAAGCGGCTCACCAACTCCCGATTATCGGCGGCGCTCAGCTCGGCATCGCTTATATTTTTGCCGTAGCGCTCCTGCTTGAGCTCGTGGATGACCATCTCGAAGGGCTCCAGGTCCTCCCCCTCATCTTTCTGCACCCCCATGACCACATCCCCGTACATCTGCACAAAGCGGCGGTAGCAGTCCCACGCAAACCGGTCGTTGCCCGTCGCTTTCACCAAGGCCTCCACCGTGGCGTCGTTCAGCCCCAGGTTGAGGATCGTGTCCATCATGCCGGGCATGCTCTCTCTCGCGCCGGAACGCACGGACACCAGCAAGGGCAATTCATCCGCCGCCCCAAAGTGGTGCCCCACGCTCTCCTCCATGCGCGCAATCCCCTCCTTCACCAGCTTCTCAAGCTCGGCCGGGTATGTCTGCCCGTGCTCATAGTAATACGTGCACACCTCCGTCGTGATGGTGAATCCCGGAGGCACCGGCAGCCCGATGCGCGCCATTTCCGCCAGGTTGGCCCCTTTGCCGCCCAGCAGTTCCTTCATCTTTCCTTCGCCGTCCGCCTTGCCGTTGCCAAAATGATATACAAGCTTCATCATGTTCGTTTTGAAAGGTCGGCATTGTAGTCAATAACTCGACCAATGTCAAGAATAAACAGGATAACCGCACGGCAACCCCACATCCGTCCCACGAAAAAGCAGACCCAATAGATGGCGAACGGCACATCGTTCAACGCAAAGCGTTGATTATTTACGATTGACGATTTGGATGCAAGCGCGCTGCGCGCGTTCCTGCGAAACAAAAGCAAGCGGAATTTTCGAAGACGATGGTGTGTTGATAGAAGGAAAGTCTCCTGTGCGAGACCATGGCGAGTTGACTCAGCGCCACCCCTTGGCTGACTGGGGGGGCTGACTGGGGGGGCTGACTGGGGGGGATGACTGGGGGGGATGACTGGGGGGGATGACTGGGGGGGGATGAAAAAATTGGCATTGACCAAGAAAAGATTAGAGCATCGACTGGGGGGGATGACTGGGGGGGATGACTGGGGGGGAATCCGCCGCCTTCTTTGTCCTATATTTCTGCTGTCTGTTATTTGGTCTTTCGGGAATTGTCAGTTCCAAATCACCTGAATGGAGGAGGGGGAGGAGATAGTGCTGACGCAGCCACTTTTTATCCCTCATCTGAAGCATTTCCAAAATCTCTGTCACGCTGCGCGGCGTTTTGCAAAAATCAAGGATGTTCTTTTTAACACGCTGAACGTTTTTACTCTCTTCCCTCGCCACCGGCCTGGAGGAGCTTCGCAGATAGCCCAGGTTAGCCAGAAAACGGATCGTCAGACTGACCGAGGAGGCCAAAGTTTCATAATGAGGAGGAGGCAACCCCTTCTCGCGGCATTCCTCCATAATCAGGCCAATGCCGCGACCCCAGCTCTCGATGATGCCGCGGCTATAAAAAACATCTGCTATGGTGGGGTTCGGCGGACGGGAATTAAGACGATTGTCTGCAAAATCCTGCCAGCGTGTACCATTCGGGAAAGCTCCCGGATTTTGAAAGACGATGCGATCCTCGTAAATAGCTACAGTCGGGGTCATATTCCGGGCATCCCACGAGCGATGACAGATCATATTCACGGCAGCCTCGCGGATTACATTGAGCGGAACCGTGAGCGTATCCTTGCGGAAAGCGCCGTCAACGTGCCCGCTGAGGTTGAGATGTTTCAGGCAAAAATCTACGACGGCGTTGTATTGCTCGAAGAGATTTTTTGCGCAGATCGTCTGGTCCCGAATAGCAACCTTATCCGTACCCTCAAAGCGGGCAAGACGCACCTTGCACTGCGGATACCTCATAGCAGGATCTTTGCCGAAAAGGACGAGCGCCGCATTGTAGAGCGTACCATCATCTCCGGCAACTCCCAGTTTTCGCAGAATTTTGACGGAGTCCTGCACGACCATTGTCAATGCCGGAATGCGGTGACTCGCGATGCCATCGTACAAAGTTTGATGAACAAGCTCCATGTCCAGATCATCCGGTCCAATTCCATTCGCGGGCGTATTCTCCCAGCTAAATCGTTGGGGATTACTCCGACGCAACTTTTCCTCATACAGGATGCGCGGCATAGGCGCAGTCGTGCTTTCCACTTTGTAAAAGGGACGTCCATCGTAACAATAAGGGCTATTTGTGCATTGGGTCGTGTCAAAATGGAGAGCTATGACGTAGTGATCCGGCCTGCCCGGGATTCCTATATACTCTGCCTCTACTTCAACTGCCGGGTCCATTTTGCGCAGGTGATAAGCGACCTCTTGGCGTGTTTTATCCGTCACTTTTTGACCGATGATCTTCATGCCGGGAGTTACCCCGAAGAGCAGCCACCCTCCCTCGGAATTGAGGAAAGCGCACGCCGTCTCCATCCCTTTGCGGAGCTCACCGGTTGTTTGCTTCAACTCCAGCGTTGCGCTTTCGCCTCCCGCTACAAGCTGCTCTATTTCCTCAATGTCCATCTCTCTCATTATGCCCCACCTTTTTTTCATAGTCAATGACGATCTCGTGAATGGGCAAAACTGTTCGAAACAAATTGACGACCGGATTCACGAGGCTGCACCACCAAGCGCCGTATGGGGGCATCCACTCCGGCGTCCATCGGTGCGTTGTCAACGCGCCTCGTGAGCATCATCCGGCAAACCGTCCTTTTACTTGCAACTCAGTTGACTGAGGACGCCGTGCAAGATGCTCAGGCCTTCATCCAACACATCCTCCGGGATATTGAGGGCGGGGATAAGGCGCAGCGTATCCGCACCGGCCGGGCAGGTCAACAGACCGGCCTCGCGGCAAAGGTCATTCACGTAGGCTGCAGGGGTTTTGCCTTGCGGAAGAGTGAAGCAATCCGGTCGGAGGGCCACGCCGCGCAGCAAGCCCAGGCCGCGCACTTTTTCCACGCAGGGGAGCTGCCAGCCCTCTACCACCTGCTTCACACGTTCGCCAAGCTTTTTGGCACGCGCGGCGAGGTTGAGGCGCAGCATTTCGCTCACCACGGCTTTGGAGACGGCACACGCCAGCGGAGTGCCGCCGAAGGTGGAGCCATGCGACCCCGGACCCATGATGGAGGAAAGGGGCGTGCCCTCTGGATTGATAGCGCGGTTGCTCACCCAAAAACAGCCCATGGGGAAGCCTCCGCCAATGCCTTTGGCGCAGGAGATGAGATCGGGGCGCACATCCGGGCACACCGCCTGCCACCCCATCATTGCCCCGCAGCGCGCGAACCCGCACTGCACCTCATCGAGCATGAGCAGCAGGTCGTGCTCGCGGCACAATGCGGCCACCTCGCGCAGAAAGTCGGCATCCACGGGGTTCACACCGCCCTCCCCCTGCACGGCCTCCAGCAAGATGCCGCAGGTCTCCTTGCGTAGCGCCGCTCGCAGGGCATCCTTGTCATTAAAGTCCACGTAGCGGAACCCAACGAGCAGCGGGTCGAACTCCACTTGAATTTTTTTCTGTCCGGTGGCGGCCATGGAGCCGAGCGTACGCCCATGAAAACTTTTCAGAAAGGTGAGCACCTCGTAGCGCGGGGAACCATCCGCCGCCGGCCGCCGATGACCGAACCGGCGCGCCACCTTGATGATGCCGTCATTCGCCTCGGCCCCGGAGTTGCAGAAGAACACCCGGCCATCTATCCCCACCACCTTGCGCACAATCAACTCGGCGAGTTCCTCCTGTCCGGGTACGCCGTACAAGTTGGAGCAATGAATGAGCCGACGCGCCTGCTTCTCCAGCGCTTCCACCACCACCGGGTGGCAATGCCCCAGGCAGCATGTGGCTATCCCCGCGCAAAAGTCTACATACCGCTTGCCCGTCGTATCGTACAAATACGACCCCTCGCCGCGGTCCATCTGAATCGGCGCCCGCCCATAGGTTCCCAGCACATATTCGCTCTTTTCCATTGCGCCGAAAATCTACTCCTGTCCACGCGACTTGTCAACCCCATTTTGTTGAGAGGCGCCGCGCGATTGCGGAGGCTGAGGCACGTTTGCGCGGGAGGCTCACCTCGCGGGGGCTTGTCTCTCGCTCCCTCCCGTTTCTCCTAGAAGTCGTATCGAGCGCCCACGCCGAGGTTCCACGCCGTCATCGCATCGCGGATATCTGCGCCCGCATTGAAGTAGATGAGCGTCTGATCCGAGATGGGAACGCGCAGCGACGCCCCTAGCTGGAGCGCAGTCTTGCCCACCTCAGCCCCCTTCACCGAGCGCGTCAGCGATGGAAGCGCTTGCAGCGACGTGCTCACCTCTCCCTGCGAATCCCCGAAGTCCTGCGCGATATTCGCACGCAGCTCCAGTTGCGCCGTCCGGTTGAACGCCTCCTCGCCCACGCTGGTGATATACCTCGCGCCTATGGCCAAGGTGGTCGTCGTCCAATCTTGCTCGCCGACATTCAGGCCCACCCCCTGGCCCTCCAGCCCGCTCTCCTCGTAGCCTCTCATGTTCGTCTTCATGACGGACGCTGCAAACAGCGGCTGCACAATCCTGGTCTGCTCCATGTCCAAGGGAATGTCATAGGTCGCCTCGTAGAGCAAACCGGCCACCCAGCCGCTCGTGCTCCCATGAGCCCGGTAGAAACCGTCTCCGTAGTTCACCGTGCGGGTGAGTTTGGCCTGGTTGAGCCCGAGCACGCCCACCAGGGTGTGGCCCCAGCGCCGCCGGGTGAATCGGCCCATGAGGCTCAAGTAATAGCTGTCTAGGTTGCCGTCGGCCGTGTCGGCGCAGCCTCCATCCAAATTGCCGTACAGGGCGGTGATGCCGGCGGCCACACTCGCATTCTCGGTCACATCCATCTCCAGCCCAAGGGTTCCTCCCCAGGCGTTGTACGTGTAGCCGGGCTCGTAATCATCCCCATCTTGCACATTGATGAAGTCCCCCGTGGCCTCCACCCAGAAATGCGTGTAAGGCAGGGATTCGTAGGCGTAGCTCTCATCCAGCCCCATCATGCCGGCCCGGTCGCGCATGCGCAGCATTTGCGAGCGCAGAGCATCCCGCTGGGCTGTGCCCAGAATGGGCGCAGCGCTGCCCGCAACCCCGGCGAGCGTCTGGGCCACCTTTTCCGGGTTGGATTGCAGGTTGTTGGCGGCCCACACCATCATCTTGAGCATCTCCGTCTGAGAGGTCATGGGGGCAGTTTGTCTGGCGGCCCAGAGCATATCCGCCCCGGCCAGAGAATTCTGCTTGTTCGCGGCGGCGCCGGAGAAGATGTTGTCGAAGTTGGCCTCCGCACTGAGCACAACCCCTCCCCGGTCTGACAGGTAGGTTGCTTTCACATTCTTCCAGTAAATGAGGAAGGACCCTCCCAACTCCAATTCCAACTCCTGGCCGTCCTCTAAACCTTCAATGTCCCAACCTTCACCCCGATCTTTAATTATCACGCTGTCCAGGTTTTTCTGGTTACTCACTCCGTACGGATCAAACCCCATGGTTCCCACAAAAAGTTTGGCGCCCTCCCCCCATGCGAATTTGTCCGTAACGATGGCGGGGCCTACATTCGTGAAATCACCACCCACTGCTGCCAAGTTGTAGAGCACCTCCAGGGTACCGCTTTTGCTCACGCTGACGCTGTCCGCGTTCAACTGGGTGACAGTCGCATAATCCGCGCCGTAGCCGTTCGCCTGCACCGCCAATGTGCTGCCCTCTCTCACGGAGACCGTCCCGTACCGGGCCTCTTGCACATGATCTGTCTTCTCGGCTCCTCTACCGGCAAGCGCGAGATAGCCTCCATTTTGCACAGTTAGACCGATTCCGTCACCCCCCTCACTGCGCAACATTTGGCAGGTGACGGAACCCGTCACGACGATACCGCCGCCAGCGCTGGTCTCATCAAACGTGCCGTAGAAATCCGCCATACGAACATTTGAACCAGTGCTGTCGATTGTGAGGGTGGCTTTCAATTTCACCATGCCATCGTTCACCTCTCCTGACGCAAGAGTTTGATCCGCGCTGTAATCGCCGCTGAACAGCCCGCTGATTTTATCGCTCTTGCCCAGGACAATTGTTCCGTAGCCCTCCTCATTTTTATCCAGCCACACGGCCACGCCATCCAGCCTGTTGTCATGCATCTCCAACTTGTTCTTCACAATCAAGATGCCGGAGCCGGATATGGTTCCGTTCCCTCCGGGGGTAGATGCATCCGTTATAGTTAGCGCCCCATTGATAACCAGTTCCGCCTCACTCTCCCCGTTGCCGAAATCACCGAGCTTGGCAATGGAACTTTCCCAGCCGTTCACGACGATCTTTCCCTCGGACACCTCGACTTCACCCACATCTTTTATGTTCCCCTGGATGTCCAGCTCGCCCGCAGTCACTGTCACCTCCTTCGCGTCTTTCAAATCTCCTCCGACGTACAGCTTGCCTTCAGCCACCTCCACCTTACCCTTGCTTGTGAAGTCACCCCAGATGAGCAGGTCCTGATCCCCTTCCTTGATCACGGTGATGGTATCGTCCTCCACCGTCAGCCCCCTCAAGCCGGATGCAACGTTTCCTCTCTTTTCTTGGTCGATTCTCACAACGAGGTCGTAGGACAGAGGTTCTCCTTCTTCTGGCGCAGCCCGGTCATCCCTGATGGTGAGAACACCGCCTTCACCCGCTGCATCGATGCCCGCGCTCAGATCGACCAGTGTCACCTCTTTAACAGAATCAGGAGGTGATAACTGATCGTCGGTGAAGGACAACGCCATATCCTTGTCCACAATCACCCGCGCCCATTTCTTCGCGCCAGTGTCGAGAGTCTCTTCCAACTGGTATCTCTTAATGTCCCCCAACGAGCTGGCCATCCAAATGCCGTCCGCACTGAGAACGAGTCGCAAAATACCACTATCACCGGAAAGGATGTCGTAAAAATCTTTTTGATTCTTTGTTCCCCCCATCTGGATGCCCTCCGAAAAAGAGAAATGACTCTCGAACCATTCTTGAAGTTCGAGGGCGCTCATTCCTTCCAAGTCCGAGAAGCTGCCGTTGCTGAACCAGAGATCGACATAGCTGCTGTCTCTTTTGTCTTGCAGTTGCTTGATGACATCATTCGTCAGGTAGAGTTCGACTTTAGCGCCCTCTTCAAAATCCAGCTTGCCATCCGCACCATTAAACCGCAGCAAGTAGGCGCCACCGGAAGGGGCAGACCCCTGGCTGGCGGTCGTGATGTTCCCGGTCCCCACCACAAATTTGAAAGCATTTGTGCCATCCTCCTGAGTTGTGAACTGAACTGTCGTCTCATTCGCAAGTCCGGTCACGCTGCGTGACACCCACGTCTCGTCCTTATTGTTAGGATTCTGCGGAGAGGGATCATATTTGCCCGCATATGTCATGTCCACCCCCCCGAGATAATCTCCCCTCAACCCACCTAGGTCGGAACTCCCCGATTTTCCGCTCATGAACACCTGTACGGATGCCGTCAGCTCCCCGGCGTTGGCTAGATTACTGCCGTCGTACAAGAAGACTGTTCGTCCTTCTCCTCCTTCTTCTGAGGGCTCCTGGAGGTTCTTGCCGCCTAGGTCAAACGTGGTGCCGCCCGAGGAACTGGGGCCGGGTGAAAAGGGGTTGCTCCAATCCATCCCCGCATACACATAAATATCCCCACTGGAGCCAAAGATGGTCTCGTCTGTAATCCGTACCGTACCGCCACCGGACAAGTCCGCTCCCGAAACATTCTCACCTTTACCCTTCAGCACAAGGGTCTTACCGGCGGCTACATAGAGTTTGACGGAATTGCCTTCCTTTCCCCAATCGATGACGCCGACGGGGTCATCGGCGCCATCGCCCTTAGCTTGCAGAGTAAAGGTGCTGGATCCGCCGCTATTCATGCGGATGGCATCATCGGCATCTTCCAAACCGCCAAAGAAAAAATTGGGGGCGATAAGCGTGTAGTTCCCCGTATTTTTGCTCACCACGATTCCGCCGAGGTACATGTTGAAATCGGCCGTCACGTCCCCGGCCTGGCCTACCGCGGCGTTTCCCACCCGAACCTCCTCAGGATCCGGCTCCAGACCATCAGGATCGCCATCGGGCTTGAATTGATCCGGATTACCCAAGCTCTCCTGAAAGCGCCTCTGCGTGCCCTCAGCCATAAAACACAGTTTATTCCAGTCCTCCCCATGCTGCTCTCCGTACAACTGTCCCACGGTGGCTCCGTAATCGTCCCCCACGCCGTACTGGTCGGCTACACATAACTCCGTCCCATCGTAGTCATCCGAATCGGACCTGTAAAGTTCATACAGTCCCGGTCCTCCCTCTTCCAAGCCATTTGTGTCTGCCAGCAGCTCCCCCTTGCCACCCACCACATACTCGTTTTCGTGGATGACCTCATAAGAGTATGACACCGTGACCTGCAGCCAACTTGTATCTTCCGTATCCTGTGTAGATGCGTAGAGGTCTGTCAGCCCCT
The DNA here is from genome assembly GCA_947589295.1 of uncultured Akkermansia sp. Classification (GTDB taxonomy): domain Bacteria; phylum Verrucomicrobiota; class Verrucomicrobiia; order Verrucomicrobiales; family Akkermansiaceae; genus Akkermansia. The sequence continues at coordinate 63,391 of CANQBZ010000002.1, forward strand.
GCCATGTCTCATCCGGGCCAAGGGAATCTGTGGCAGTACGATAGAACATTGTCCCAGAATCGCCCGAGGCATTCGCCGTGCCGCTCCAGAAAAAACCGACCTTATCACGAATGTCCCCGTACCTTTCGCTGTTGAGGTAACCATCGGGATTCCACACCAAATCATAACCCTTCGAGGGATACAGCGTATAGTTGAACCATTTCCAACCAGAACCTTCACCCCAACCGTAACCGTTCACATCGAGTCTTCTCCCCCCCGAGTCGCGCGGGTTGATGCGGACGGAGAAATTAGTCCGATCATCAACACCGGCCCAGTCGTCAGTCCGCTTGTCTGAGCCGAATCTAAGAGCATCTTCGTGATTCTTGATGACGAAATTAACAACCCACGTCATTTCTGCCGACAACCCGTTAGGCAACCCCGGCAACTGCCTCAGGTCAAGGTGCAGCCAACCGTCATCAACTTCATCTTTTTCCCATAAACCCGTGATATTGACATTTTCTCTGGTGAACGTCTTAGTTTTCGCCCCTTGGGCAATCGGCATGGCAGCCATGAGAGCCATAAGAAGACCTAACGGAAGGTGTAGTTTCATAACAGAGAATGGGTCGGTGACAATGACAGCACAGCTCAGGCGGCGGCAACACGAGCAGTCGCGCCCTTGGAGACTTTCCGTAGTCTATCTCTTTTCAAAAGCGATATACCCATGAATTCCATGTAAATGATTCATGATCAATTTTTCAATATTATTTCAAGTTAGAGAAAAATGAAATTTCGCCCTTGTTATCTGCTCTCAAGAGGTGCACGTTCGGGAGCGTTTCAATTCGTGTTCCTTCTCAGTCTTTTTCAAACGAGATGCGTGGAGTAGTTTTTTTGTATCAGTCTGTTGAGAGAAATGAGGGGGAAGGAAGAGAGGGAGAATAAGTGCAAGATTTTTTTTGCAAAATGCGAAAAAAATAGTGGACATCTCTTTTGAAATGAGATAGACTGCAAGAAGTCTGCGAAAAGACCGGTTTGCGTACGCGCATCCTGCAGTGTCTTGGGCTGTGCCACCATTACCCCTGAATCATTCTGCGTTATGAAACTACACCTTCCGTTAGGGCTTCTTGCGGCTCTCATGGCTGCCATGCCGATTGCCCAAGGGGCGAAAACTAAGACGTTCCACAGAGAAAATGTCAATATCACGGGTTTATGGGAAAAAGATGAAACTCGGGACGGTTGGCTGCACCTTGACCTGACGCAGTTGCCGGGATTGCCCAACGGGTTGTCGAGAAATGTGGCGTGGGTTGTTAACTTTGTCATCAAGAATCACGGAGACAATTTTACATTCGGCTCAGTAAAGTCGCTTGTTTTTGACCAAACGACCCAGATCTATGATCGGGATAATTTCTCTGTCAGCGTCAATCCGAACGCCGTGTTGGGAGAACTCGAAGTGGGCGGTTACGGTTGGAGTAACGGTTCTAGTCACTCCTGGGACGGCTATACGCTGTATCCCTCGAAGGGCTATGATTTGGTGTGGAATCCCGATGGTACGCTCAACAGCAAAAGGTACGGGGACGTCCGTGACAAGGTCGGTTTTTTCTGGAGCGGCACCGCCAATGCCTCGGGCGATTCTGGGTCAATGTTCTATCAGACTGCCACACGTTCCCTTGGCCCGAGTGATTCATGGCAGGGGCTGACGGACCTCTACGCATCTACACAGGATACGGAAGATACAAGTTGGCTGCAGGTCACGGTGTCGTACGCCTACGTGGTCACCCAGGTCAACGAGTATGTAGTGGGCGGCGCAGGCAAGTTGAAGAGCGGGAACAACGGGGGGCAGAAAGCCGGCGGACCGGGACTGTACGAGGTTTTCAGCTCGGATAAAGACGATCCGGATAATGGGGAACTTGTCGTGGCCGACCAATACGGCGTTGTTGGGGATGAGAAGAACAAGACGGTGGGGGATTTGTACGGATCGGAGCATGGGACCACATGGAACAAGCTGCGCTTCATGGCCGCCGGTACACAGCGCCGCTTTGACGGTCCTGATCTTCCGGAACCTCCCCCGGCTGATGCCAGCAACAAAAAGTGGGAGCAGTACCGGGAAGATCGCGAAAAAGCTATAGCGGATTACAATGCCACCATGGAAGGCAGTTCGACCGTGGGAGCCGCCGGAGTTGTGGAGGCGGATTTCGCCATGTACCTCGGCGGAATCGTGGTGGGCAAAAATACGGGGAATTACACCCTTGTCGCCCCCAGTTTCACCTTTGGCGACCTGGAAGAAGAGGACGACTATGCCATCCGCGTGGACGGAGGCACGCGCAGCTTTACCCTGCGGGCCGGGGACAACGGCGACGGTGTCATCGATTGGGGAGAAGAAACATCCCACCTCAACCTCAGCGTGGCTGCCGGCGGAACCCTCCTGCTGGAGGGTGCGGGGGGAGAAGGGAGAGAGTTGGAGGAGGTGCGCCTGCACGGCGGCGGCACGGTAAAGATTACAGATAAGACCATCTTTGGCTCCAGTGGGGACATTTATGTGGAGAGGGAATGGAATGTCTTGCCCCCCGACCCCGATACCCCGAACAACATCTCGGGTGGCAGCACGTTGGATCTGAACCACAATAACCTTTCGGGCGCCGCAGATCGAACGATATACCTGAAAGACAGCGCTTGCTTGGCCAACGCCGAGGAGTTGACGGCCAGTGTGGAAGTGAGCGCGGGACGTTCTCACCTGGGCGGGTTGGATGGGCAGCGTCTCAAGAAAGTCGTGTTGACACAGACGCTCCACGAAGACGATGAGGATGGCTATCAATCGGGCTGGGTGCATGGGATCGGGGAGGGGAGTACCGTCACGTTCACTGGCTCGGGGGATCAATTTGCTTTTGTGGTGGGGACTGAGAACATCACGTCCGCCAGCCAGGGGGCTGCCCCATCGCCGGGCGGCACCTACCTGCTGCAATTTAACGGTTCGGGGGGAAGCTTGTCTTTTGGTTCGGAAGACGCCAATGCCCAAGTGAAGTTCTACTTGACAAATGACCTGATTGCGACGCTGAAGGATGAGGATTACGTGGGAGGCTACGTTGACCTCTGGTTCAGCAACGGAAGTTTCTCGGACTTGGACGAAGCCACACTCGGCGACGCAGCCAAACTGCAAGCCTGGTTCGAGAGCCACTTCAAGTTTGGTGACGGCGTCCTGGCCGAGATTGATCGCGAGGGGCTTCTTTGCGACATCGTCTCCGGCAATATGAGCGAGAAGAACGGCGGTATACTGCGTTTACTCATCAACACAGATGGCATTTGGCTGGGCAGCTTGTACGGCGATGTGCGGGCGGATCAGCTGGAAGAGACACTCGATTCTGGCGAGAAGAAATGGAAGCGGGTGATTGTGGACAAGAATATGACGCTCTCCTTCACTGATGATGGCAAGACCGCAGAGGGTGAGACGACTACCGGTGTGACGCTGACCAATCTGAGCTCCGGTATCGGTACCGTGGACGGCGGGGTGCTCACCATCGACGACCGGCGCGCCGATCCGGGGGAGCAGGACCTCACCGTAACGCTCCAACAAGAGGAAGACGAAGAGGACCCGGACATGGTGTACAATTTGGGTGGGTTGGATGTGAAAAACAACACTATTACCGTGGTCAAGGACAGAGCTGCGGATTTGCGCATCTTGGGGAACTTAACAAGCGCAGGTGAAGTCAAGGTGTCCGAGGGAAAGCTTGTCGTGAACGGCTGGGAAAGCTCCATTGCCAAGCTCGGTGATTTCGGCGACAAGGAGAGTGAGGCGGAACTGGTTATCAACGGGGCGTTGGCCGTAACAAGCGCATCTGACCCCAGAGGGAACGGAACCATATCCGGCTCCGGCATCCTGATTGTGAAGGACAGTTTGGACGTGAGGGAGAACAAGCTGAATGGCGTGGCCGTGTGGTTGGATAAGAAGAGTGAGTCAAGTGAGGACTACGGCAGCATTACTTTGGGTAGCAACTTTAAGGGCGATAGCGACCTAATCAGCGGACTGTTCAGCGGCGATTACAGTGCGGACCAGGCTCTTGCGTCGGGAGAGACGGGAGGCCACGTGAAGTTGGATGGAAACCTCACGATCGACAGCACAGATTCAAATGTCCGCATGGCGAACTTCTACGGCACGTTTGATGAGAGCAGCAAAGGCGTCATAGCCGTGACGGGTCCTGCGACCCGCCAGGTGTTGCGTAGTACGGGGGATGATGGGGTCGATCTGGCCGTAGAGGGCGGCGCCTGTCTCGCGCTCACTGGCCTTGGTGACTCTCTGGAGAAATATGTGCAAAAAGTCAACTACGGCATGGTCTCCGTGAGCGAGGGCAGCACATTGGCGGTGCAGGCGAGCGACTACGGCGCGGATTGTGCGGCTGTCACCCAGTTGAACGCGGACAGAGTCAGAGTGAGCGAAAGCGGTACCCTGGAGGTGCTCTACAACTTGGCGGCAGTCAACGATGATTTAGCGAAAGCGGGCGCCGCCGTTGCCACAGAAAACTTCGCATGGGAAGAGGGCGCTAAACTCTTTGTGGGAACCGTGGGGAGCAATCCCTACGCGGTGAATAACCCCCAGGACGTGAAGGACTACGTGATCATTGAAGATCAGTACATTGAAGGTTTAGAGCTCAACCAGGAGCTGGAATTGGAGCTGGGAGGGTCCTTCCTCATTTACTGGAAGAACGTGGAAGCAACCTACCGGCCGGGCACGGGGATTGTTCTCAATGCGGAGGCCAACTTCGACAACATCTTCTCCGGCGCCGCCGCGAACAAGCAGAATTCTCTGGCCGGGGCGGATATGCTCTGGGCCGCCAGACAAACTGCCCCCATGACCTCTCAGACGGAGATGCTCAAGATGATGGTGTGGGCCGCCAACAACCTGCAATCCAACCCGGAAAAGGTGGCCCAGACGCTCGCCGGGGTTGCGGGCAGCGCTGCGCCCATTCTGGGCACAGCCCAGCGGGATGCTCTGCGCTCGCAAATGCTGCGCATGCGCGACCGGGCCGGCATGATGGGGCTGGATGAGAGCTACGCCTACGAATCCCTGCCTTACACGCATTTCTGGGTGGAGGCCACGGGGGACTTCATCAATGTGCAAGATGGGGATGATTACGAGCCCGGCTACACGTACAACGCCTGGGGAGGAACCCTTGGGCTGGAGATGGATGTGACCGAGAATGCGAGTGTGGCCGCCGGCATCACCGCCCTGTACGGCAATTTGGATGGAGGCTGCGCCGACACGGCCGACGGCAACCTAGACAGCTATTACTTGAGCCTCATGGGCCGATTCACCCGGCGGCGCTGGGGCCACACCCTGGTGGGCGTGCTCGGGCTCAACCAGGCCAAACTCACCCGCACGGTGAACTACGGAGACGGTTTCTACCGGGCTCATGGGAGCACGAGCGGCTGGGTGGCCGGTTTGCTCTACGAGGCGACCTATGACATTCCCTTGGACATGGAGCAGACCAGGATTGTGCAGCCGCTGTTTGCAGCGTCCGTCATGAAGACGAACATGAGAGGCTACGAGGAGAGCGGGCTGGAGGGCCAGGGGGTGGGCCTGAATGTCGGCGAGCAAGATTGGACGACGACCACCTTGGCCATAGGCGCGAGGTATATCACCAGCGTGGGCGAGGAGGCGTTCAACCGGACGGCGCAACTGGAGCTGCGTGCGAATATCGCGCAGGACTTCGGGGATTCGCAGGGAGAGGTGAGCACGTCGCTGCAAGCGCTTCCATCGCTGACGCGCTCGGTGAAGGGGGCTGAGGTGGGCAAGACTGCGCTCCAGCTAGGGGCGTCGCTGCGCGTTCCCATCTCGGATCAGACGCTCATCTACTTCAATGCGGGCGCAGATATCCGCGATGCGATGACGGCGTGGAACCTCGGCGTGGGCGCTCGATACGACTTCTAGGAGAAACGGGAGGGAGCGAGAGACAAGCCCCCGCGAGGTGAGCCTCCCGCGCAGATGTGCCTCAGCCTCCGCAATCGCGCGGCGCCTCTCAACATCAACCCGGCAAGGGGAAGTTGCGATTAAATTGGCTCACCTCATCGCGCAGAGCATCGTAAGCGCCGGGAGTGGGCTGTTTTTTCTGCTCAATGAGGAGGGCGAGGCAACGGTCGATGAAGGAAGCGACCTGGCAGACATCCTGCTCTTTCATGCCACGGGTGGTGACGGCAGGAGTGCCGATGCGAATGCCGGAGGGGGTTGAAGTGCTGCCTTTATCGAAAGGAATCGCGTTTTTGTTGACGGTGATGCCGACTTGATCGAGAGCGACCTGAGCCTCGGCGCCATTGAGGCCTTTCACACTGAGGTCAACGAGGAAGCAATGATTATCTGTGCCGCCGGCAACGATACGGTAACCGAGCTCGGCGAGCCGGTCGGCCATAGCCTTCGCATTTTTCACAATCTGGGCGGCATAGGTGCGGAATTCAGGTCTGAGCGCCTCGCCCAAGCAAGCGGCTTTGGCAGCGATGACGTGCATGAGAGGCCCGCCCTGCAAGCCGGGGAAAGTGGCGCTGTTGAGTTTTTTAGCCCATTTTTCCTTGCACATGACCAGCCCGCCGCGCGGCCCGCGCAAGCTCTTGTGTGTGGTGGTGGACACAAAGTCGGCGTACGGCACGGGGGAGGGATGCACGCCCGCGGCCACAAGACCGGCAATGTGCGCCATGTCCACAAACATGATGGCGCCCACCTCGTCGCAAATTTGGCGGATGCGGGCAAAGTCGATAGTGCGCGAGTAAGCGGAGGCTCCGGCGAGGATGAGCGCGGGCTTCACCTCGCGCGCTTTGGCGGCCAGAGCATCGTAGTCGATGCACTCGGTATCAGGATTGACGCCGTAGTGTTCCACTTTGTAAAGTTTGCCGGAGAAGTTGGCAAAGAAGCCGTGGGAGAGGTGTCCGCCGTGGGCCAAGTCCATGCTCAGGATGGTGTCGCCGGGCTGCAAGCAAGCCAGGTACACGCTCATGTTGGCCTGAGAGCCGGAGTGCGCCTGCACATTCACATGCTCACAGCCAAAGAGAGCTTTCGCGCGGTCAATGGCAAGCTGCTCCACTTTGTCCACCACCTCGCAGCCGCCGTACCAGCGTTTGCCGGGGTAGCCCTCGGCGTACTTGTTGGTGAGCACGGAACCCTGCGCCTCCATGACGGAGGGGGAAGCAAAGTTTTCGGAAGCAATCAGCTCAATGTTGTTGTTTTGTCGGCGGCGTTCCTCCTCGATGTAGCCGGCGAGCTCCGGGTCAGTCACGGCCAAGGGAGAACCACTTGCTTTCAGCAACCGTTGGACATGTCGGCCCCCCTCAAACTCGGCAATGAGCCATGCGTGCAGGATGTCATCCAAATCATCCGGCGTGATGAAAGCCGAGGCCAGGCACATGACATTGGCGTCGTTGTGCTGACGGGAGAGCGCGGCAATCTGCGGCGTGCGTACGAGAGTGGCCCGCACACCGCGCCAGCGGTTGGCCGCAATGCTCATTCCCAATCCGGAAAAGCAGATAAGGATGCCGCGATCCGCCCGACCATCCACCACGCGCCGACACACCTCATTCGCATAGTCGGAGTAGTCGCAAGATTCCTTGCTCATCGTCCCCACATCCTCGACCGTATACCCCCACTCTCTGAGCATTTCGACCGCTGCTTGCTTCAAATCCACCCCTTTGTGATCCGCCCCAATGGCTATGCTCTGTTTGGTATCCATACGCCCAACATTATAGGGAGCAGGCGGAAAATGTCAACAAAAGACATCGGGGAATCAGGGCAAACGCACGAGAAAATGCGTTTGCCATTTACGATCCGGGGAGTCTGCAGCCGGGAATCGTGCTTATCGATGAGGTGGAGACGCATCTGCACCTCGAATTGCAGCGGCTTGTGATGCCCATTCTCACCTCTCTTTTCCCGAAAATACAGTTTATTGTCACCACGCATTCTCCTTTCGTTCTTTCGTCGATTGGCAATGCTGTGGCATTTGATTTGGAGAAGCACGAAGCGCTGATCGAGGGATATTTTGGAGTTCAGGACACACCGGCCGCCATCACGGGTAGACTCCGCCGTGTCCGTGAACTTATCCGGACGGGAAACAACCTCGCCGCCAAGCTTAGCTTGCTTCGTGACTGTCCCGCCCTCCTGGAGGATTTTCGGCAGGAGACAATTTGGAATCGCTCCTAGGTGGCCGGGATTGCAGCGCCAAGCAGACGGAGTCTGCCTATTGACGATTTGCGACACGCCTGACAGACCTATGAGGAGAGCTCGCGTCAGCGCGGTTAGTAACAGCGTACGGGTAGCGCAAAGGCTCTGCCTCGGAAGAGTTTGACCTGATCGGGGAATGACGAACTGGAATGATGCGGGCTTGAGCGTGAGCTCGCGCAGCAAACGAGGGAGCGGAGCCGTCCTCCAGGCCTTGCCGACGAGCATTCGCAGTGGCAGACGCATTTTCTCATGCACTTGTCCCGTGGAGATAGGCGAAAACATTGACAAAATCGGGAGGTACGGTTATGCTCAGGCCATGCGTTTTATCATGCTCATAGCGCTGTTTGCCGCCCAGATTGCGTGGGGGGGAGCTGTGCGCGTGGCAAGCCTGCACCCGCTGCTCAGTGAAATGGCCCGGCGCGTGGGCGGAGAGGATGTGGAGGTTGTGGACTTGTTCCCACCGCATGGTGAACTGCACCGTTTTGAACCCGGCGCGCAGGAGCTGGCGGCGGCGGTGCGGAGTCGGCTGATCCTGGCCTGCGGCAAGGGAGTGGAGCCGTACTTGGGAGCGCTGCGCGAGGTTTTTTCCGCGGCCAACCCGCCGGTGCGCGTGCTGGAGCTGGGAGACGCGGCGCCGGAGGTGATGACCCCTGAGGGCAGCCTTGATCCGCACTGGTGGAATGCACCGGAGAACATGAAACGGGCCGCTTTTGGGCTGGCCCTGGCCCTGTCGGAAGAATTGCCGGAGCAACAAGAAGCGATCCGCGCACGACTGACAGCCTATGCGCAGGCTATGGACGAACTTACTCGCGAGGCACGACTGGCGCTGGCTCATGTGCCGGAGGAGCGCCGCACGCTTGTGACCGAGCATGCCGCCATGTGCCATTTTTGTGCGGCGTTTCGTTTGCATCCCATCGCGGTGCAAGGAGCGGCAGCAGAGGGCGAAGGGGATATGGCGAGCGTAGCGCAGTTGACCCGCGAGCTGAGGCGGCGGGGGGTGCGGCGAGTGTACGCCGAGCTGCGCGAGGCTCCGCGTTTTTTGCAGAATATAGCGGCGGCTGCCGGCGCCGAAGTGGGGGAACTCTCCATGGATGGAGTAGCGCCCGGCCAGCCGACGTACGAAACCCTGTTTCGCAACAACCTGCGCGCCGTGTGCGAAGGATTTTTGTGTGAAAAGAAATGACGATGAACCACCCCATTGCTGTGATAGGCTACACCCTGCTGGGAGTGATGGCGGCGGGGGCGCCGCTGATCTACTTCGCAAAGGGGCCAACGCCCGAAGCGGAACAAAAGCCGACAGACGTTCCGAGGGAAATCACTGCGCCCACCCCCGTGCTGGTGCGTTACGCGGACCAACCCGTGGAAATCTGCATACGCCGCACGGGCAAAGAGCTGCTGCGGCTCAAACCTGATCGCAGTGGGACGTGGTACGGCACGCTTTCGTTGCCCGTGATCTCGCCGGGGAGAACGCTGGAGCTCGAGGTGCAGACACGGTGGCCCGGCGCGCCCACCACCAACCAGGCCGTTACCCTGGAAATCATGCCCGCAGGACTGCGCACAAGCGCCGACACGCAGTGGAGCCACAGCGGCGAGAGCGAGTTGCACACCACTTTCATCTTCCGATGGTAAGCCCAGAAGACCACATTTGCTGGGGAGCGGCCAACCCCAACCACCACCCGCACGAGCTGCAGGTGCGCGAGCTGAGCGCCGCCTACCCCCGGGCCGCCCAACCGACGCTCGACAGACTGCACTTCAGCATCCACTGCGGGCACACGCTGGCAGTGATGGGGCCCAACGGAGCGGGCAAATCCACGCTGCTCAATGTGCTGGCGGGATTGATGGGCACGATGAACGGCGAAGTGCTTTGGGATGGCAGAGCGCTGCACCACACGCGGCGCGAGGTGGCCTGGCTCCCGCAGCGCAGCCAGGTGGACCTTTCCTTCCCCATCACCGTGCGCGAGCTGGTGGAGATGGGTCGCTACCCCGCGCTCGGTCCCTGGCGGGCAGCGGGTGAGCACGATGCGCTCATGGTCGATAAGGCCATGCACACGCTGCACATCGCCGATTTGCAGCGCCGACAGATACGCGAACTTTCCGGCGGGCAGCTGCAACGCGTTTTCCTGGCGCGAGCGCTGGCGCAAGAGGCGCATATCCTGCTGCTGGACGAGCCCTTCACCGGGCTGGATGCTCCGGGCGCGGGCGCACTGGGCGAGCTGCTGGGCGAGCTTGCACACGAAGGGCGATTGGTCATCGCGAGTTACCACGATGTGGACCATGCCGCGAGCTACTTCGACTACGCACTTCTGCTACGCAAGGGGAAGCAGATGGGCTTCGGCCCCTGCGCGCAGACGCTCACTCGGGAAAATCTTCAGTGCACGTACTCATGAAGGACTTTCTCCAGTATCTGGCCGAACCCATTGCGCTGCGCACGCTATGGGCCTGTGCCGTGATCGGCTTTGTGGATGGTTATGTGAGCGCGCTGGTGGTGCTGAGGCGCTCGTCCCTGCAAATTGGTGCGGTGAGCTGCGCGCTGCTGCCCGGCATAGCCGTGGGCATCCTGCTTTTCGGGCTGGGACAATGGAGCGCCCTGGCAGGAGCAGTGGTGGCGGGACTGCTGGTGGGACTCAGCTCACTTTTTGTGGCGCGCAGCACAGTGCTGCACCACGATGCCGCGCTCTCGATCATTCACTCCGCCGCCTTTGCGCTCGGTTACGTTATTCTCGTACGCCTCGGTCTGCAACAGAGGGTGGATGACTGGCTCTTCGGCAACATCATGAGCATGAGCTTTGCCGATCTCTGCATAGCCTACGGCATTGGCGCCACGGCCCTGCTTGGACTCACCCTCTTCCAACGACCGCTACTGCTCTGGCTCTTTGACGCGCGCACTGCGACCAGTCTTGGACTGCCGACCCGCGGCATCAGCTACGCTGTGTACGCTCTCATTGTGATGGCGCTTGTTTCCTCCCTCCAGGCAGTTGGGGCGTTGCTCACGCTGGGACTACTGGTGGCGCCCGGTGGAATTATGCGCCTGCTCAGCAACCGAGCTTCCACGATGTTTTGGGGCGGTGGTTGCATAGGAGCCGGGTGCTCCGTGCTGGCCTTCTTCATCTCTTACCCGCTGAATCTGCACTTGGGCGCCACTATCATCTTGCTGCTTGGCGTCGTGTTCTGTGTGGCTTGGTTTTTCGGGAAGAGGAAGTAATCAGAGCGGACAGTAGCAAATGCGCAAAGGGATGGAGAGAATTCCCGCCGCATGCAAGTCGGCCATCGTGGAGCAAAAGGTGCGCCAAGCGGCTGCATCCGGGGTGGAAATGCAGCCTTCCGACCCATAACGCTCCGCAAAATGAAGCATCAGAAATGTGCGACCGGCGCCGGGCGGATCCGGCACGCGAAAACCGCGAAGATTGCCGGTTCGTTCGGTGCCCAGCCTGGTGCTGCCGATATCCGGGAAGCAGGTATCGGGGAAATCGGCAGGATTGTAGGCGCCCCAAGCTGCGTTCGCCGGGAAGAGCCCCGCCCGGGCAAAGGGACTGTTCGCGCTCATCCAACCGCCCGTTTGCACAGACATTTCGAGCAGCAAACGGTGCAACAAAGCGGAGCGCAAACGCAGCACGCCGAGCCGCACGCAACCGGAGGCGCACAGGGAGTTGCGCTGTTCCTCGCGCCGTACGGGGGCAGCTCCCACGGCGTAGAAAACAACCTCTGCATGAGGAGAAGCGTTGTGGAGCGCGGCAGCCGACATGGGCATGAGGGATGCGGATTTATTGCAGGGCCTTGAGACGGCGCGCGGTGAGCAGCGTGGGCGCCAGGCTTTTGCGCAGCGTATTCACCATCTCGATATCCGCCTGAGCGGTGGCAATGCTGCGCCCAATTTGCTCGGATTGCTCAAAACCCTCCAGCTCCGCAAGCAGGCATGTCTCCAGCGCGGCAATGCGGCTCGATACAAAGCGATCCAGAGCCTCGCCAACCTTCTTTTTCCACGCCTCCAGACGAGCGGCTATGTTTTCGCGACCGACACGACGCCACTCCGGGACCGTTTTGTTGTAGCTGCAGGAGCGGTTGATCATACCCAGGAACGTGGTTTCTCGCAGCGCTCCCAGAGGGATGGGGCTGCAATCCAGCGGCACGTGCTCCCATGCGTTGAGCACGGCCTTCACATAATCTTTCTCAATTTCTGCGGCCGAGCGGCGTTTGAGGATATCTGCACATTGAGCAATTTTCTCCTTTTCCAACTCGGTGAGCTCGCAGATTTTAGCGGGGGAGAGCACATGCGTTTCCTGCTCGGCAGCCAAGTCTCCCAAGTCGTTTTCGGCCTTGGCACGGATACGGTTGAGCGGCTGAGCGAGCATATCATGCGTCATCCAATCCGGGGGGAAATAGCCATCCACCGCTAAGTCGAGAATGGCATCCAGGCGAGTGTTGAGGGTCTGCCGCGCCTGGTCCGCCAAATAACCACAGCGCAGGCGACCTTCGTGCAGATTGCTGCTTTCAATGGATTCGCGCAGGCGAGCAGCGTCCATAAGGCGATGCACCGATGCTTGGATTTCGTGCACATGAGAGATGTGGGAGCGGCTTTGCGCAGAGAAGTTTTTAAGACGCAGGTCAAGTCCCTCCAGAGTTTTGAGCAAGTAATCCGCCGAGTTGCGCCGCAGCGTGATCTCCGGGTGACTCAAGTCGGCAAGCACCTCCTCTTCTAACGTATCAAGATTGGAATCGCGGCGCGAGGGGGTATCGGCCGAATCGGGGGGAAGGCCCTTCTCCTGGCAACGCAAATCAAGCTGCCACCAGGCCAGGCCGGCGTTGACCCACGAGCCCGGAATGACTTTGCGAATAAAGTCGCCGAGCTGTTTTTGAGTGGTGACTTGCTGAACTTGCTGCTGTTGCTCCTGATCGGCCGGCGAGAGCCAGAATTGGGCCTCGATGCGATTCTGCACCACACGAATGGGGCGCTGCGAGCGCTCCATGGCAGCGCGGAGGTAGTCGCGCGTGTCCGGTGTGAGCGCGGCGAACGAACTCTGCACCAGCAAGAAATAGTCTGCGTTTTCATTCATCCACTCGTGCAGCTCCTCATCGTGCCAGTTGGAGGTGAGGCCATCCATGCCGGGCATGTCGATGATGCCGATACCTGCTTGAAGGAGGCGGGCAGAGGGTTCTACCAGGAAAATGGCAGCGCAGCCGGCGCTGGTGTGACCCTGGGCCCAAGCATCCAAATTTGCCTGGGTGATGTTACGGCGATCCACGGAGATTTTTTCATGGAACTCGGGAGGGGCAATATGGCGCAGGTAGTCAATCACCAGCTCAAAGAGGTCCTGCTCGCTCAGAGAATCCGCCGCCAGCGGGGAAAAGAGTTCCATGCGCTCAGTGCCGTCATCGCTCGCCAGGATAATCATGGGAAGGCGCGTGGTTTCCACCCCCAATTTGGTAGCGCAGAGATTGCGACGAGTCAGGCAGTTGGTGAGTGTGGATTTGCCGCTCTTCACCGAGCCGATCGTAGCCATGAGCAGCAACTTGGATTCAAAACGCGCCAGACTGCGCCTCACCTCCTTGCTCCCGCGCGTCAGCACCGCACGCAGCTCGGGACTCGCTTCGCGCACGCCCTCTATCTTGTCGGCATACCCTCGCGCTTCCTCGCACAGGGCATTGAGTTGCTCATCCATCATGCCTGCAAGGATAGAGCATCAGCACCGGTATGTCAAGAGAATGTGCGAGATAGAGGAGTGCGATGGAGCGAAGTTGGAAATGCGACTCGCACCCGGGCGCGCCAAGGCGTCAGCCGGACGGGGCGGCCATTGCCCACGACAAACGTCTGTTCACGGAGCATCGAGTTCTCGCCTGTGGGGAGGGAGAATGCCCAGTTGCAAGGCATTGGTGACATAAGCACACGAACGGGCATAAGCGGGCTCTGCGAATGCGTACGAACCGCCTGCGCCGGCATGACCAAACCCACCCCTACCGAATAAAACAACAGGTTCGCACATGGCGCCGCAGCTGAAGGCTGTGTGGCAGAGAAGTGTGAGGTCCTGCCCGGAAATCACCGGGTGAGACATCCACCCGAGCACCTGAGGGGAGAAGGGCGAGTCGGGAAGCTGCCCGAGCAATGCCTGGTAAAACAGCGCCAGCCCGCGCGCCGAAGCGATGCCGCCGCGCGCAGGGCAGGCGCAGGAGAGGCCGAAAGGGGTGTTCATGTGACGCGGGGAGGGCAGACCGGTCACGCAGTTGAAAGCACGATAAACCGACGAGGAAGGATCGAAGTATGCGCGGTAAAAGGGGGTATCCGGCAGGCGTCCATGGACACGCGGGGGCTGTAGAACGGCCACGCGTTCGGCGAGATGCAGAGGGAGGCCGATGTAGAAGTCAAGCCCGAGCGGGCGACGCACGCGCTTTTCCCAAAAGTCGGCGATGCGCATGCCGGTGAGGGCACGCATGAAGATATCGAGCATGGGGCCGAGGGTGTGCGGATGGTAGCCATGCTGCGGCGGCGCCCACAGCGGCAAGCTGCGCTCCACTACCGCGCGGCAGGCTTCTAAATCATCAATAGGGGCAGATTCGCCCCAGGCAGCGAGACCGACTTGATGCGAAAGCAGGTGCTCGACAGTGCAATGCGGCGCGGGGAAATGCGGCCAAAGTTCGCCGAGCTGGAGAGCCGGGCTGCTCCCCTGCTCTTCCAGCGCTTGTAAGAAGCACGCAGCAGCTGCCGCTTTGGTGGCAGAGAAGACAGGTACGAGAGTCGAATCAGTCCACGGCACGCCGGGGGCCTGCTCCCCGCGCACGCTGGAGCGTACTATTTGCCCGGCGCAACAGATGCACACTGCCTCGCCCGCACCGCGGCGCGGCGCACCGGGAGACGAAGGCTGGACAGGCGCATTCATGGCAAACGGCGGATGGCTGATACGCGCAGCACGCCCTGCGATACGGTGAAGTCGAGTTCACAGGGGGTGAAAACCATGTGGTACACCCGGTCGGGATCATCTTGGTAGGCGGGACGCGGGTCCTGGGCCAGAGATTCACAAAGAGCCTCCCGGTAGCCCGGTGGAAGGTCCTGCGGCAAACGCTCGGGCAACTCAACAGCGAGCAGAGCGCGAGGAACGCTGTCCACAAAACCGGAGCTCGCGCCGGGAATGCTGTCAGCATATGGCAGGTAGGGCTTGATATCGTAAATGGGGGTGCCATTCACCAAATCCGCCCCGGCGATACGCAGCAGGGGCCCTGGCTCCACTGCCAAAAGCCGCACGGCGGACAGCCCGATGGGATTTGGGCGAAAAGGCGAACGCGAGGCAAAGACGCCCATGCGCGTATTTCCCCCAAGCCTCGGCGGGCGCACAGTGGGATGCACATGCCCCGCTTCCACTTCGTGAAATCCCCAAATGAGCCAAATGTGCGAAAAACTCTCCAAACCGCGTACGTGCTCGTGGGTGATCTGGGGAGTGAAGACGATGCTCGCCTGTGCATGCGGGGCGAGACCGCTCTGGCGCGGCACGCCGAATTTTTCTGCATACGGCGAACGAATGTGAGCGATGGGCTGCATGTTTTGGAGGGGAAGTGTCACCCGTCGCCGGGTCAGGTATGCTCTACGACTTTTCTACCCCAAAAAAGTCGCGCAGCACCTGGCGGTACACCTCGCGCTTGAAGTCCGGAAGCCAATTGAGGTCGAATTCCTCCGGCTGCACCCATCGGAAGGAGCAAAATTCTTTGTAATCCAGCCAGGGCTCGGCGTTATCATCGCGCATGAGACACAGGAAATAGTGTTGCTCCTGGCCGGCGTAGGGGATGCCGCGCTTGCGCAACACCCGTTCGCGCTCGGTCGGCGGGTAGTCGTAGCGGTAAGGGCCGTGCTCTGCCACGATGTCATACTCATTTGGGCGGAATCCCGTTTCCTCCATTCCCTCGCGGCAAGCGGCATCCCTAGGCGATTCTCCTTTCTTGACTCCCCCCTGTGGGAACTGCCACGCACCCGATGGCTTTACCCGTTCGCACACCAGAACCTGCCCATTGCTGCGGCGGTAGATGATGGCGGCATTCGGGCGATACAATTCAGCGGAGAACATGGACGGGATTTCAGCTCAGAAAAACTTGCGCTTACTCAGGCGGGAGCGCAGCTCCTCCGCCTCACGCTTGAGCGCCTGCATGGCCTTGAGCGCCTCCGGCAATTTGCGAAGCGCAGCGGCCTGTTTCATGGCCTCTTTGAAAGGGGCGCTGGGCGAACCCCAGTAAGGCTGCCCGCCCTGCAGGTCGGCCATCACCCCCGTGCGGGCGGCGAGAATTGCCTGGTCGCCAATGTGCAGATGCCCGGCAATGCCGCACTGAGCAGCTACAGTCACATAATTGCCCAGATGGGAACTGCCCGCAATACCGCTTTGTGAGACGATGACAGTATGCTTGCCGATAGTGACATTGTGACCGATTTGGACGAGATTGTCAATTTTTGAACCCTCGCCGACGACTGTGCGGCCGAACCGCGCGCGATCAATGGTGGTGTTGGCGCCGATATCCACATGGTCCTCAATGACAACAATGCCCACCTGATCCACCGTTTCATAGCGACCAGTCTCTTTGTTGAGGAGGAAACCAAAGCCATCTGACCCGATGACGGCCCCCGGCTGCACCACCACATCATTGCCCAAGATGCAGCGCTCGCGCACAACGACCCGAGCGTACAAACGGCAACGATCGCCGATACGCACATGCTTGCCTATCACGCATCCCGGGCCAATATCCGTCCCCGCACCAACACTCGCCCCGGCCTCAATGACAGCCCCGGCCTGCACGCGCACCTGGGAGGCATCCACCTGCGCCGTGGGGTCAACAATGGCGCTGGGATGTATGCCCGGCTTAAAATCGTTGCCCACCTTCAGGAAAACATCCACCAGAGCGTTGAATGCCAGCGATGGATTCTCGACTTCGACAAGCGCAACGCCCTGAGGCTTATCGGGCACTCCCGGCGGCACCAAAACGAGCGACGCATTCGTGGCCACGTAATCCTTGTAATACTTCTCGTTGCCAAGGAAGGAAGCCTCTCCCGGGCCGGCATCAGCCAAGGGCGCAACCCCGGCGATAGTCGGCACCTCATCCACACGGGAAGGCTGCACCAAGACGCCCCCGGTGAGTTGCAAGATATCCGCTGCGGAGAGAGTCATGCGCGGGACTTGTTATGCACCACAAGAGGGACGACGAAAAACCAAACTCACAGGATTTCCCGCCGCCCCCACTTAAAAATCACTCTTTGGCGGCAGGGGCCTCGGGCTGCGGGGCAACATCCTCGCCAGCAGAGGGGGCAGCAGCGCCCTGCTGCACAGCGCTGCGGAACTTCTGCAACTCGGCCTGAGCATCAAACCCTGCCGGAGCGTCCGCATTCAACCGCTTAATGACCTTTTCGGAGATGTCCATACTCGGCTTCACGTACGGGAAGACGCGACCGCCCGGGGCCTGGCTGATGGCCGAGGAGTCAATCACGATGTCGACCCCCTCCTCTGCTGCCACTGCCTGCACAACCTCATGCATCTCCCGAGACAGCAACGTACTCATACGCAAGCGCATATCGCTGATTGCGAGCTGGCGGCGCTTTACAAAAGTTTCGTACTCTTGGCGCTCAGCATCGTACTCGTTTTTCACCGAGGAAAACTGCTCGCGCAGCTTCTTGACAGCGGCCTCCGAAAGCGTGGGATCCACCTGCTTTTGAATACCCATCAGCTGCTGCTCGAGCGCTTTCACCTTCTCTTGGCGCGTGGTAATCTCTTCGCGGATAGCGTCCACCTGCTTGCGCAGGTCGTTTTCTGCATCCACACGCTTGTAAAACATGACGTGCAGCTCACTCATATTCACAGAGGCCACTTTCACCTCCGCCGCGGCTGTCGCCACCAGAGAGCTGATAACAACTGCAAATACCGACAATGTAGTAGCGAACTTCTTCATAATGGTGCGAAAGATCGTTGAACGGCTTTATTTTACACTAAAAGCACCTGATCGGTCAAGCCCGGCCTGCGAAAGTTGTCCAAAAATACGTCATACGAACGCAGGCGGCGTTCCGTCAACTGCACTCTATGACTCCGCCACTTGCCCGTCGCGAATCATGAGCACGCGATCGCCACGGGTCGCAATTTGGGCATCGTGAGTCACGATGACGAGCGTCTTGCCACGCTCATCCGCCAAAGAAAAGAGCAAGTCAAGGATTTGAGCGCCGTTACGCGAGTCGAGGTTGCCGGTGGGCTCATCGGCAAAGATGATGGCGGGGTCGTGCGCCAAGGCGCGCACGATGGCTACGCGCTGTTGCTCACCGCCGGAGAGCTCAGACGGGAGGTGGTGGAGGCGATCCGCCAGTCCCACGCGCTGCAAGAGGGCGATGACGCGCTCTGTAGCTTCCTGCCCTGCCACAGCCGTGGCCAATGAAGCATTCTCGAGAGCGGTGAGCTCGGGCATGAGCATGTAATTCTGAAAGATGAAGCCCATCGTTTTATTACGGAACAAGGCACGCTGACGCAAGGAGAGCGCATAGATGTCCTGCCCGTCTACAAGCACACGTCCCTGCTGAGGCTGCTCCAAGCCTGCGAGCGTGTACATGAGCGTCGTTTTGCCCGCGCCGCTCGGCCCACATAGAAACACCTTTTCATTTGGGTTGATGCGCAAGTTGAGTCCATGCAACACCTCCACCCTTTTGGAGCCGATGGCGTAGCTGCGGTGCAAATCGATGGCCTGTATCATGAACGAGGGGGGATTTGGATGTTGTCGATGAGGCGTACTTCTCCAAAGAAAACGGCAGCGGCTATGAGGGCCGCCTGCTCCCACGTAGCGTCTGACTGCAGGGTCTGCAAGGTTTGCGGGTGCACCAGCCTCACATAGTCTACCTTCACGCCCGGCAAAGCGTCCAACTGCCGCACCACTTGGGAACACACAGCGCCAACTGTCGCTCCACTGCAATAAGCATCCACAGCCTGCCGGAGTGCGGCGTGGAGCTGCGGGGCTTGGGCGCGCTGGTCGGGCGTGAGTCGCACATTGCGACTTGAGACGGCGAGACCATTCGGTTCACGAACGATCGGGGCGGCGTGGAGAGCGATGGGGAAGTCCAGGTCGCGCACGAGTCGGCGCAGCACGGCAAGTTGCTGGTAGTCTTTCTCGCCGAAGATGGCGTCTGTGGGCTGCACCAAGTTAAAAAGTTTGGCTACAACGAGACAGACGCCATCAAAATGTCCGGGACGGCTCGCCCCGCACAACACACCGGAGAGCGCGGACTCATGGACGCTGATGCTGCATCCCTCCCCGTACATCTGTTGAGCATCCGGCATAAAAAGGATATCGACCCCGGCATTCTCGCACAACTCGGCATCCTGCTCCGGAGTTCGCGGATAGCTCTCTAAGTCCGCAGCCTGATCAAACTGAGTAGGATTCAGAAAAACCGACGCCACCACGCACCCGGTATCACCCGCCAGCTCGCGCGCCTCGCGCAGCAGAGAGGCATGCCCGGCATGCAGCGCCCCCATAGTGGGGACCAGCACCCGAGGACTTGCCGCATTTTTAGCCAAAGCCGCGCGTAACTCCCTCTTTGATGTCACTATCCGCATGCCGCCAGCATAGCTGCCGCGAGCCGAAATGTCAATGAGAATATGGGGTATCTGCGGGCGCAAAGGAAATGAATCTGCTTGCCAAGTGCGCGTTTCTCTGCTAAAAAGGTCGCACGCCCCGTTTGCGCGGGGTGCGTTTATGCTCCCCATGAGCTTTCCCTTTTTCAGTAAATTGCGTCACCATAAAGAGCATCTGCGCCTTATCAAAAACGAGATGCAGCGCGTGCGCGCCAAAA
This sequence comes from uncultured Akkermansia sp., assembly GCA_947589295.1. Lineage (GTDB taxonomy): Bacteria > Verrucomicrobiota > Verrucomicrobiia > Verrucomicrobiales > Akkermansiaceae > Akkermansia. The sequence goes on from CANQBZ010000002.1 coordinate 83,346, forward strand.
TTGCCTCACAGGCAACTGACTTTCAGCCGCACGTGCGCGAGTACATGACTCATCTGTGCATGGGCCGGGGCAAAATGATTCGCCCCGGACTGGTGCTTCTCACGGCTGCTGCTACGGGCGGCATCAAAGAGGAGCATATCTCCTTTGCAGCCCTGCTTGAGATGCTTCACATGGCCTCATTGGTGCACGATGACGTGCTGGACAAGGCGGATACACGCCGCGATCGGCCGACACCTAACGCCCTGTGGGGAAATGAGTTGGCTGTGCTGCTGGGCGATACACTTCTGGCGCAAGCCATGGTGCTGGGGACGCGCATCGGCGATTTGCGCTTCAACCAACGCATGGCCTTGGCTACGCGTGACCTTTGCGAGGGAGAAGTCGAACAATCCACCCGCTTGTGGGATGTGGCCATGACGCGGGCAGAATACTACGAGATTATCCGTAAAAAAACGGCCACCCTCTTCGCCATGGCGATGAGCGGGGCCGCCATGCTGCAGGGAATGCAGGAGGAGATGGTGGAACACCTCAACCGCATGGGAACGCTACTGGGTATTTCATACCAAATATACGATGATTGTCTGGACCTGCTGGGGGTGGATGCGCAAGCGGGCAAGACGCTGGGCACGGACGCGCAGAAGGGGAAGCTCACTTTGCCGATTTTTTTCCTGATGGAGTCCGACAACGAAGATATCGCCGCCGAGGTACACGACGCCGTGAAGAACCGCAGCGGCTTCAACTTGCAGCGCCTTCGCCAAACCGAGAGTTTTCACACGGCTTTGCGGCTTTCTGCGAATGAGGCGCTTGAGCTCAATGAAGAAGCGCGGGAGGTGTTGTGGCGCCTGCCGGAATCCCCCGCACGGGAAGCCCTGGCAGAAACCACCTATCGCCTGGATGAAATGCTGCAGGAATGCTGCAACGGAATCTTTATACACTCATGACTACGACGGAAAGGTGCGCCCTGCGCCCGGAGATGATGCTCCCCAAGCTGCCCGAATCGGCAGAGGAACTTTGGGAGAAGGTGCTGGCTAATGCCTGGGAGGAAGCAGGCAAGGAACCGCGACTCGCCAAGATGCTCGAGGAGATCGTGCTTTCGCGCTCAGGGTTGCAGAATGCCATTGCTGTGCGGTTGGCGCAACGGCTTGCATGCCCGTACTTCACGCGCGAGGAGTGGGAAGCTCTTTTCACTGCCGAGCTCGAGGAGCGCCCGCAACTGACCACTGCCATGGTGGCAGATCTGCACGCCGTAGTACACCGCGACCCGGCAAGCCACTCTCCGCTCAACCCGCTGCTCTTTTTCAAGGGATTTCATGCTTTGTGCGCCTACCGTTTTGCGCATACACTCTGGGAACAAGGTCGACAGCTTCCTGCGCTCATGCTGCAGAGTGTCTCCAGCGAAGTTTTCGGAATCGATATTCACCCGGCGGCGCAGGTTGGCTGCGGAATCATGCTTGATCACGGTACCGGCATTGTCATCGGTGAAACCGCGATTGTGGAAAATAATGTATCCATGCTACACGAGGTGACTCTGGGCGGCACAGGTAAGGAATTCTGCGATCGTCATCCCGTGGTGCGCACTGGCGTGATGATAGGCGCTGGAGCGAAGGTGCTGGGACGAGTTGAAATCGGCGAAGGAGCCAAGATTGCCGCATCCTCCGTGGTGCTGGACGATGTGAGCGCGCATACGACTGTGGCCGGCGTGCCTGCCGTGGTGGTAGGCTCTGCCGGGGAGGAAGACGAACCTGCTTTTTGCATGCAGCAGGGTATCCGCTAACCTGCATTTGCGCGCATGCTTCGGGAGCTTCAGCTGCGTCTGCCTCTGCCACAGGCCGACTCGCCGGAAGCACGGCTGAGCGCGGCTGCCCGTAACCTGCGTGTTCCCAAGCGCCGCATCCGCGGACTTCGTCTGATTAAAGAGAGTATTGATGCGCGCCAACGTACCATCTACAAACAGATGAGCTGCCTCGTAGCGGTGGATGAGCCCTTGCCCGCGCCACCGTCCTTGCCCGCACCCCCAACAGCGCCTGCACAACAGGCCCCGCGTGTCATCATCGTGGGCTGCGGGCCGGCCGGACTCTTTGCAGCGCTGCGTTGTCTGGAGCTTGGGGCGAGGCCAGTGCTGCTTGAGCGGGGAAAGGATGTGAGCGCACGCCGGTTCGATTTGAGACCCATCAACTGCGAAGGGCACGTGCCTGAAAATTCCAACTACTGTTTTGGCGAGGGAGGAGCCGGCGCATTCTCCGATGGCAAACTGTACACCCGAGCAACCAAGCGCGGGAATGTGGCGGAGGTGTACCGCTATTTTGTGGCGCACGGGGCCAATCCGGCTATCCTGACAGAGGCCCATCCGCACATAGGCTCGGATAAATTGCCGCGCATCATTCAATCCATGCGCGCAACCATCATAGCGGCAGGCGGGGAAGTGCATTTTTGCACACGCGTAAGCGGACTTCTGCGCAGCGCAGACGGAACGCGTCTGCTGGGCGTGCGCAGCGCAGATGGGCGAGAATGGCTGGCCGATGCCGTCATTCTGGCTACCGGGCACAGCGCGAGGGATGTTTACCGCATGCTCGCGCAAGAAGGTCTGCTGCTGGAGCGCAAAACCTTTGCTGCAGGTGTACGGATTGAGCATCCGCAAGAGCTCCTGGATGCGGCGCTTTACCATTTGCCGCTTGGGAGCTCCCGGCCAATCAACCTTCCGGCCGCACGCTACGCGCTATCCACCACGATCCGCGAGCGAGGGGTACACTCCTTCTGCATGTGCCCGGGCGGTTTTATTGTGCCGGCTGCCACAGAAAATGACGAGGTGGTGGTTAATGGAATGTCTCTTTCACGGCGCAATTCACCGCTTGCCAATTCCGGTTTTGTCGTCACCGTGACCCCGCAAGATACGGACAACTTTGCACGCGAGCACGGAGCGCTCTCCGGCATTGCCTGGCAAAAGCAGTTGGAGCAAGCCACGGCGCGGGCAGGCGGTGGACGTTTGCGTGCGCCGGCCCAACGTGTGCCGGATTTTTTGGCTCGACGAGAATCTGCCACCTTACGTGCGTGCAACTATCGACCAGGGGTAAAGCCCTTCAACCTGTGGGAACTGCTGCCAACTGACCTCTGCACCCGCATGGCGGAAGCCCTTCGCCTTTTCGAGCGCAAGATCCCCGGCTTCACCAGTGAGGAGGCCCTACTGATCGGCACCGAAACTCGAACGAGCTCTCCCGTCCACATCCCGCGAGATGCTGCCACCTTACAGCACCCACAGCTTATCGGGCTCTTCCCCTGTGCCGAGGGCGCCGGGTTCGCCGGGGGCATCGTATCTGCCGCATTGGATGGGCGGCTGTGCGCAGAAGCGGCGGTTGCCCACTTGAACCGCTAAACCGGCTTCATTGTAGCCGCAACCATCAATGTGGCGAGCCGCGAAAACTCTGCCATGTAAAGCGCCGGTTGCAGGAGAGAATCATGCCGAGCCTCTGAGAGACGACGTAGCACACCCGCTAGCAGGGGAGCTTTCTCGCTCTGCATGTCCAAGAGAGGCAGAAGCTCACGAGCAGCGCTGTTCAAGTATTGGCGCGAGGCAACCGAGCTGCGCGTACCAGCCAATGCCGGGTTCGCCAACTGAAAATGGTGATCATGATAGTACAAGTCTTCCAGGTGAAAGTGAGCAGATGCCACATGCTCAGCATCCAGACGCAAGCATAGGTGGCAGAGCAGAATCATGAGCTCATCCATATCCTGGGCAGAAAGAAATTGACCATCGCTCTGCACCATATCCAGTGGCTCACCCTCCGGACTCTCTTTGGCCACCACCCACGTGCCCTCAGCTTCCATGACCTCCAACACGCGTATAAGATGCTCCCCCTGAAACTCGGACTGCACCCTGGCCGTGTCCAAAAACAGCTGAACCTTGCGCGGAACGCTTGCTGCGCCTTTGCGCAACACCTCAACCATGACCTCTCGCCGCAGCTCACGCTGCGCACCGCGGTACAGTATTGTGTCGCGCGTCTCACGCAGCACAGAGGTGAGCATGTACTGCTCTCCCACGAGCATCGGCAAATCCCATAAATCCGTCTTATCCATGCGGTTATTGCGCGTTGATGAGTTTGATGACCGGCATGCCCTCCACCGCCTGATCCCACACCGCTGTCGGAATGGTAAACTGCATGAAGGCGCGCGGTTCGTCCTCACCCGGTTCTTCAACGCGTTTCACACGCACTTGCTGCTCCGGTTGTCCCAGCACCACCGGCACAACCGTATCGATGAGATGAGCCGGAATTTTGAGCAACACATCCTCATTCGGGTGCATGACGGGCGGGAGCAGGTATGTATTTTCGTTGGGACCGACCGTGGCAGTCCATCCCTCCGGCAGTTCCAAATCAACGGTCTGCACCCGACACACCGACTCTCCATTCACGCTCATCCACCCGCCCAGACGCCGCAACACCTGCAGGCTCTTCTCTTGTGCCTTTCCCTGTGCATCCACTGGCAAATCGAGAGCCACGGCTCGCTTTCCACGCGCTATGGCAGACTGCAACTGCATGACCGCCTGTTGGGCAGTCGGCAACTCTCCGGAGGCGCCAAGATCAATGTGTTCAACATCTGCGCTATCACCTGCAACCACCATCTGAGCCTTCATCGCCTCCTTTTGCAAATCCTCAGCCACAGATTGGTCTTCCACCGCACCAAGGATGCGTACAGCACTGCAACCAGTTTCCTTGGCCAAGAGGACAATGCTATTGACGAACTCGGGACTGATGGTGCTCTTGTTGCCCTGTGCATCGTTGGCAATGCACGCCACCAAACGCAACCCATCGCATTCGTTGGCGATCTGTTCAATTTCAGCAGAATCAGCAGCAGTCAGCCCACCGACTACACCACTGCCGCCCGCCCCACAGTTTTTTCCTTGTGAATTCACATCTGCTGCCATGACGACAGGAACAAGCATTGCAAGAATGGAGAGCGGCATCCTCATCTTATCAAAATGCTAGCAAAGCGAATCCACGCTGTCAATCTGAAAAAATTGACTATTCAACGCAGAAAAAAACGCAGCACGCGCTCCCTCCACACAGTGATAGGCGCGTAGCGAAATGGCAAATCGAGGAAAGTAGATCGGCGCAGGACTCCTTTAGCGTGAGAGAAAGTATTGAAGCCGGTGATGCCGTGATAGGCACCCATACCGCTCTGTCCAACTCCTCCGAACGGGAGATTGGGCACAGCCAAGTGCATGATGGTGTCGTTGACGCAAACACCGCCGGAGGAGATGGAAGTGAGCAGGCGCCGCTCTGTGCGGCGGTCCGAAGTGAAAATGTAGCACGCCAGCGGCTTGGGATGCGCCTGCACAAATTGCTCCGCCTCGCCCAGTGAATCAAAAGGAATCATCGGCAAAATCGGGCCGAAAATTTCTTCCTGCATGCAGGGAGCGGATGCGGGGTCCAACTCATCCAACAGTGTTGGCTCGATGCGCAGGACCTCGGCCTTAACCTCACCTCCAAAGCAAATGCGTGCGCCCTGCAGCAAGCTCGCCAAACGCTGAAAATGGCGCTCATTCACAATATGCGGATAGTTGGGATTATCTACGGGGCGTCCGCCAAGCATCATGCGGATGGCTGCGGCATATTCATCCACAAACTGCTCCTTGATACTGCGATGAATGAGCAGGTAGTCCGGCGCCACACAGGTTTGCCCCGCATTGAGGGTTTTACCAAATGCGATACGCCGCGCCGCCAGGGGAATGTTGGCGGTAGAATCCACGATACATGGGCTTTTTCCGCCCAATTCCAGGGTGACAGGCACAAGATTCGCGGCGGCAGCCTGCATCACCCGCTTGCCTACGCTGGGGCTGCCGGTGAAAAAAATCGTATCAAAAGGAAGTGAGAGCAACTCTGATGCAGCATCCGTACCGCCACCAACCACAGTCACATACTCCGTCGGAAAAATGGAGGAAAGCAGTTCAACAAGCGCGCGGGCAGTGTGGGGAGCGTTTCTGGAAAAACGCAGGACGCAGCAGTTGCCGGCCGCCAAGGCGAAAATGAGCGGATCTATGCTCAATAGCACAGGGTAATTCCACGGGCTAATGATAAGTGCCACGCCGTACGGCTCCGGCATCACAGACGCAGCCGCCGGAAACTGCGCCAGAGGGACGCTCACTCGCTTGGGGGCGGCCCACTTGTGCAAGTGCCGCAGAGCCTCACGCACAGAGGAAAGGCACAAGCCAATCTCGCACATGTAAGACTCTGCAGGTGATTTGCCTAAGTCGGCGTGCAGGGCGTCGGCCAGTCGATTTTCGTTTTTTCGCAAGGCCGCTTGCAAACGCAAAAGCGCGTCCCGGCGAAAGGAAAGCGCTCGCGTTGCTCCGCTCCTAAAAAATTGTCGTTGTTTTTCGAGTATAGTCTGCATAGCTTGTAGGCAGGTATGATTTCAGAGTGCGCCGTGCAGCAAGTCGGCCACCTGCTGAGCCAACATGGGACGCGGGTTCACAATAAGCGCGCCATCATTCAGCGCGGTCTCGGCAATGCGCGGAATCTGCTGCTCGTTCACTCCGACTTCCGAAAGACGCAGAGGAATGCCGGCTTTTGCATGGAGCAGCGCGAGCAAATCTTCCACCGCCTGAACCATGGCTTTTCCTCGCTCTGCAGGAGGCGTAGCTGCCGCCGGTTCCCAGCCAACCATCTCTGGCAGCAGCTGTGCGTAACCCTCGGCAGCGGCAGGCAAATTATAGCGCAACACGTGCGGCAGCAAAATGCCCATGGCCTCCGCATGCGCCACATGGCATACTCCCCCCAACGCGTGGCCGATAGCATGCACCGCCCCCACCATGGAGTTAGAAAAGGCGATACCTGCCATTGTAGCTGCCATCGCCATGCACAATCGCGCATCGGCATTTGACCCATGCTGCACCGCCTCAATCACGTTTGCGCAAATGAGCCGGATTGCCGCACTGCAATACGCGGAGCTCAGTGGATTGCTCTGCAAGCAGGTTGCCGCCTCGATGGCATGGCAGAGAGCATCAATGCCGGTAGAAGCCGTAGCGCGCGCCGGCAAGCGCAGAGTCATGCGAGCATCGAGGACGGCGACGTCAGGCTCTACGAATGGGGAGAGAAATTCCATTTTCACCCCCTGTTGCTCGTTGCGAATGACAGCCACCCCGGTGCACTCCGAACCTGTGCCGGCAGTCGTAGGCACCACGATGAAGGGGATATGCCGACCACAGTGCAGATTTTCGATGCCTCCGATGGAAAGAATATCGTCTGACTCTTGAGAGAGGACCAAGCGAGCGCCCTTGGCGGAATCAATAACTGAGCCGCCGCCCACGGCCACAATGCTGTCGCACCCGGACTCACGGTAGACCATGGCTATACGATTGACCGCGCCCAGCGAGGAATCCACCGGTATATCTGTGTAAACCGCTGCCGGAGCACAACCTTCTGCCACCATGATATCCTGCACCGCTGACACGATCCCCAAGCGCAGCAGCAGCGCATCTGTGAGCAACAGCGGATGTTCAGCCTTTAGGTGGCGCAGCTCATCAGGTATGCGATCCAAGGCGTTCTGGCCGCACAGCAACTTGACTGCGTTTTGGAATTCAAAATAAGCAGGTGTCATCAGTAGGCAGATTTGAGAAATCCATAAAAGATGCGAGCATAAATACGCAGCGGGCTCACCGCAGGCCCAGGCTGCTCCGGCAAGATGCAGCGCGTGACGATGGACGGGAAAAGGTGGACTTCCGCCCGATTAACGAGGCGCGCCAGACGCATCACATCAGCGATATCACCAGACAGTGTAAAGGCGTGCTGTGCGTACGCATGCGCCAGGCCGATCTGGCCGGTGAAGAGGCGGAAGGCTATGGCAAGCGCTTTGAAACGCAGGGTGTTTTTCACCGGGTGCGACGTGTCCGAAATGCGCGACAATCTCTCCCCATCCCATCGCACAAGAAGTGAAGGTCCACAATACCCGGCATAAATGGCATACGATATGCCGACAGGCAAGCGGCGCAACTCCTCCGCAACTGCAGGGTCCAGTTCCTGCAACTCCACGAGAGCTGCATGCACCAAACGCAGTGCGGCAGCTATGAGCACAGCTTGCAATCGACGCTTCATTTTGCCCGGGTTGGGGGAGGACTGCCTGTCGGACGGTCAGCAGAGGCGCGGCGCAGACGATCCATCATAGCGCACCCGAGACCGACCTCTGGCAAGGCCTCTGCTACAATGCAGTCCACATCTTCCCGCGCATCCATCGCACGCATCACGGCGAAGAGACGCACGGCGGCCTCTGCGAGCCTTGAACTGCCGGGGGAAAGCGCCATCACTTGCGTCCACCCGCCCCGCATAGCTAGCGGGGAGTCGCCCTGGTAGGTGATAAGGCCGTAGCGGACGCCCGGTTGAGGAGAGAAGTCCGCACTCGGAGAGGAGAGGATGACGGGTTTTGCAGGCGCATAGTGAGAACTTAGTTGTCCGGGCGCCGAGGGAGACGCACCGGAACGAGCTGGTTTGAGTATACGACAGACCCCGCGCAGTTTTTCGCGGGTAATTGGTCCCTCGCGCAGCAAACGTACGGCTGGTTTGGATTTTTCATCCAAACAAGGTTGCAGAATAGTGCTCTCCAACCCTTCGGAGCAAGCGCCGGCATCCACCACAAGCGGAATTCGCCCTCCGAGTTCCTCCAGCACGGCGGCGGCAGATGTGGGAGAGATACGACCAAAACGATTTGCACTAGGGGCAGCAATCGGGTGTCCCAGCGCACGCGCCACGCCGCGCATCACCTCGTGCTGAGGCACTCGGCATGCCACGGTGGGCAGTCCGCTCGTCACGATGTCCGGAACACAGACCTTGCGCGGCAGCACCAATGTCATTGGACCAGGCCAAAAAAGCTCGGCCAGTTTGTTCACCAACCCGCGCAGTTGCACAGGCACATCCGCTATACTGTGAATGGCTGACGACTCCGGCAGGTGGCAGATGAGCGGATCGAAGTGAGGCCTCTCCTTCGCCTCAAAAACACGCGCCACAGCCGACTCACAAAACGCATCCGCCGCCAGTCCATATACCGTCTCCGTGGGCAAGGCTGCGATCTGACCACTTGCCAGCAATTCCGCGACCTCCCGGTACACCGGGCGAGGATTGGTGGTCATATCTATGCGAATTACACGCGTCTGCATCTGCGCGGAATCATACACGCGAGCCGAGCACATGTCAAGAAGTGTGCAAAATACGGACTTGACAATAGGGCGTAAATGGTGTATTGGGAGCCCACCAAACCCGAAAGATTGAGTTATGGCACACACGAAAGTAATCCTCGCAACGAAGATAGAAGGTCTGGGCTGTGAAGCCGACCTTGTGACGGTGAGAGCCGGATACGCGCGCAATTACCTGATCCCGCAGGGACTTGCCTTTGAGGCAACCCAAGCCAACAAGCGCTTTATTAACATGCTCAAAACGAAGCGAGCAGAGCGTGAAGCGGCTGAGCTTGCCAACTTCAAGGATGTGGCTGCGAAGATTGCCGGCATCAAGCTTGAGCTCAAATTGGAGGCCGGTGAAAAAGGCAAGGTATTCGGGGCCATCACCAACCAACAGATTGCAGAAGCTTTGGCCGAGAAGGGAGTTGAGATTGATCGCCGTACGCTGGAACTCGAAAAACCGCTGCGCAAAGGCGGAGATTATGAGATACCTGCAAAGCTGCACCCCGAGGTGACCGCCATCGTACGCGTGCATGTTGAGGTGGTGGGTGAGGCCCCTGCCGATCAAGCTGCGGAAGCATAAACGGACGCTGCCAAATAAAGAAGATCTTCCCCTTTTGACCACGGCGCGCATGCCTTTCGGCATGCGCGCCTTTTTTGTGGGGATCTCGTCAGCTTTCTTCAGGCGGCAGGATAAAACTCAGGCGGTCTACTCCGTGTTCCATGACCTCGTTCCAAATCGCCTGTTCAAGAGCATGTGTACGCATCTGCCTCTCGTCGTCAGACAGTTCATCATATTTATCCACACCAAGTGAACGCAGAAGCGATTGATCAGCGAGCCGCGTCACAAGTTCATCCCAAAAAAAGGTCTCACGAAGCTCATCCATGACCGATGAGAAAAAACACGTGTCAGCGTATTTCTCATTAAAAAAGGGAAATCGCAAATCCGGGTGCATCGTCATGAGCTTGGCAAGCTTCGGCACTTCATTTGCTTTCTCAAAGATTCGACGTCCCAGCAACTCCCACGCATTGGCATGCACGTCTTCTACCTCATTTTTTACCATGCTCAGCCCCATCAGGCAGAAACCTGCCATTTCAGCCAGCACCTGCATCTCATGCTCCGAAAACTCCATTCTCTTATTCTTCTTCATGGGCGTGTTCACAGCATACCAAGTTGCATTCGGGCCTCCTCCGTCATCATATCTTGGTTCCATGGAGGGTCCCACACAAACTCAATGTTCACCTCGCTCACTCCCTCAAGAGAAGCTATGCCAGCCTCCGCCTCGGCCATCAAATGCGGCCCCATCCCACAGCCAGGAGCAGTCAACGTCATGCGCACATTCACACAACAGTTTCCGTCTTTCTGTTCAATGAGCTCTACACTATAGACGAGCCCCAAGTTCACGATATCGACCGGGATTTCCGGATCATAAATAGAAGCGAGTACATCCCAGACCCTTTGCTCCAGAGTGCGGGGTTCCTGCTCCTCCTGAGAAACCTGTTGAGGTTTACAAACTCCGGCATGCTCTGCCTCAGCGCGCGTAATACGCACCATTCCTATGTCCGTGGCAGCCGTTATTGAATTGCCAAGCATCTGCGTAATGTAAATACGCGAACCTGGCGGTAACACGACAGCATTGCCGACCGGTATTTGCACCGCTGCCAACTCGGCCTCAGTCACGATCTCTTCATTCAGCATCCCGCTCCTCATTATCCCCAATTTTAAGCCATACGCAAGGATTATCTCGCAAACGTACATACTAAAAAATTGCCCACTTCAGCCCTAATTCAGAATTGACACTTGCGCCGCCGCTCTTTCGCGCGTAAAATGTCTGCATGCCGACAGTCAGCTTAGCCCTCGGGACTCATTCGTACGATGTGCACGTGAGCAACGGTGCACTTGATTCCGCCGGATTTTTTTCTACACGCGCCCGCTTGGGTGGCAGAGCAGCTCTCATTACCGATACAAATGTTTACCCGCAATACGGTGAACGAGTGAAGCGCAGTCTTGAAGATGCAGACTACGCTGTGAGTGTACACGTGGTAGATGCAGGCGAGAAAAGCAAGAGTCTGAATGTTATGAACCAAGTTGTTGAAGAGATGGTGAGCGCGGGACACGATCGAACCAGCTTTGTGGTGGCACTGGGTGGTGGTGTGGTAGGGGATCTGGCTGGATTTATTGCCTCCGTTTACTACCGCGGCATCCCGTACGTGCAAATCCCCACCTCGGTCATGGCCCAAGTGGATAGCTCTGTGGGTGGAAAGACGGCCCTGAATTTGCCCAGCGGCAAAAATCTCATCGGCTCATTCCACCAACCGCGCTTTGTCGTGGCGGATCCTACGGCGCTGCTCAGTCTTCCAGAGCGCGTGCTTCGCGAAGGCATGGCAGAGATGGTGAAACATGCTGCCATTCGGCGTCCGAAAATGCTCGTCATTCTCCGTCAGTTGGCAGACGAGCTTCCCATCGGTTTTTCGCTCTCCAACATTGAGCGCTTGCCATCTCTCATTGCAGAAAATATAGAGATCAAGGCACGCATTGTAGAGAAAGATGAGCGCGAGACAACAGGTACACGCGCTTTCCTTAATTTTGGCCACACGCTGGGCCACGGTATAGAAGCAAGCGTATCCTATGGTGATTTGCTGCACGGAGAGGTGGTAAGTCTGGGGATACGCGCGGCTCTCTACCTGTCACGCAAGCTCATTGGCTTGCCGGTTCATGATGAAGCTGAGGTTTTACAAACGCTGTCGTCCCTGAAGCTCCCGCTGCAACTCCCACGCAAAGTGGATCCGGGAACTGTGCTTGCACACGCCATGACGGATAAGAAGTTCCGCGGTGGCAAGATACGCTTTGTGCTGCTCAAGCGCTTGGGTGAACCGGTGCTTTCGGATGCTGTGACAATTGATGACTTAAAGGAGGCTTTATCCGTACTAGGGACAGCTCCCCGCATACGCAAATTGCACTAAGCCCTCTCCGCATTTTTCTACTCTACTTACCTGAAATACCATGACAGACCCACGAACAACTCAACTGGCCCGATCTCTAGTTAATTATTCATGCCGGGTGCAAAGGGGCGAGCATGTGCTGCTTGACCTCATTGATGCCCCGGATGAAATTGGCATTGAGCTCATCCGCGCGGTACGAGATTCTGGCGGTGTGCCCCATGTACGCCTGCGCCATAGCCGCATCACGGCGGAGATGTTCGCGGGCGCAACTGATGTGCAGTACAGCAGCATTGCGGCCTTTGAGCTTGAGGAAATGAAAACCATGCAGGCCTACATTGCCATCCGCGGATGCCAGAATTCCTACGAAAACTCAGCTGTTCCCGCTGAGGCCATGAAACTTACCCAAAAACATCTGAGTCCCGTGCATGAACACCGCGTATGCCACACGAAATGGTGCGTGCTACGCTGGCCTACGCCATCCATGGCGCAGGGCGCATCCATGAGCACTGAGCAGTTTGAGGACTTCTATTTCCGTTGCTGTCTGGCAGACTATGGGAAACTAAAGGAGGCGATGGATATCTTGGCCGAACGCATGATGCGCTCCGATCAGGTACACATTGTGGGCCCCGGCACCGATCTTACGTTCTCCATCAAAGGCATGCCTGCCATTCCCTGTGCCGGGGAGATGAATATACCGGACGGCGAAGTGTTCACTGCCCCCATCCGCAATTCTGTGAACGGCGCCGTGCACTACACCGCACCCACCATCTACCAAGGTATTGCCTTTGACGGCGTCAGGCTCACTTTCCGCGACGGCAAAATCGTGGAGGCCCACTGCAATAGCAACGAGGATGCTCTCAACCGCATACTTGACTCTGACGAGGGCGCGCGTTACATCGGCGAGTTCTCCTTCGGCGTGAATCCCGAGATTCTGCAACCCATGCGGGACATCCTTTTCGATGAAAAAATTGCGGGTTCTTTCCACTTCACTCCCGGAAATGCTTACGAAAATTGTGACAATGGCAATCGCTCGCAAGTGCATTGGGACCTTGTCTGCATCCAACGCGCTGATTATGGTGGCGGCTCTATTTTCCTGGATGGCGAGTTGGTGCGCAAGGACGGCTTCTTTACCGACCCCGCTTTGAGTATTCTCAACCCCGCACAACACTGAAGGCACAACTGCTGTGTCTCATAGTTCGACCCGCTGCGAAAAAACCATGGGTCCAGTCATCGGGGTTCGGATTGGTTGACCGCCCCCGTGCAGAGAGAATTTTCATTCACTACACCTGCATTGTAATCCAAACAAACTTTTTTCAAAAATCATTCATTTTTCCGCTCATTGAGCTTGACATGACGGAGGAAATTGTTTAACTTTGCCTAAAGGTTAAGCGAACTTTAGCACTTTTCATGGACGAGCGGAGAGCAGGAACGGTCTACAAACAAATGGAACTCAATCCGCAAGCAGCGGATGGTGAGATGCATTCTCCGGACCAAGTGCGGCTACGCGTAGAACAGGCACGCAAACAAGCGGAGTATTTTGAACAGCAGAGAATCAGCCTAGAGACTCAGCGGCGTGAGCTCGAGCTGAGCAACGAGCAGAAAGCTCTTTTTAGCGCCAACTTGAACGAGGTGGGCATGAAGCTGCATAATGCTGTGCGGCGACTGGAACAGGAACTTGAGTCCATGGATAAGGAGCAGCGCGAGATAGAAGCAGTGAATGAGTGTTTCAAGCGCCACTTACAGATTCTCTCAGCGCTCAAACCACAAAATTGGAGCACAGAAGGTTTTCAGGACAGATTGCGCGAGGCCCTGCCAAAGCTGGACCGCGCCGAGAATGATTTTGACGAGGCTTACAACATGGGGCGCAGGTTCCGGCACACAGACACGTTCCGCTACAAGCCCGGCGAGTACGAGCAGAATGATCTGAACTGGAGAACGGTGCGCGACCAGTTGGCTAAGGGACTTGCATTTCACCTTCCGCTATTCATCCTGCTGCTAATCACATGGCTTATCTACCTGTGGGTAGGGCATGTCGGCAGCTGATTCACTTTCACCACAATTTAGCTACATCACCACGTATGACCCGACAAAAAGAATACGAACTCCAGGCAGCGGACGCACGCCGCAGGTGGGAAGAAGCGCGCCTCATGCGCCAACGTGCTGCTGGCTACTACAACACCACCAACCGACCTAACACCATGGGGCCACAGGAGGATGTCGTGGAATCGCGCCGCAGCAAGCGTAATTCGGTGGTGATGGCTGCTGGCCGGGCTGCGTCCACGCGCACACTCCTGCTCGAGAACCTCCTTCTTCTCATCGTGCTTGCGGCGAGTATCTTCGGTCTGTACATGCTGAGCATTTACCTGCTCAACCAAACCACCTACTGATGCAAGCCCATGGAAACGCCCCGGATTGATGTTGCCTACATCGCCGAGTTGGCCAAGCTGGAGCTCAGCGATGAGGAATGCTCTCGCTTCACGCACGACTTGGAGCAAGTACTCTCGTATGTGGCGCAGCTGGAACAATGGGACACGCGAGATGTGCCGCCCATGTACCACCCGCTGGAGATGTACGACGCCCTACGCGACGACATTCCCGGGCAGAGCCTGAGCAATAAGGCTGCACTTGCTAATGCCCCGCAGGAGGTGGACGGTCAATTCCGCGTGCCGAAAGTGGTGGAGTCTGCCCATTGATTCAGTACTAAGCCCTGCGTGATGCCCATGTTCGCTAAAACTTCTCTCTCTGTCCTCCGTCGGAAGCTCATTGATCGACAAATCTCCCCCACAGAGCTTGTTCAGGAATGCGCGCGCCGCATGCAGGAACTTAACCCTGCGCTGAACGCTTTTATCTCTTGGGACACAGAGCGTGCACTGCAAGCAGCTGCACAGGCAGATATGAGTTTACCACTCGGCGGATTGCCTATCGCTATCAAAGATAACATATGCTGTCTCGGTGAGCCCGTGCGCTGTGCCTCGCGGATGTTGGACAACTTTGTGACTCCCTACGATGCCACCTCTGTGTCGAACTTGCGCGCGGCTGGAGCCATTCCCTTTGGGCGCACCAATATGGATGAGTTTGCCATGGGTTCTGCTGGCAAAAACTCGGCATATGGAGTCACCCGCAATCCGGCAGACGAGGAACGCGTACCCGGCGGATCTTCCAGTGGGTCTGCGGCAGCCGTAGCTGCCGGTATGATCCCCGCAGCGCTGGGGTCAGATACTGGAGGGTCCGTGCGCCAGCCTGCCTCTCACTGCGGGGTCGTCGGCCTCAAGCCTACTTACGGACGCATCTCGCGCTACGGGCTGGTCGCCTTTGCCTCCTCGCTGGATCAAATAGGGACCCTCACCTCCTGCGTGGACGATGCAGCTCTCCTGCTGCAATCCCTGTGTGGGCATGATGCGATGGATTCTACTTCATCCTTAAAACCTGTACCAAATTTTTCCGCCGATCTCCATGGAGGCGTTCGAGGCATGCGCATTGGCCTGCCAAAAGAATACGTAAGTTCCGGCAATGCTTCGGAAGTACAGAATGCGCTGAATGCTGCCATGGCTGCGCTGGAAGCACAGGGCGCAGAAATCTGCGAGATATCCCTGCCGCATGCGGAGGCCGCCGTGGCTTCCTACTACATCATTGCTTGCGCCGAGGCCTCCTCGAACCTTGCCCGCTACGATGGCGTGCGCTATGGATACCGCGCTTCCGAAGTTTCGAATGCCCCGGGTGATTTATACGCCCGCTCACGCACTGAGGGTTTCGGGGAAGAAGTGAAGCGTCGCATCATTTTGGGTACTTACGTGCTTTCCGGCGGATATTACGATGCCTACTATGCACGAGCCCAAAGGGTGCGAGCTCTCGTAGCACGCGACTTTACCCAGGCCTTCGAGAGCGGAGTGCAGCTGATCCTGGGTCCGGTGGCTCCTGCCCCTGCGCCCAAACTGCATGCCACTGACATGACGCCTCTGCAAATTTACTTGGAGGATATCTACACCGTACCGGCCAATCTTGCCGGATTACCTGCCATCTCTGTGCCTACGCCGCAAAGCGGACTCCCCGTGGGTGTCCAGCTACTTGCTCCGCACTTTGAGGAAGCTCGTCTTCTTCGAGCCGCCGCCACTCTGGAACAGTCGTGGAAATGACCCCCGTTTTTCTCTCTATCGCCGGCTCCGATTCCTCGGCTGGGGCAGGTCTTCAAGCTGATCTCAAAACCGGCTTTGCCCTCGGTTGCTATCCTCTCACGGCTGTTACTTGTGTGGTGAGTGAAGTACCGGGGCACGTGGCGGACATCGCTCCCCTTCCTCCGAACATTGTCGCAAGTCAAATTCGCGAGTGCCTGTGCACTTTTCCCGTGGCAGCTGTCAAAACCGGTATGCTCTATAGCACCGAAATTCTCCAAGCCGCCGTCAACGAACTTCCGCACGACATCCCCATCGTGGTGGATCCCGTCATGATCGCCACGGCAGGGGACCCCCTCATGCAGGCCTCTACCTTGCAAGCATACGAGTCGAGCCTCTTTCCTCGCGCCACTCTCATCACCCCCAACCTCGATGAACTTGCCGTCCTCTGCCGACGCGACGAAGTCCCGGACAGCGTCGATGAGCTAGCTTCCGCTGCCGTTGAACTCTCCCGTACTTACGACTGCGCCATTCTTGCCAAAGGTGGTCATCTTCCCGGCGCCACTTGCACCGATTTACTCGTTCTCCCGGATGGTTCTGTGACCCGCTTCTCTCACGCCCGCACCACCGGCATCTCCACCCATGGCACAGGCTGCACCCTCTCCTCGGCCATCACCGCTTTCCTTGCCAGAGGAGCAGTTCTCACTAAGGCCGTTGAATCTGCACTCGCCTACACCTCACAAGCCATCGCTTCCTCCCACAACTGGCCCCCTTCTCTCTCTGCTCTGGATCATGACGTTTGCTGTAATCGGCTTATTCCGAATGCTTCAAACAGCAGGAGACAATTGACGTGAGAACAACGGTCATTGCCTCCGCGGACTTTCGGTGTTCTGAACTGTGGTTCAAAACATCTCCGGAGATGAACCTTCCCATGCTAAGACAGTCGGCGGCGCATGTTTTTCCTGCTCCATAAAATGCAGCCCCAGCTTGCTCTGAAACTCGCCAAGAGTCTTTCTTCATTTAGCTTGCCAAACGGCATTATCAGTGGTATTGTACGCCCATGGTGTCAGAGCTGATGCGATACAGCGGTGGTGCTCTGGAGTGCAATGGCTACCTAGTGGTGGGTGCTCATGGAGAATGCGTTGCTGTGGATGCGCCCGATGGTTTTACCGATTGGGCGCTCGCTCAACTTTCGGGAGGAAAGCGCATCACCCACCTGCTGCTCACACACCAGCACTTCGACCATATTCAGGACGCTGCTTCTCTACAGCGTGCAACCGGTTGCCTCGTGCACGCTGGAGCGGCGTACGATCCCGCTCTCACTCTCGCACAAAATGCTCTGGCCTGGGGCATACCAGAGCCGGAGTCCTTTACCGTGGATGATGTGGTGCCCGCGCAGGACGTCACACTGACTCTCGCTGACATGCAGTGGAAAGCTCTCCATGTGCCGGGGCACGCACCAGATAGCCTTGCTTGGCATGCCACTGAACGAAGTGAGGTATTCACGGGTGATGCGCTTTTTGCCGGCTCCGTAGGACGCACTGATTTCCCAGGTGGCAATGCACGAACACTTGTGGAAAACATCAGGTGCAAAATCCTGACACTCGACCCGCATACCGCTGTACACCCGGGACACGGACCCGGCACCAATGTGGGTGAGGAGCTGCTCAACAACCCCTTCGCTCACCTCTAAAATTTGACCAGAACTACATTATCATGACATTTGAAGAACTAGGACTTTCTGCCAACGTGCTACAAGCCGTGAGGGACTGCGGTTACGCTGCTCCTACGCCCATCCAAGAGCAGGCTATCCCTCATGTGCTCGCCGGACGCGATGTCATCGGTGCCTCTCAAACCGGCACGGGAAAAACTGCTGCCTTTGCCCTGCCTATCCTCACCCGTCTGCAACACACTGGCCATCCACAAGCCCTCGTACTGGAACCAACCCGTGAGCTGGCCGATCAGCTTGCCGAAGCTTTCCGCACCTACGCAGCCCACACCGATATCACTGTGGGACTGCTGTACGGCGGCGTGGGCTATGGTCAACAGGCAACTGCCCTCAAAAAAGGTGTAGATGTCGTTGTGGCAACTCCCGGCCGCCTCGTGGACCACTTCTACCGTGGCAACATGAAGTTTAAGGAAGTGAAAACTTTGGTGCTCGATGAAGTTGACCGCATGACAGATATGGGTTTTCTCCCCATTGTGCGCAAAATTGTGAACTTATGCCCATGGGAGGGGCGCCAAACACTCTTCTTTTCTGCTACCATGCCCCAGGTGCTGCAAGGCTTTGCCAAGTGGTGTCTGACCGACCCGTACGAAGTGGCAATTGCACGGAGAGAGGTCGCAGCTACAATTTCCCACGCTTTCTACCCAGTGGGCTTGGACCAACGAGATGAACTGCTGCTCGCCCTCGTCAAACAAACTAACTTCAGCAATATGATGATCTTCACTCGAACCCGCAAGGAAGCCGATATGGTGGCCCATATGCTCTCCCAAGCCGGGTGGGGGCACGATGTCACTGCTATGCACTCTGACATCCCACAAAAGGAACGCATGGCTGCTCTGCGCGGCTTTAAGGAGGATAAATACCGCATTCTTGTGGCTACTGATGTAGCAGCCCGAGGTATTGACATCAACGATGTGTCACACGTTATCAACTACCGCGTACCGGAAAATCCGGAAGACTACGTGCACCGCATCGGTCGTACAGGCCGTGCCGAAGCACAGGGAGATGCTTTCACTTTGCTGACGGCTGATGAGATTGACTTCGCCAAATCGATTGAGATTTTCTTGAAGCAAAAGGTGGAGCGTCGCAAACTGGAGGGTTTCCCCTACGTTTACACAGCCCTCTTGGACGAGGGAGCCACACCGCCGCGCAGGCCGCGCCCGGCTACAGGCGGACGCCGTCGCTGATATGCCCCATCCATGCGCGTGCTTTCTATAGACCCCGCTATTCGCAACACAGGCTATGCTGTGATTGAGGGCGACCATCGCTCTGCATGCGCGTTGGAATACGGTACGTTATCACTTAAAAATACACTAACGCAGAGCGCCTGCCTGCTGGCGATCCACCGACACGTGCTCTCGCTCATTGATCAATGGCAGCCGGATGAACTGGCCATTGAAGGCATCATCTATGTGCAATCGCACCGCACAGCCATCACCATGGGGTCTGCACGCGCCTCCACCGTCATAGCTGCAGCCAGCCGTAACTTGCCCATCATGGAATACCCTCCCAGCTGCGTCAAATTGGCTGTAGTGGGACGCGGCAGCGCCCAAAAAAGTCAAGTATCCTTCATGATGCGCGCCCTGCTCGGCCTGAATGAAACCCCTGCGCCCGATGCGGCGGATGCACTTGCTATCGGGTATGCTCATCTGGCCGCAACAGATCCTCTACGCGCCCATCTCTTTGCCAAGCGCCGCTACATCTGACCCGTCTGTTCAATACTGAGACGCCGGTGAGCACGCCGCGCGCGAAAACCGCCCGGCAGATTGCAACAGCTTCTGATGGCCCCAGCCGAGAGAATAGAGCAAACTTCATTCACACACGCCTCCGTGATGCCCGGTACGCCGCAGCACCGCATATAATGCAGCACTGCTGCCTTGCATAACTCTATCGGCTTGTCAGCCAAAAAAGGCAGATAAAGTCGTCCTTGAGGATCGGTGAGCGGCAACGCCTCGAGCGCAGCTGTCAAAGCAGCTCCTACCTCTCCCTGCAACCTTGCTCCGCGCAACAGGGCCGGTACAACATCTCTCCCCAGAGCCTCGTTGAGCGCGGGCAGAACACGCAACCGCAACCGGTTACGAGCTGCAGCTTCAGGGTCGGCATTGGTGGCGTCCTCCCGCCAATTTTGACCAATTTGCAAAAGCCATGCCGTGATATCTGCGCGTCGTATTCCAAGCATAGGACGCAACCATGCGATCTCGCCTTCCTGGCG
This sequence comes from uncultured Akkermansia sp., assembly GCA_947589295.1. Taxonomy (GTDB): domain Bacteria; phylum Verrucomicrobiota; class Verrucomicrobiia; order Verrucomicrobiales; family Akkermansiaceae; genus Akkermansia. The sequence continues at coordinate 103,493 of CANQBZ010000002.1, forward strand.
CCTCAGCTGCATGCCGCGCATACCTGCCGCGCCGCGCGCCATATTAAAGAGCACAGTTTCCGCCTGATCATCTGCGTGGTGGGCGAGCGCCACCGCACGACAACCTAAACGGTGCGCGCACTCCGTTAAAATCCGGCGTCGCTCGCGGCGCGCCGCAGTTTCCATTGATTCCTTGTTGAGTTCAACGAGCTCCGGCACATTTACGCGATACTCCTCATACGGCACACCCAGCCCTGCGCACAGCTCCCGACAAAACAAGGCATCCTCATCCGCCTCGCTCCCGCGTATCCCATGGTGCACATGGCAGGCAGACACGGACGCACCGTGCAACACCAACAACCTGAGCAGCGCCACTGAATCTCGCCCTCCACTCAGGCCGAGCACCACCGGCTCCTGCGGGGTCTCAAATGGCGCTGGCTGCATGACTTCCCACTATCTATTTACGTTCTTTCCTCTTTCTAGTAGGAATAAGCTTTTCTGGATTTATCCTGCGAAAGAGTTTGGCAGCGTTCACTTGCTCTTCGTCGTCAATCTCGAATTGCTGCACCACCCCGCTTGCGTACGCCACCATGATGGTATTGCTATGGCGATGGAGCACTGGAAACACCATACGTTTGAAATCACTCAGGCTTGTCACGCTGAGCCCCTTTTCCGGATTTCCATCACTCAACCAAGGAAGCATATCCAAGTGTTTTTTCCCAAGTGTGCGAATCTGTGAATTGGGATTTTCCTCGTCTTCTGACCCGTCTGTCCATGATACGTATGACACACTACGCTCGGTCGCCTCCATAAGAGTCCCGTCTTTCACCGTGCTGCGATGGTCTCCCGGACAGTGGAAGATAGTTGCAACCTTCATCTTGTGCTGACGATCAATGGGAAGAACAGTGGAATCCAGCTCCTGCGCGAGCGAAAGCCACCACCCATCTGACTCTTTCATCTCCGGAGTATCTTCATCGTCTGCCATCCCGCTGGTTGGCAGCAGATTGCGCGTAGCCATATCTTGACCGTATTTGATTCCCAACTTGGCAAGCTGGTCTATATTAGCGCGACATTTAACAATATCCCCTGAGTTCATGTAACCAAATAAGAGCGGGAAAGATATTCCCAGCAGCACCCCCAATATAGCGATCACAACAATTAACTCTATGAGCGTAAAACCGCCCTGTTTTCTCATTGCTCTCATACCCCCTAATCTACCACAAGCCTCTGCCATGTCAAGCTTTCGTATATCGCCCACAGGGCAAACGCATTAAAAAATTGGATTCATTTTAAGGAAGGAGACAAGTGGTTCATTTATGCTCTAATTCGTTGCCAAACAATATATCATCGAGTACATCCGTATCCCACGTTGCCCTCAGTCTCAGCCTCTGGAGTGGCACTTTCACCCCCTCATGACGGGCCTTGTACTGTTTGATCAGTACAAGCGCGAATCTCAAAACTCGCGAAAAGTTCTCTGCACTGTTCCCCTTCCTCTTGCGTCCTCCATCCTCGTTGAACACCACGTCCAACACCCAATGCAGACTGTTTTCTATACCCCAGTGACTCCTTATGCTCCCTGCAATCTATTGTGCGCTCGCATGCCGATTGCTCACGATGTAGAAGCGTTGTTCTCGCGTCGTCTTTCCGCTCTTTTTCTCACAGCTCTCTCTGCTCACTCTCACCACCGCCGCTAATCCCTCTCAGTTCCATGCTCCGCTAATGTGGCTTAACTCATGGTATAGTTCATACGTACGCGTCTCCACTCGTCCGTGCTCTCCACTCGTCTCCGTGTAGATCGAGTCGGGCTTCTCCAACTTCGTTGTGTCTTCTATATCCTCCAGAAGCCTCCCCTGGTTCTTTTTCACGGCAAGCACGTAGTACGCTCCTTTCTCTATTATCCTCCTGGCTATATCCTTCTGACATCCCATCGCATCTATCGATACCGTGTTCCCCTTCAACTCAAGCGAGTCTATCAACTTGGGAATCGCCGTCACTTCATTGCTCTTCTCTTCAACTCGAGTTTGTCCCAGCACCAGCCCGCTTTCACTCTCGTACGCACTCACCACGTACACATTGTACTCTTTCCCATACTTGCCCGCCCCACAGATCGTTTTGCCATCTATGCTGATGTTTCTTCCTGCTGCCTGCTCTCCTGTTTCTTTCTCTCTCCTCTGCCTGAATTCTTCCACCAATTCCCGAAACATACCTTCAGATCCCTCTCTACTCAACATACGAAATACCCTCGCAAAAGTGTCGGCCGATGGTACCCCTCCGGGCATTTCCGAATACTTGCTGAAGTACTCTGTGTGATGGCTTGCGAACTCTTGTATTTCTTCCCATGTTGACATACCGGCCACAACCGCCGCTATCACCATAAAAACGATGTCCGTCAACTTATGTATCTTTGCGTTGTCGGTTCTTGGATCTTCCATCAGGCTGATTTTTGCAATGAGATGATGCCCCTTGTGTCCTATCATATTTTGTATTTAATATCAACAATTTAAATAAGTTATTGATACTAAATTCTATGCATCTAATTCTGCCCCCCAGATTTCAAATGCGTTTGCCCTGTCCTGGGGGCGGTGGTTCTTGACAAGACTCAGGAGATGAGCTATGCTACCCCGCGGCTGCAAAAGCGCCCTACTGTATACACCCCAAAGCTGCTATGTCCAGAGAAAGCATCATGAATCCGCCGATGGAGGGACGCGACATGCGCGTTACCATTGTGGCATCGGAATACAACAAACGCTACACGGACGCTCTGTTGGGGAGTTGCAGGGAGGAGCTGGCGAGGTTGGCTCCGAACGCGCGAGTGGACGTGCGACGCGTTCCGGGCGCATTTGAGGTGCCGGTCATGGTGAACCGGGCTCTGGCGATGGCGGAGCATTGCAGGCCGCATGTGGTGATCGCCCTCGGGGTGATCCTGCGCGGGAGTACGGCTCATGCTGACCTGATAGGCGAGGCGATCACCCGGGAGTTGCTCCATGCCGCGTGCAAGAGCCTGGTGCCCGTCATTCACGAGGTGTTGCTGCTGCAGGATGAGCAGCAGGCGGAAGAGCGTTGCCTGGGAAATTCGCTCAACCGGGGGCGCGAGGCCGCGCGTGCAGCCGTAGCCATGTTCCAAGCCACCCAGATGAATTAAGCCCCGTTTCACGAACATGCTCAACCAACGAGGAATCCGCAAATCGGCATTGCTGCTGCTCTATGCGATGGAAGCGCAGAGAGTCACTCCCGAATCGCAAGAGACCTTTCCCTTTGACGCCTATTGGACGCTCGTCTCCGAAAATGACAACAAGCGGTACGCAAGAGCGCTGGCGAAAGCTGTGCTGCACGAGATTCGCGCGTACGATGAACTGCTCACATTGCTGCAAGCCCGCACAACGGCTTTCTGCGCTGCCGCCGCCACTCTGACCAAACCGCAGACGTTACCGGCACGGGCGCAGGAGCTGCTCAACCTGCTGCAAACCCTGCCCGAGCCGATCCTCTATTTACGTCGGCAAACAGAAAAGGCGGTTGACGAACAAAGAGACGAGGAGCTTCGGCAACAGAGTGAGAAAGTGATTCACACCTGCGAAAAAATCCATGCGCTTGCGGAAGATATCTTGCCCACCCTGGAGAGCGAAACTCGGGGGGCAACCGAGGCATACGCCGCCGCGCTGCGTCGAGTGCAGAAAGCATGCGCCGGTTGTGCACAACTTGCCCACCCGGATCGCATCAAGCCTCGCCATGAACACGCCGACCTCGTGCACTACACAGAAACCTTGAACCAACGTCGACCGCTTACCGAACAACTTGCAAAGACCATCTACGCCCGCCGCCAAGAATGGGAAAAACTTCTGCACGACTTGCTGCGCAATTATGTGCCCGACAGGCTCAACGTGCTGGACCGCTGCATTCTCTACATCGCTTTTTACGACCTTGTGGAGCGCGATCTCGACCCAGGCATCGTCATTTCTGAGGCCTGCCTTCTCGCGGATGAATATTCCGGCGGCAAGAGCGCTCCTTTCATCCACGGCATCATAGCCACGGCCATCATGCAACTGAAGCCGAAGTCCTACCAATCCAAGCCCTAGTGTCGTCCCACTGCCATGGCCAACTTCTTCAACAAACTTGTCGATAAACTACTCGGCGAACCCGTCATCGATTGGGATGCGCTGGAGGCCGATCTCATCTCGGCCGACATCGGCGCTGCACGCGTCGTGCGTATGCTCGGCGAGCTGCAGGCACGGGATGAGCACGATGCCTGCGAAATTGTCGACTACATCAAACAGCAACTGCGCTCCGCCTTCCCCGCCACCGCGCCTTCCCTCCCGGTTCCGCAAGATGGCCACCCCTGCATCATCTTGCTCATCGGAGTGAACGGCGCCGGCAAAACGACCACCTGCGCCAAGTTGGCTCACCTGCTGCAAAAACGCGGGGAGAGCGTGCTCGTGGCAGCGGCGGACACCTTCCGAGCGGCTGCCGTCGAGCAATTGGAGCGTTGGACCACGCGTCTCGGCATTTCCCTCTACAAAGGGCAGCCCAACCAGGATCCCGCCTCCGTTTGCTACGAGGCGCATACCCGCGCCTTGGCTGAGAACGTGCATTACCTCATCTGCGACACGGCGGGACGCCTGCACACGCGCCACAACCTCATGGAAGAGTTGGCTAAAATCCACCGCTCCCTCGCCAAACAGGATCCTGCCGCCTCACAAACCTGCTATCTCGTGGTGGATGCCACGACGGGCGGCAACGCTCTCCTGCAAGCACGCGAGTTCCACAAGGCAGCTGCCGTTACCGGTCTCATCATCACCAAACTGGACGGCTCGGGCAAGGGGGGCGTGGCCGTCGCCGTGCAGGATGAACTGGGAATTTCTCCGGTGTTTGTGGGCACCGGAGAGAGGGAGGACGATTTGCGTCCCTTTGATGCGCGGAGCTATGTGGACACCCTACTCTGAGACCGCCGCGATTATTTGCCGCCATGCCAACCGTTCTGCCCATTCTCAGCGGATACACGCGCGCCGAGCTGGCGACCGCCCTGGCCGAGCTGGGAGAATGTCGCTCATTCCGTGCAACTCAAGTCATGGAATGGATTTGGGAAAAACGGGCGACGAGCTTTGAGCAGATGAGCAACCTGCCACCCGCCCTGCGCGCTGAACTCGCCAAACGCTACACCTTGCGCCCGCTGACCATCGTCCGGCGCTCACAATCCGGCGCGGGCAGCACGCGCAAACTGCTCTGCCAAATGCAGGACGGCGAGTTAGTAGAGATGGTGCTCATCCCCGCCGCTGAAGGTAGTGCAGGCGCGCGCAGCAGTCGGCTCACACTTTGCGTATCTTCTCAGGTAGGCTGCGCTTTTGGTTGTAAATTCTGCGCCAGCGGGCTGCACGGCTTCAAGCGCAACCTTTCCACCGGCGAAATCATCGGACAAATCTTTGCCGCAGAGCATGAAAGCGGGTAGCGCGTGGATAACCTCGTTTTCATGGGCATGGGCGAACCTCTTGCCAACACCGATCACTTGCTGCCGGCCCTGCGCCTCATCACCGATCGGCAAGCTCTGGGTCTCAGCCCGCGCCACATCACCATTTCCACCTCGGGCAATGTGCCGGGGCTGAACAAATTGATCGCAAGCGGCATCCCGGTGAGACTGGCCGTCTCCCTGCACGGGGCAACGGATGACGTGCGCTCGCGGATCATGCCGGTCAACCGGCGTTGGCCGCTCGCCGAACTCATCCCCGCCTTGGAGACTTGGCAAGCCAACTCCAAGCACATGCTCACGTTCGAATACATCCTGATCTCCGGCGTCAACGATGCACCGCAGCATGCGCAGGCTCTCAGCGAGCTCGCAAAAAAATTGCATGCCAAGGTCAATCTCATCCCCTACAACCCCGTGCAGGGGCTGGAGTGGCGGCGACCGACAGAAACTGCCTGCCGTGCGTTCCGGCGTACACTCCTCACCCTGCATATTCCCACCACGATGCGCTACGAAAAAGGCGCAGACATCAACGCCGCATGCGGGCAGCTCCGTCTGCAACACAGCGAGGAGACTCATCCGCCGGGTTAACGCCCTGCTTGACTTTCCGAACCCTCGGGGGCTTTTTACGATTTGGGAAGTGAGTGGCGCTGCGCGCGAGAGGCGGAGCAAAAGCGTTATCTTTACGCGCGAATGTTCTGTCGCATTTCACTTTGCGATCTGCAATTTTTGTCGGTTTTCAAAAATGAGCTTGACATGACGTAGCAATCTCTTATACTGCGGATAACCCGTCATCATGAAAAAGATCCTCATCCCCGCTCTTATGATTGCAGCCACGGCACCCACCTTGGTTGCTGCGCCGGATATGACGCCCAATGATGTATCAAAGGACACGCTCAAGGGTATGGCAACTGACCGGCAAAAAGCTAGTATGGAAGCCCACGATAAAGCAACAGCTAAGGCTGAAGAGGAACGTGAGAAGGCCATCAAGGAGGCCAAGGAAGTGACGGAACGAAATGATGCAGGGCTGAAGAAGACCATTCAGAAGCGGCATCTCAACAGCATGCTGCCTCCCTGTGATCGCGAGCCGGAGGCTCCTAGGGAGCCGGGTGATTACCACATCCGCTACTGACCTTCGCATCCATCGGAATTGACATGCGCGCCCCAACCGGACGCGCATTTTTTTGCGAGGCAATTCGCAGAACAAATCACATCGGGCGGCAAACGAGTTCGACCGTGCCGTGCGGGCAGCGCGATTCATCGCCCACAAACCGCCAGCGCAAACGATGCTCCCCCGCTGCCAACTTCATCAACGCCATAAGTTGCAGATTCCCGGCCTTCCCTGAACAACGCGGACAACACATTCCACGCAGCCCCTCGACCACCAAACGACCGCGTCCACAGTCATGCAACTCGATCAGCAGCGCATAGACGCCCGCTTTGGCAGCACATAAAACCACCTGAGAAGCATACCCATCCCGCTCTTCCCGCCAAGGCATGGGCAACGCCCCGCAGGGCGTGGGAGAAGAGGAAGGAAGAAGAGAACGTTCCGCTGGACGCGTGGAACGAGATAAACGCAGACGTTTGGCTGCGGCAAGCAGCGTGCTGAACGTCACCCCGATGAACACAGCCACCCCAACGAGCAGCCAGACTTTCACCGCCTCGTACGCCCACTCCTCATGTCCGGACACCATAGCCGTCAACACGCCCACACAAAATACCAGCATGACCCACAAACCAAAGCGCACCCCCAACACCATGCTCGGAAACAGAGTAAAAAGCGCTGCGTAGCGGGCAAAAAGACCCAAATGGAGCGGCGTGTTGCTCAGGAATTCCGCCATCGTGAGCCGCGCGTACATGCGCTCCAGAGTCGCCTGGTCGGTTCGGGCATCCAATCTCATAGCTCATGAACGCTCACGACCATGCGCAGCTCATGGTTCTCCCCGGCGTGCAAAACCAGTTGTTCAGCAGGCGTCACAGCTGCTTCCACCGCCAAAAAGGAATGACTCGACCCCGGCTCTACATCGGCCATACCCGCCGCGCCCTCTTCCCCGGGATTCCACACCACACAGGAAGCCGAACCGCGACGGTTTATCCGCAGGCAACGTCCCCACGCCTCGTCTCGAATGCCTATCTCGCGTTCAGCAGGCACGGGGCAGTAAATGCGGTCGATATGCCCGACAGGCGTCAACGGAGTCTCGCTATGCGGCGCCGCATCGGCAGCGTATTCCGTGAATGGGATGCCTTCCAGCCCGGTGACGCTCACGCGCTCATAATCACTCACCGCAAAATAGGAATGCAAAGCCGCGGAGAATGCCATGTCCGTCGGAGTTGACAGCGTGCGCAAAACTATCTCGAGCGCATCGCGGCGCATGTGCAGCTCATACTCGGCCGCCGGTTGTCCGGGCAAATGCAGCGCATACGCCAGACGCACCTCTCCCTGCGCCGATTCCTCGCCATGCACAAATTGCCACATGCTAATGCGAGCGAGACCGTGCGAGGGGTTGCTTTTGGGTTCAACCGGGCACTTGCCAAACCACGGCCAGCAAATGGGAATGCCCCCGCGCAAAGCCTTGCCCTCGGCATACACGGCCGTTCCGCTCATGTAAAACACCGGCTTGCCGCCACGCGGCGTCCATCCCAACACATGCGCCCCGTACTGCGACACCTCCAACATGCCCAACGGCGTCTCCGCCCGCTGCACCGGAAAACCATGGCGTGTTTCTGTCGTTATCACGCCGTCATGATACCGCATCGCCCGACAAATTGTCAAGTTTACCCTCGGGGCAAATCATGATGATGGCTCTAAAGCACCCCTGCATGCGTTCATAATTCGAATAAATCTACGCAAAGCAAACATTATCAATAAATAAAAATTGCACATAGCAATCGCATGTCCCCATGCGGTTGCTCCGGGTCATTTGCTGCGCACATTGACAGAGCGCACGCAATTTTCGCCCATCGCTTCGTTGAGCGTGCGAATAAGCCCCTGACGTTGGCGGCGCAGCTCGAAGCGCACGGTGGGATGCGGCGCGCGGATGGTGGCGCATCCATCGCGCAAGGATACCAGCGTGGACTGCGATGCCACAAAGTCTCCCATGGCCCGCTTCCACACTCCCGCCAAAAACTCCGGTGCAAACTCTGCCTCCTGCAAATCCAGCCGACTCACCACCTCCGTAAGAACGGATGTGATGTCGCGCATGTTCGCGCCGGTGGACAGCGGAGCAACATCCCCGTACATATCCGCCTCAACCTGGCGTTTCATGCCGTCGCGACGTGTGGCGTGGCGCACCGGGCGCAGCGTGTCGTCCGGGTAGCGCACCATGTTGTAGCGCGGGGACCTGGCGGGTGGGGGAGGCGGGGTCTGCGGCTCAGTCGACGCGGCGCGGCGCCTGCGGCCGGTGGATGAAACACGGCGGCGGCGCGGCGCGGGGGACTGGTTTTCGCGGGGCATGAGGATAACGAGAGACCCCGGGCGGCAAGAGCCCCCCGAGGTCATGCCACTTGATAAGTTAGATTACTCGCCATCATCGCCGATCGCCTGGACGGGGCATCCCTCCAAAGCCTCGGTGCAGGTGGCCGTTTCGTCATCGGTGCCGGGTTGCTTTTTCACGTATGAAACACCTTCGTCATCATCGCGTGCAAAAAAGTCCGGCGCAGATTCACGGCACAGGTCGCAATCGATGCAGCTGCTGTCGACATAGAACTTGCCGGGTACGTTTTTCTCATTTTTTTCGTTTGGATCAGCCATAATGTGCAGGGCTCATCTCGGCCCGCAGATATTGTTTCCGATTTTTTTGCCAAATGCAACCCTTTTTTGTTGCAAGATAGGTTTTTTCACGGCAGAATGTGGACATGAACGCGCGGCGGCAGGAGCAGGTAGACCCTCCAACATCTTCAGTTTCCATGATCCCCGCTACCACATGCCGGACTTGGTGGATCGATGCGCTCATTGCCCTGACAGGTGGAGTTGTCATGGCTTTTGCCTTCCCGCCGTACGACTGGGGCAACCTGGTGTGGGTAGCGCTGCTGCCCTTGCTCAGCGTGCTTTGGCGGGGGAAAATCGGGTGGAAGCGCGGTTTTGCCATGGGGTGGCTGTACGGCATGGGCTGGTATGGGGTAAGTTTTTGGTGGATTCACGAGGTGGGATACGTCTTTGGCATTCCCCAAGCCCTATTCATGGCCGTGGCGTATGTACCGCTCATGGCGGTGTATGCCTGCCTGCCGGGACTGTGGGCGAGCTTGGCCGGCACGCTTTTGCGCCCGCGCTTGGCTCCCGCTCCCATCGACAATGCCGCCCCCCAACCCGAACGCAAAAAAAAGTGGGCCGACTGGGCGGGGGCGGATCTGCGTTCCACCCTCCGCTGCTCCATCGGATTGGGCGCCCTCTGGGTGTGCATCGAGTGGCTTCGCGCGCACGGCACTCTAGGCTTCAGCTGGAACAGCCTCGGCTCCGCCCTGTACGGCGGTCTCTCTTTCGTCCAATGGGCGGAGTTTGTCGGCAGCTCGGCTCTCTCCTTCATCCCCGTGGCCACCTCGGTCATCATCTGGTGCGCCGTGCGACGCACGGTGATGCACTTCAAGGGCGCCGGGGTCGGCTGTCGTCCCTGGGACTTTTACGGAGCGGTGATCATGCTCTTCATGCTATTCAGCGGCGGGCTGTGGATGGCGCGACAATACGCTCCCAACACGATGCTGCGGCGACCGGAAGTTCTGCCCCTACCCGTGCTTGCCGTGCAGATCAACAAGGACCAAACGGAGCACATCACCGAACCACGCTCCCCCGGTCAATACCGCCTCTACTTGGATTCCACCGTGCAGGCCATCGATGAGATCGCACGCGACACCATGCGCCGGGCCCAGCAGAACGAAGACATCGGCCTTACCCTGCAACTGCCCGTGTGGGTGGTCTGGCCGGAAAGCGCCCTGCCCTTCCCCTTCCTGCGGCGGGAAGACACCTTGCAGCGTCTGCCCGACCGCATGAACGACCAATACTTGCTCACGGGCGACGCCCTTCCATTGGCACGCCAGCGCGTGCGGGAGCTGGGCGGGCAGGATTTCGTCCTCTTCACGGGGGTGGATGAGGTCCTGCTGCAAATTGAAGGCGATGAGGTGCGCTACAGAGGCCTGCTCAATTCGCTGGCTTGCATACCAAGCGGCTTCGAGAGCATCCGCACAGCATCCAAACAGCACCTCATGCCTTTCGGCGAGTACATCCCCCTGGCGCAGGACGTCCAATGGATCGGCGAAGCCTACTCACGCATCACCGGCACCCAGGTGGGCGAGGGAATTCGCCCCGGTCGCGGCACGCAACCCATCCCCACGCCCCTGCCCGGTACGCAACAGACAATCGGGGTCATCCCGGCGGTGTGCTACGAGGACACCGTGGGCGACCTGCTGCGTCTCTTTGCGCGTCCCGGAGCTCAGGTCATCGTCAATGTCACCAATGACGGCTGGTTTCGGGAGTCCGCCTGCGGGGTGCAGCAAGCGCGCGCTGCCGCCCTGCGCTGCATCGAACTGCGCCGTTCCATGGTGCGCGCCGCCAACATGGGAGTGTGCTGCTCGATCGCGCCGAACGGTGGGGTCATCCACGCGTTGCTGAAAGGCGATGGCGCCCCGCACCTGCCGGGCTCCAGCTACGCGGTTCTTCCGGTGGATACGCGGGCCGGTCTCACCCTTTACGCACGTTTCGGCGACTGGGCCGTCGGGCTCTGTGCGCTGCTGGTCCTGCTAGCCGCGCTGCTTCCCCGGCTGAGACGGCACGAGGCGTAACGGGTTGTTTACATACTCATTGTAAACAACTTACATTTATTTTCCGAAAATTTTACTAGCAAAGCAGGCGGGTACGTGGTAGAATAACCGCGCTATGTTGTCGGACAGAACGAAAGCGGGAATCGAGAGGGCGCCGCATCGCAGTTTGATGCGCGCCACGGGAATGACGGATGAGGACATCAAGAAGCCCTTTATCGCTATTTGCAACTCCTTTAACGAAGTGATACCGGGACACGTGCACCTCAACAAGGTGGCGGAACTCATCAAGGACGAAGTACGCAAGGCCGGGGGCACCCCCATTGAGTTCAACCTCATCGGCGTGTGCGACGGGATCGCCATGGCGCACCAGGGGATGAAGTTTTCCCTCGCCAGCCGCGAACTGATCGCCGACAGCGTTGAAACCATGCTGAGCGCCCACGCATTCGACGCCTGCATCTGCATCCCGAACTGCGACAAAATTGTGCCGGGCATGCTGATGGGCGCCATCCGCTGCAACATCCCCACGATCTTCTGCTCCGGCGGGCCCATGGCCGTCGGCAAGGGGCGCAACGGCGAAGACCTGGACCTCAACAGTGTGTTTGAAGCCGTGGCGGCCTGCACGGCGGGCAAGATTTCCGAGGATGAGCTGCACGATGTGGAGTGCCACGCCTGCCCGGGCGCCGGATCCTGCTCGGGCATGTTCACGGCGAACTCCATGAACTGCCTGTGCGAGGTCATCGGCATGGCTCTGCCGGGCAACGGCACCATCGGCGCTACGAGCGAGGAGCGCAAGGAACTTTGGCGCGCCGCCGCCCGCCGGGCGGTCGAAATGGCCCGACAAGGCGGTCCACTGCCCCGCGATCTCGTCACCATGGAGAGCATCGACAACGCATTCACCTGCGACATGGCCATGGGCGGCTCCAGCAACACTGTGCTGCACACCCTCGCCTTCGCCCACGAAGCGGGTTTGAACTATGACCTGCGCCGCATTGATGAAATTTCCAAACGCACGCCCAACATCTGCAAAGTGGCGCCCAGCTCCCGCTACCACATGCACGACGTGCTGCGCGCGGGCGGCATCATGACCATTCTGGCGGAAATCAACAAGATCCCCGGCGCGCTGCACACACAAGCGCTCACGGTGTCGGGCAAGACGATCGGGCAGCAGATCGAGGGACTTTCCACGCAGGACCCGGCCGTCATCCGTCCGGTGGAGAACGCCTATTCCAAGGACGGCGGACTGGCCGTGCTCTTCGGCAATTTAGCGGAGCAAGGCGCCATCGTAAAGAAGGCCGGCGTGTTGCCGGAAATGCTTGTGCACCGGGGTCCGGCGGTTATTTTCGAGAGCCAGGAGGAAGCTTGCGCCGGCATTTTGGCCGACAAAGTGAAGCCCGGCGATGTCGTCGTCATCCGCAATGAGGGTCCCAAGGGCGGACCCGGCATGCAGGAGATGCTCGCTCCCACCAGCTACATCATGGGCAAAGGCCTCGGCAACTCCGTCGCCCTCATCACCGACGGACGCTTCTCTGGCGCCACGCACGGCGCCTGCATCGGCCACGTCTCCCCGGAAGCGGCGGAGGGCGGTCTCATCGGCCTGCTGAAAGACGGCGATATCATCTCGCTCGACATCCCCTCGCGCACGCTCAACGCCGAGCTCAGCGAGCAAGAGATTGCCGAGCGTCGCAAGAACTGGAAACCGACCATGCAGGACATTCCCAGTCGCTGGCTGAAACGCTACCGCAAACTCGCCATGAATGCCAGCAAGGGCGCTGTGCTGGAAGACTGAAATTGAAAGAGCCATGAGTGAGACGACAGAAAAGGCCACGGAAAGTCGCAACCCGCTGGTGCGGTATTTTTCCGAGTTCGGCGTGCTGAAGGAATGCGGCGTCAATTTTTGGTTGACGAACTTTATCCAATTTTTCGATGGGTTGTCGTACTTCACCCTCATCATTGTCTTTGCTCTTTTTCTGAAAGACTACTGCGGCTTTCGGGATGCGGACGCGCCGTTTTGGGTGGGCATGTACACGCTCTTCCTCTCCCTGTTCGTGTTCGCCGTCGGCACCATCTGCGATATCATCGGTCTGAAGCGCACGTATCTGGTTGGCTTCAGCATGCTCATCCTCGGTCGTCTCATCCTGGGGCTCGGCTCGGACTTCGGCATGAGCCTGCTCGACCTCTCGCAGGATCATTCGCGCTACATCGTCATCGGCGGCATTGCCATCATGAGTTTCGGCTCGGCCTTCATGAGCCCGTGCATCTCCACCTCCATCCGCCGCTTCACCACCCTGCGCGCACGCCCCACCGGGTTCAACTTCTACTACCTCTTCATGAACATTGGAGCGCTCCTGGCGGGCGTGGCCATTGTGGACCCGATCCGCAGGTGGTTTCCCGGACCTGACGGGCTGCAGATGGTGGTCAACTTCGGCACCTGCTGCGAGGTCATCGCCTTCATCTTCACGCGCTTCGTCAACGAAAACTTTTACGCCGTCCCGGAGGAAAAGATCGCCACGTCCAAGGCGTCCTCGCGCCGTCCTTTGCAGCTCATCGGCGAAGTCATCCGCGAGCGTCCCTTCCAGAAACTGCTCATCTTCCTGGTGCTCACGCTGGGGGTGCGCCTCGTGTTCACCTTGCAATTCATGATCATGCCGCAGTACTACACGCGCACCATCGGCGACGACTTCCAGCTCGGCTTCATGAACTCGCTCAACCCCTTCATCATCATCACCGGTCTCATTGTCATCATCCCGGTGCTCAAGTACTTCTCCACGGTGAAGCTCATGATCTGGGGCATGTCCATCTCGGCGCTCTCGCTCATCCTCATGGCCATTCCGCCGGAGTGCTACTTCATCTTCCCGGGGATCGACACGGTCAGCCAGGCCTACTTTGTCGCCATCTTTCTGCAAATTGTCATCTTTGCTTTCGGCGAATTACTCTTTTCCCCGCGCTTCACCGAGTACGTCGCGCGAGTGGCGCCCAAGGACAAAGTGGCCTCCTACATGTCGCTGGCGGGACTCCCCATGTTCATCGCCAAACCAGTAAACGGCGTGGTGGGCGGCCTGCTCGTTTCCTACATGTGCTACGATGGCATTGCGGCCAAAATCGACACTGGTCACATCAGCTTTTGGAACTCCCCGGAGTTCATGTGGACGATCTACCTGGTCATGGCAGTGATTTCCCCGCTGGCGATCATCCTGACCAAAGGAATGTTTGTCTCCGACCATCCGGAAGATGACGCACCCGATGAAGAGGAAGAGCGCAAAGAACTCGCCACCCGCGGAGTCGAAGCATAACCCCCATCCCCCGCTATGAATACCGAAAATCAAGCTGAAAAACGCTCCATCCACTGGGGCCCCATCGTGCAGGACATGCTCATCCTGATGGCTGTCATGGGCGTGCTCGGCTACCTGAGCAGCAAGGTTATGGAAATTTTTGAAGCTAAAACGCTGACCGATTCCCTCGTCTCGCTGATCCGAAAAGAAGACGTCAAAAACGGACGTGACCTGCCTTTTACCCGCGAACTGAAAAACGGCGTCAAAAAATACTCGGACTTTATCAACACCCGCGATAACACCGGACGCACCCCGCTCATGTGGACCGTGTACGTCAACTACAATGACCCCGCCGAAGCTCAGAAAAAAGACCTGAAACGCCTCTTCTACCTCAATGCGTTGCTGGAAACGCCGGGCATACGTTGCAACGAGCGCGACAACGATGGCTTCAGCGCTCTGCACTGGGCGGCGTGGAGCGGGCTGTCTGCCTGCGCCGAGCGCTTGGTTCAGGCCGGATTCGACATCAACGCCACCGAAAACTCCGGCTACACGCCGCTCATGCTCGCTGCCATGCGCGGCAATGTGCAAACGGTGCAAAAGCTCCTGCAGCTAGGGGCGGATGCTTCCCGCACGCGAGCCAACGGCGACACAGCAGCGAGCTTGGCTGCCACCCGCGCCGAGGCTTACCACAAACGCGACTCCTTTGTCTATCGCCTGCTTTACTCCAATCACAGAGACACGGACTATTCCCAAGTGCGCAAGTTGCTGCCAACCCCGGGGCAACCGCATTAGGATACGCGGTTGCTATTTACGATGTGCGCATTGCTCAGGTTTCGCAGAAATTAAGCGTGCTCAACCGATTGAAAAGTTTTCTCTACTTTCTCACTTCAGCCCAGTGCGATTGCTCTGCGATTCTTCCTTGGATCAAAGCACATCTCCCCACTCCGGGAGGGGCTGGGGCTGCGAGAGTGCGCAGATATTATTCACCATGCGTTCCCATTCTTTCTGCCCCTGCAAAATTTCAATGCGAATACGCAGGAAAAAGATGGGAACATCCATCTCCTCCGGTTTCAAAAACCTCACAGCGTCTTTTTCTGTTGTCACGATGAAGTCAATGGCGCGGTCGGCGCAACGCTGCACAAAAGCATCCATCTCTGACTGGTCAAACCAATGGTGATCCGGGTAACGGCGACGTATCTCAATATGAGCGCCCTGTTGCTCCACGAGCGTTTCAAAACTCTCCGGACGAGCAATCCCACTCAAACAGGCCACATATTTACCTTGAAGCGCCGAGAGAGGCATCCTCTCTCCGGTAAATACATTCTGCAGGTAATCCGGAGTATGATTTGTCACGATGATGTCGGCCACCTTGTTGTAGTGGCGGATCGTGGCAATGAGTTCCTCCTGGGGCTTACCTTCGCTCTTGGTCAGGATAATGTAATCAGCCCGTGCCAGTGAGGCGCGAGGCTCACGCATCGTCCCACGCGGAAGCAGAGCGCCCGTGCCGAAGGGGAACCCGCAATCTACCAGCACCACATCCAGCTCGTGGCGCAATTTAAGATACTGCATGCCATCGTCCAGTATCAGCGTATTACACCCCAACTGCTCAATGGCAAAAAGACTGGACTTCACACGGTCTTTGCCCACCAGTACCGCTACGCCTTCCAAATTTCGAGCCAACATGTAGGGTTCATCACCGGCATAGAGCGGAGAGAGGTAGAGGGAAGTCCCGTCACTGGCTATCTTGGGCGTATTTTTCACGCGTCGCCCCTGCGCATTCGTCCACACCTGCGGCTTGAGAGGATCGGCGCTCTTGTAACCCCGTGTCAGAATCGCGCATTTGCGTCCGCGAGCCGCTAGGGTTCCCGCAAGCAACTCGACAACCGGGGTCTTGCCGGTACCGCCTGCCGTGATATTCCCCACGCTCACCACCAACGTGCCCAAGTAGTGCACTGTACGCAACCGCCTCCGAAACAGAAAAAGGCGCACCTTGACAATCACATAAAAAACACAACTCATCACCCGCAGCGCACAGCGCATGGCCCACGCCCGAAATCCTTGCGCCCGGTTGAATATCACATCCGTTCCCCACTCCTCCAACTCATCCATGCGTGACTTCATACCACTGCCATGATACCTCATATCGCAATAAGTTGTCAAGTTGCGTTTGAGCCCTTCAGGGCAGCCCTTGGGACACATGCACGAAAACATGCTCCCAACTACCTACAGCTCGCCTGACAGCTCCATGAGCAGCGCCCACGTCGGCGATCTGCAAAGACGTATGAATGACGCGCTCACTTTGCCCAAAGGATCAGTTAACAGGGTACGCTTGCGAATCAATAGACAATTTCCTTTTGTTTGTTACGATGATGATATATATCTGATGTCCAATATCCAACATCTCATTTTGGCATCTTTATCTCAATTCTATGGCTTCGTCCAAATGCTGTTGCTCCGCCCCTTCTCTCCTCCTCGTACCTCTTTTTGAAAGAGATGTACAGCCTAAAATGCGTTAAAATTTTCTTTGTGAAGATTTTTCGTTTTTCCGTGGGCATAATAACATGCAAAAGGAGTTGAAGTTTTAATAACATTATTTTTTGTAGAAGATTTAATAATAATTTATTACAACTATACGTGCTGTACATCTCTTTCAAAAGGAGATATACTCGCCCTTGCAAATAATTGTTTTTAACCCTATTCACCCCTATGAAACTTCATCTTCCTCTCCCCCTCCGTTCCGCCCTCCTCGCTGTTTGCGCTGCCATGGTGCATTCGTATGTTTGTGCTTCAGAGGGCAGTTTCTCCTCAGCAAACGATGAACATACTTATAATGGATTTGTTAACCATGGAGCATCCGGATTGGATATTGGTGTACTCACGGCTGGCAAGGGAGGCGTATTCTATTCAGATTGGCAAATTGCACCGGTAGTAGTTACGCTTCTTAACGGGACATACAACTATACGAACAACACTGCAGAAACACAGGAATACGAGAACGTTTATGGGGATATCACGACTTCCGGAGCTTATGGCGGTGCTCTTTACATAGGAACCTCCTATACTGGTGCTCGGCCGTATGAATACAACACAATTACAAATTCTATTGTCAACTTTGAAGGCAATAAGGCAATCACTGCGTCTTTAATTGAAGGTAGCTCCGCACAAGGTGGAGCTATCGATTTTGGGGGTAATACCGTGATCGTCAACAATTCCACCTTAAACTTCACAGGAAATGCTGCCATTTCTACTTCGGCAAAAAACGATGCGTATGGCGGTGCTATTACACTTAGCAACGGCAGTACGTTCTGTGGGGGGTATGATGATACTTTGCCGTCGCCAATTGGATTTCCAAATGATTCATTGCTTACTTTCACTGAAAATTACGTTGAAAGTGCAAACGCAGCATATGGGGGAGCAATATATGGTTGCACAGTGCATAATCAATTTGATGAAAAATATCGTAATAGTCTAAGATTCAATAAAATTACTTTCATAGGCAACCATGCAAAAGGAGCAGCTATGGGAGCTGGAGGCGCTGTGTCATTAATTGGTCGTGCGTATTCTCGATTTGTTTTTTACGATTGCGATTCGATCGTCATAAAAGACAATTATGCGCAGGCTAATTCCCTAGAAAATGCGAAAGGTGGAGCATTATACGCATCGCGAGATTCTTATGGATTCGCGTTTGAAGAAAATGACTATGTCGAGATACGCGGCAACTACATCACTGATGGCAAGGATTACGTACTCAACGCATTTACCATCGAAATTCCCGCCAACAGCTCTGAATACGGGTTGGAAATTAAGACAAAAGAAGGACAAACTTTTGTCTGCTACGATGGCGGTGTCATAGAAAAAGGAGTCCTCTACATCAATGGAGATAGAAACTATATCCCCATCCCCGGTGTCGAAAACACAAGGTACCAAGGGACAGTTACTTTTTGCGGAAGGTACACGGAGAGTGATCTGCAAAAGCTATATAAGAATGGGACACCCAGTGAAGAAAAAATACAAGAATCAAGAACGCTCCGAGCAACCTTTGCCACCGTATGTGACGGCACGCTTGTGTTGGATAAAATGAATCTGGAAACCTACTGGGAAAATCTCTATGCTGCTCCCGGGTCATTGGTGCAGGTGTATGATCAGGCGAAGCTTGTCATGAAGGATTCAGTCATTCGTGCTTCTCAAACAAAAAACGGCGCCGGGTATGTACCAGATGTGTCGGCATATGCCAACATGGTATTGACCAACTGCGAGTTTACTGGTGCGAATGAGATATATGCTATGCAAGTGGTTGTTACCGGAACGTGGATATTTAATATAACCGAAACTAACCTCAAGACGCCCTTGGTGAAGCTTGGCTTTTTTCCAGATTCAGAATGGAAAGGTGATCAGTGCCTGTTGACGTCCAACAATACGGTTTTCGACATTGAGTTCGATAAAACAAAGCTGGGCAAAGGAAAGTACAAATTGTTGGAAATCGGGACGGCATACGGGGATTGGATGGGAGAGCTGCCAACAATAAGTGGCATGGCAGAATCGACAAGTATAGGCAGTGCCGGGGAAGGAGACGTGTATTTGGAAGTGGATGATGATACCTATACACTGATATATGACAAGGCGACTGGATCGGTACAACCTGAGCGTCGGTTAAATACGACCTTAACATGGTCAGGCGGAACCGGAGTGTGGGGGAATGAAGTAGGCGGTGGGGAGAATCCGACCTGGACGGCAGATGTGGAGGATGTCAACTTCTACACGGGAGATGGCGTTGTATTCAGGAGTGCGGCAGACGTCACCATAGAAGGAACAGTGCGACCCGGGAGCGTGCTGGTGGAAAACGCGGCGGGGCAGGATGTGACATTTGGCGGAAGCGGCCAGATCACCGATGTGGATATACCGAGCAAACAAGTGGCGCTCACGAAGAGAGGCGAGGGCAAGCTGACCATCAACACAGCCAATGCCTACACGGGCGGAACGGTGTTGGAGGCAGGCACGCTGGTGACCGGGAATGCCAATGCGCTGGGGGCGGGAGGAGTGACGCTCAATGGCGGTACGCTGGACATGGGAGGCCAGGCGGTGGGGAACACGGTGACCGTGAAGAAAGCGGCGAACATCATAAACGGCGAAGCGTATACCGGCAAGCTGGTGCTGGATGGCGGAACGTTGAGCGGAACCGTGAATCTGGCACAGGATGCGGAATTAAAGAACGGCACGGTGGCGGGTGTATTGAGCGGCAAAGGAGGCGTAGTGGTGAGTGGCGGGGGCGTGACGTTGAGCGGCGCGAACACCTACACCGGCAAGACAACGGTGCAGAGCGGTACGCTGACGGTGAGCGGCAGCGTGGCGAGCAAGGAGATCGAGGTGCAGAGCGGTACGCTGACGGTGAGCGGCAGCGTGGCGAGCAAGGAGATCGAGGTGCAGAGCGGCGGAACCTACAGCGGTACGCTGGCCGGCCCGGATTTGACCGTTACGCTTGCGGGTGGTACATTGAAGGGAGATGTGACACTGGATGGAGGTATCACACTGAATTCCACGGTGGAAGGGTCCACAGTGGACGGCAAGTTAAATCTGGCGCAGGGCGGTAAGCTGGGAGTCACGGAAGGGGCAGGCCTGTCGGTGAAAGAACTGGTGGCGGATGGTGGTGAGTTGAGCTTGACCTCGGACAATAGCGGTCATCTCAGCGTGGACACCTTCACCACAACCACCTCGAATAAGACGACACTGAAAGTGGGCGATGATCTTCTGGGGCTGGGGGCCGGTACGTACGAACTGCTCACCTATAAAACGCTGGGCAGCGGGAGCAGTGCGGATGCGCTCGAATTGGCGGGACTCAGTGATCTGCATACGCGCAAGACCTACACACTGACCTTGGGCGCGAACCGCATGACACTAGACGTGGAAGGAGGTCCTGAGAATCTCGTTTGGGATTCAGGAAAAACGGGTACGTGGAGCAATGGAGACACCAGCGGCGAGTGGAGCAGCGAGGCTGAGGACAAGCATTTCTATGATGGCGACTCGGTGACGTTCGACTCTG
>CANQBZ010000003.1 GCA_947589295.1 uncultured Akkermansia sp.
GGGGGGGGGGGGGGGGGGGGGGGGGGGGGGGGGGTATGGTCATGGTTTCTCAGCATGGTCAACACATCTGTATCACGTAGCGTGGTTATAACACAGGCTCCATGCAACGTCAATAAAAAAACAGAAGATTGAACGCATGATGCTTGCTCGCAGGGCAGGATGGTGATATGATGGCGCGCACCGGGTATGTGAAAGATAAATAGCCTGGTATAAGTTCTGCGACCCGATACAAAATGAGCCTAGTTATCAAAAATCTGCACGCCTGCGTGAAGGGAGGACAAGAAATTCTGTGTGGAGTGGATTTAGAGGTTCCCACCGGCGAAGTGCATGCCATCATGGGTCCCAATGGCTCCGGCAAAAGTACTCTCTCCAAGGTGCTCTGCGGCCACCCGGACTACGAGGTGACAGTCGGCGCTGTTGAGCTGAATGGGCAGGATCTGCTGGCGATGTCCCCCGACGCCCGCAGTCGAGCCGGACTCTTTCTGGCTTTCCAATATCCGGTGGAAGTGCCGGGAGTAAGCAACGCCAACTTTCTGCGCGCCGCGCTCAAAGCCCGTCTGCCGGAGGGGGAAGAACTCGATGCTGTTGCGTACTACAAGCGGCTGCGCAAGGTCATGAATGAGCTAGGGATGGATCCCAAGTTTTCCTCGCGCGCGGTGAACGAGGGATTTTCCGGTGGGGAAAAGAAGCGCAACGAAGTGCTGCAAATGCTCATGCTTGAACCCCTCTGCGCGATCCTGGACGAAACTGACAGCGGCTTAGATGTGGATGCCCTGCGCATCGTCTCGCAAGGCGTAAACGCCATGCGTTCGTCCTTCCGCAGCTTTCTGGTCATTACGCACTACAAGCGTCTGCTCGACTACATCGTTCCGGATGTGGTACACGTCTTTCATCAGGGTCGCATTGAGCGCACCGGCGGACGTGACTTGGTAGATTACATCGAGGAGCACGGCTTCGATTTCCTGAAAAAAGAGGACGCATGAGCACCACCACTCCAGCCATTCCTCCAACGGATGCTCGCGGGGACTTCTCCTTCCCCGAAAAGCACGCGTTTGATGCCGGATATGGGCTCAACGAAGCCACCATTGACTACATCTGCGATGCCAAGGGGGAGCCGGATTGGCTGCGCGACTTTCGAAAACGGGCCCTTGCGAAGTTTCGTGACATGCCCCAACCCCTGCACTGGGCGCCTCAGGAAATTGCCGCGCTGGACTTCGATCAGATCCGTTACTATCTGGCGCAGGGGACTCCTGCCCGCAAAAACTGGGATGATGTGCCCGATGACGTCAAGCGCACGTTCGAACGACTCGGCGTGCCGGAGCAAGAGCGCGCCTTTCTCGCCGGGGTGGATGCTCAATATGACTCGGAAACCGCTTACAAAAACATGCGCGAGGAGCTTGCCAAAAAGGGCGTTATCTTCGTGAACCCCACGGAGGGACTCAGTGCGTATGAAAGCATCTTCCGCCCGTGGTTCGGCAAGGTGATCCCCGTCGGCGACAACAAATACGCCGCGCTCAATCACGCCGCATTTTCCGGCGGGTCATTCATTTACGTGCCCAAGGGAGTGAAACTCGCTCAGCCGCTTCAGGCGTACTTCCGTATCAACTCTGAAAGCATGGGGCAGTTCGAGCGCACGCTTATCATCGCGGATGAAGGAGCGGAACTCATGTACATGGAAGGTTGCACAGCGCCAAAATACGACACCGCCACCCTGCACTCCGGCGTGGTGGAACTCGTTGCTCTTCCCGGCGCGAAAATCCAATATGTCACCGTGCAGAATTGGGCCACGAACGTTTACAACCTCGTCATCCAGCGCGGTCTGGCCATGCGCGATGCAGAGATCCGCTGGATTGACTGCAACATCGGCTCCGGCGTCACCATGAAATACCCCGCCGTCATCCTGCAGGGTGAAAGGGCTCGCGGCGAGGTGGTGAGCATCTCCATCGCCCGCGACGGGCAGCTGCAAGATACCGGAGCGCGCATGATACACGCTGCTCCGAACACCACATCCAACATTGTTGCCAAATCCATCTCCATCGGTCACGGGCGTGCCAGTTACCGGGGAGAAGTGCGCGTGCAACCCGGCGCCACCGGCTGCCGCAACCACACGGAGTGCGATGCCCTGCTGCTGCACGCCGAGAGTCGCACGGACACCTACCCTGCCATCACCGTGCATGGGGATGGCGCCGCCGTGCAGCATGAGGCTTCCGTGTCGCAAGTGGATGAGGAGATGCTCTTCTACATGCAGCAGCGGGGACTCACGCGAGCGCAGGCCATGAGCCTGGCGGTGAACGGCTTTATCAACGACCTCGTCAATGAGTTTCCCATGGAGTACTCTGTGGAGCTGCGCCGACTTATCGACATGGAAATGGAGGACTCCATCGGATGATGCATACGCACGACACAAACGCTGCCCCTCTGCCCGACCGCCTGAACGAAGATTGGCGCTTTGGCCGTCCCCATGTGCACGCGCAGGAACTTGCGGAGGCTCTGGAGCACGCGCAAGCGGCGGAACTGCATGGCGTAGATCTGCCGAGTGGTGTGCAACTGACGTCGTGCGCGGCAGCCCCCCTGCCCACCATCGGATCGGAAGCCCTGATGCAGCGAGCCCTTGCAAGGGTGCAATTCGGCCATTGCCTGCGCGTTGCAGACGGCTTGCAACGGCGGGAAGCCATCACTCTGCACAGCGAGGTGCACGGCGTGCAAGTGCAGCAGCTCAGGGTCATTGTGGGCGCCGGCGCTCGGCTGCATCTTATTGAAGAACATGAGTACAGCGAAAAATCAATGCTCGTGTGTCTGCGACGCTATGAATTGATGCCCGGCGCTACCCTGCGGCTGGAGCAACGCGAGCTCGGCTCCGGGAACACGCGCGCTTTCTGCATTTCCTCTTGCATTTGCGCCGAGAACGCCCGGTTCTGCTCGCTGAGCACGCATCAGAACCTTGCCTGGGCGCGGCATGAATGCACGCTGGAACTCGCCGCCCCGGGGGCTGAAGCGCTCCTTCTGTCTGCCAATCGACTGCACAGCGAACAATGCCTGGATATGCGCAACCGGCAAATCCACAGCTCCCCCGACTGCAAGAGCCGTCTGCTCTGCAAAAATACACTGACAGACCGCGCCACGGCTATCTTTGGCGGCAATATCCGGGTGCAGCCACACGCACACGATACCGACGCCTACCTCTCCAACCTGAACCTGCAGCTCAGCCCGCACGCCACTGTCCACTCATTGCCCATGCTGGAGATTCTCGCCGACCGAGTGCGTTGCTCGCACGGCTCAGCCACGGCGCCCGTCGATGCAGAGCAACTCTTCTACCTGCAATCCCGCGGCATTCCGCTGGCCGAGGCGCGCCGCGCGCTGGAAGAAGCTTTTTTGGCAGACGTGCGGCTGCGCTTTGAGCAATTTTGAACCTATGCCCGATGGCGCAAGCGCCGGGTAAGCGCTGTCGTGAACATCCGAACACGGCTTTGAATTGCCCGCGTTGCGGGTGTTTTCTTTGCCTTTATACGAAGTCCATGCTGCGGTATCTACAACATGAACTATCTATTCCTAAAAACTCGCCAAATCTTTTTTCTGAGTCTCCAGCGAATCTGACCGGAACCCTATTTTTTGAAATAGGGAGACTTCTTATAGGAGTCGCGCATGGCCTTTACATCTGCCTTGAATGCGGCGTTGATCGCTTTGACACCTGCCACATTTGCGCAGCGGAAAAGCATAAGCCAACGCTTTCCTCCAGTATTTCCCATTGAGGGTCGTGTGATTTCGCCCTGAGGATTATAAAACAGGGTCCCCGTGTAGCTTACCGCTAGTGTCTGTACTTTGAATCCACTTTCTAAAGGAGCTGCCCCTCCCCCTGGAGGATAGGCAGATTGACCATTCGGATTAAATATCAGATGATTCATCTCTGCAAGCCATGAATAACGCGGAGTTTTATCCATTGCCTTCAGAATACGCGTAGCGGTTTGCCTGGCAAGGACTTTTAATTCCTTTTTGAAGGGCTTGGCAATCTGCTCACGCCCCACGGTAATCGCTGCTTGAGTGGCTACAGACCAGTCAGAGTCCCTTTTGTCGGTTGCTACCTCCGAAAATTTTCGCTCCTTCCCACGTTCATCGACAAAGAGGGCGTTATCATTCGCGATATGGGGCGCCCTATAGGCGGGGTCATTGCCCTGCGTATAGCAAAATCCCATGTTTTCTGCCAGCCATGCACGCCGCAACTTAGACGACATGCGGCGTAAGGCTGCAACCCCCTCCGCACACTGAGGATCCTCGAGTGAAGCGTCGTCTTCCCACGAATCTGTTGACATCAAAAAAACGCAGGCGGAAACTCCCCCTATCACTATCCCTACGATAAGCGCAAGGGCCGTCTTCAAATCCAAAAAGCGTCCCGCCTTTGCAGGTTTTTCCTGCAAAGGCTCAGCAAGTTTCTCCGAACGCGTGCCCATACAAAATAACAATTATGTGCCTCCTTATAGCCAATTCCCCCTCCATTGTCAAGGATGTTTTCATGATGAGGGCATTTTTTATGAATAGCGAGGACAAAAGCGACATATGAAATAAATCTTGGTAGTCATTTTTATCTTAAACACCAAAATATTATATGTAATATTTTGAGTCATTTTACATGATAAGCAATATATACAGACTGCGATTCGTAAGAAAAATACATTTGAAGACAAAAAACATGATCGCGTACTGAATCATGAACAAGACAAATTCCACTAATCGAAAGCATTTCGGGGAGTTGCACTCTAATCGCCTCCTCGCATGACCTCAACTCTTTCCGATGTATACCGCGATTTATTCTTGCGATTCACACCCGAAATCAGCGGTGCAGACGTCGGGCAAGTGCGGTCGTAAGCATCTGCAGCTCGGGCACGCGCATGACAGATGACACTGCGAGATAGAGCAAGCCCGCTCCCGCTCCCGCAGCTGCCAGCACGGTCAGCCGCCACCAGAAAGACCACTGCGTGAAGCCATCAAAAAAGAACTCCCGCGCAACATAGCAAAACGCACCAAGTACTGAGGCCGCCGCAAAAACTCGTAACAAACCCGGCAACAGCACATGCAGCGACATGCTGCCCAGCAAGCGGCGCAGGTAAATGAAGAAAAAGAGAAAATTGATGGTCGTGATGCACGAGGTAGTAAAGGCAAGCCACTGCACACCCAGACCAAACACATGTACGTACAGATAATTGAGACCGACCGAAATGCAGCAGGTTGCCACCGCTAAAAAAGCCGGCGCCCAAGGTCTCTCCAACGCCATAAAAACCGGCTGCAACACCTTCATTCCCGCATAACCCAGCAAGCCCAGAGAGTATGCAGAAAGCACCGCTCCACACAGCTCTGATGCCTGAGCATCAAATCGAAAACGCTGGTAGAACAGGCATACGATTTGTTCCCCCCACAGACCTAGAATCAATGCCGAGGGCACCGCGAAAAAGGCCATGAAACGCAGAGCCTCTGCCAGGCGGTCAGAGATCTCCTGCTTACCGGCCGTCACGGAGAGACGCGACACATCCGGCAGAACCACCATACCGATCGCCACGCCAAAAAGCGCCACAGGGAGCTGCCAAAGATGAAATGCGCTGGTGAGCGCCGTCACGGAACCGCCGGGCAAGTAGAGAGCAAAGATGTTGTTGACAAAAACATTCACCTGCGTGATGCCGGCAGCAATCATACCGGGAAGCATAAGCCGCCAGACCAAGCGCACACGCTCATCCGCAAAATGAGGAGAACAGCCGCGCCATGTGAGAGCCAGCTCCCAACGTGGGCGGTAGCCGAGTCTGCGCAGCTTGGGCAGCTGCACCAGGATCTGGGCCACACCACCGCAGAGAACAGCCACGGCAAAGCCATACAGAGCTTGCGGGCCGAAATGCGGATCTATCCACCACCCCACCAAAAAGCCCACGCCGATGGTCGTCAGATTAAAAGCGGCACTCGCTAAGTTCGGCAATCCAAAAATGCCAAACACATTCAGCACCCCCATACAGAGCGCAGAAATGGATGCCAGCAAAATAAACGGCCACATGATGCGGCACAAATCGGCAGCCATCCCCATGAAGGATTGAGGCGACACGTACAGCGCTCCCTTCTGCGTGATACTGCGGCGGGTGGTAAGCAAAATGCGTTCGCCCACCTGCAAATGCTCCAACGCTTTGGCCCGTACACAGCCGGTGCCCTCCAATCCCTTCAAACGCTTATCCGCCGAGAAAGCCGCCGTCTTTTGACCATCCGCCGTCTTTTGAATCCCCTGAAACACAGCTTGCACCTCTTCCCCGAACTCCTCCGGAAGAGACATTCCTGCGGTGATATTCACCCGAAGCTCCTCGGGATAAAGAAGCTGCATAAGCCCACCCGTGGCCAACACACCCACTGCAACAATACCCACCATAAGCGCCGTAAGCTGCGAAATCACGCGGTGCGCAAGAGCCCACGCCTGTTCATCGCCCTCCTTCGCCTTCACCTTACTCATCACGCTGGTGAAGCTCTGGGAAAGCGCGCCCTCGGCAAACATATCGCGCAGCATATTAGGCAGGCGAAATGCCGTTAGAAAAGCATCCAACGCGCCCGTGGCGCCAAAGAGGGCGGTATAAGTCATCTCGCGCAGCAAGCCGGTGAAACGACAGCAGAAAATGGCTGCTGTGGCCACCAAACTCTTGCGGTGCATCGATGACATGGAGCAAGCTTAGCGTTTTTTCTCCGGCAAGTCCTCCTTAATTTTGCGAATGATGATTTTGGCGGAATCGCGGTCACCATCCAGCAGGCAGGTGCGGGAATACTCACGCACGGCGGTCGTGTACAATGTTTTGTCAGCGTTATCCAACTTTTGCCGTTCCCCTTCTTCCATGCTCTCTATCGCTTTCACAATCTCGCGCAGACGGCGTTTTGCAAGTGTGTCATCCCCTTTTTTTCGCTGCAACAAAGCCAATTCCATGCTCGCGCGCAAGGCTTTGCCAGTTGTCAGGTCAGGATAGGCGTCTTGAGCAGCTCGCATCGCCTCCACCCCCCATTTCACGGCCTGCTCCTTCGCTCCGCTATCAGCATGCAATTTAGCGATTTCTCGAGCGATGCGTGCGCGCTCTTCCTTGTCAGTCTTGGTTGTTTTTGGTTGAGCCTGCATGACGGACCACAGGCGCGAGAGGGCTTTTTCACGCTCTTTATCCTCTGTGTTGGTTGAAAGGAAAGTGAGAGCCGTCATGAGTGAAGCTGGATCGGACTCGTGCTCCGCCAAGAAACGACAATCTTCCATGGCCTCCGCCTTTGCACCCCGAGACATATTGGCCTTGGCTCGCAAACGGGCCGTCTTAAGCTGCCAATTGAGATCCGTTTCCCCATAGCACTCAGCAAACGCATTAGCCAAGGTAAGCGCTTGAGCGCAGCCGCTATAATCCCCCATGCGCAAGCGCAACTCACCAAGGGTCAAGTAGCACTGCGGCAATTTATGCTCCTTGTCGGAATACTCCAAAAGGGCATCGCGACAATGGAGTAATTTTTCCTCAATTTCCTTGAGCGCAGCGTGGGTAAGAGCAGGGTTGTCTGCTAAGGCGGTAGAAACTTCCTCAAGCATGAGACGCGAGGTAGCAAGGCACGGCGGCCATTGAGCCTGTTCCAAGATATTACGCACTAGCTGCAGGGCATGTTCCTTCACGGTGCTCACGTCGGCGCGAAGCATCTGCAAATCTGCGGCCTCAGCTGCCAGCTCAGGCGTAGAGAAACGTGCCAACACCGCCGGAGAATCCAAGCGAGATATCGCCTTCACTGCGCCTTCCACATTGCGCATCTTCAGGCAAGTCTCAGCCGTGCGCCGAATAGAATGCAACAACAATTCTGTGTCCGCAGGCTGAGAAAAAGCAGCATCCTGCAGCATGGCATCCAAGTGCAGCTGCAGCTCATAATTCTCGTGTTGCAATGCTGCTTGAGCCAGTCTCTCTAAATTCTGCGGGTTCGCCAAATCTTCCACCTCCGGCAATATCTGAACAGCTTCATCCCACAACCCCTTGTCGAGCAAGCGCGTCATCAATATCCAGCGCACACGCCGGCGTGTCTCATCATCTTTGATCCAGCCCAGACGAGCCTTGGAGTTCTCTGCCAGTGAGAGGAGCTGCGCCTTATCCCCCGAAAGATCGGCAAGCAACCGACTCAAGTTTGCATTGGCTTCCGAATTGTCGGGGTAATAGATTGTTTCTCCTTCAAAGAAACGTACAATATTCTCCCCTTTTGCCCAGATAAGCCAGATGAACAGGGCAGTGCCAATGATGGCAATGGAAGCAACGGGAAGCGTGTAATTGCCGGATCTGCGGCCGGCACGATAGCGTCGATTCATGGTCAGAAATAAGTGGAGGTTGTAGGATTAGCGCTTGCGATGGGATTGGAAATGTTTGTTCCTATTCTTAGCAGAACGTGTGGGAGGCTTGGAGGTTCTACGTGTGCTAGCTACTGGTTTGGATTGCGAATGAACAACAGGAGGCGGCGGAGTCAAACGGTTGGAACAGTGCGCAATTTGCTCCTGGACATCTTCTCGATTCGCTTGCTGCTCTTCCGGGATTTGGGCAAGTACTTGTTTCCATACACCAATGGCTTCCGCCCAGCGCCCCGCCTGCTGAAGGGCAGATGCTTGACCTTCAAGCGCAATCATTCGCATGCTGTGGTCTGCCGGCAAAGCAGCGCCTGCTCGCCCATACAATCCCTCTGCAACGTCGGGATGACCGCTTTGATCCTGCGCCTGCGCCTGCAGCAGGTAGAAGCGCCCCAGTCCCTCCTTATCCTCAGCATTGTATTTTTCGTACAAAGAACAACACTCCTGCGCAGCTTGGCATGCCTCAGCCGACTGTCCTAACGCGAGATAGCAACGACTCATACCCTCCAGAGGGTGGACCCGCAGATTCTCCTCGCTCTCTGGTATCATATCCAGCTGGCGACGAAATACGGCAAGGGCGTGCTCATAATCATGCGCCAAATAGAGAGCCCACGCACGCTTGCCTGTGATTTCTGCACGAAAAAGCGCATGAGGAGAAATGATCGCTCCAGCCTCTGCTTCTGCACGTTCCAAAAGCGCAAGCGCTGATTGCGCGCGACCAAGATTGAGTGCCACAGAAGCCAGATCCCTCAAGGCAAGTGCGCGGAACAAACGCGAGGCAGCATCGCTCCCATGAAGCTGCTTAATGCCATCTCTCAGACAATCGACCGCCTCCTCGTCCTCTCTCAGAGCCATGTGCGCATACCCCAAACATACCAGAAGGAACGGTGATGCGGAAGAGGCAGGTGAGGTGAACTGCGTACACTTGCGCAGCAACTCCTGCGATTGGGAATAAGCGCCCATGCTGTGCTGCAATTTAGCTAGAAAAATATGCAATTCAGCGGCTAATTCCGGTGGAGTTGGAGCAGCGAGAGAGGTGAGCAGATCATGCAAAGCAGCTATCCGCTCTGTACGCGTGCCGCCGCTGCCAGCACTCAACTGGGCAGCTCGCTCACGCACCACTGCCGAGTACTCCGATGACAAGCCGAGTGCAAGGAACGCCCCTTGTGCGGCGTCGTAATACCCCTGCGCCTTGTCCCACTTGCCTTCTTTCACGAGGACATGGGCAATTTGCAACATACGGCGCGCCCATTCAGCATTCTGTGGCCTCTGCGGCGGCACAACTTCATCCGCCACCGACTCCACTTCGAAAAAAAGGCCCCGATCCATGAGCTCGTTGAAAAGCTGCCACAAGAATTCGCGGCAAGTTTCATCACCGCCACACACAGCAAGTTCATCGGCATGCTGCTTCACTGCAGCAATCAGTCGGTCATTGGGGGCATCGGTAAGACGTAACACATCAGACGCACGAGCAAATGACCGCTCACCCATAATGTACTGCACACCCATACCCACCGCAAAGCCGCCTAGCATGAGCAATGCACCCACACCACACTGTCTGAGCTTACTCCCCCGAAGGAAGCTCGGTCGTTTCACGTCTCGCAGGAATGGGAATCGCATGAATGCTCTTTCAGTTTTCGCACCCCAGATGGAAAGCGGCATGCACCACACGGGCGGCTTGTTCAATGTCAGAGGCCTCCACGGTAGTCGATATGCGAATTTCCGAGGTGGCGATCATACCGGTGTGAATCCCCGCGTCAGCCAGCGCACGAAACACTGTAGCGGCTACACCTGAGTTGGAACGCATGCCCACACCAACAACCGACAGCTTCGCCAAACCGGCCTCTGTATCCAGTCTGGCCTCAGGTCCAAGCTGCGGAAGCACATTCTTGAGAGCCGCCTGCGCTGCGCCAAGCTCGCTCATGTTCATCGTGAAGGATTGACGAGCCTTGCCATCGTGGGCGGTGTTGGCGACAATCATGTCGATATTAATTTCAGCTTCTGCCAGAGCAGTTAAGATAATGGCAGTGTAGGCTACGGGAGCTGTAATGCCTGAAACCGTGACACGCGCCTGATTGCGCTCGATGGAGACACCACGCACAGCGAGTGACTCCATGGCATGATTTTCTTCTTGGACGATGGTACCGGGGTTGTTGTTCATAGAATTGCGTACTTCAAAAATGACACCGAACTTCTTGGCTAATTCCACGGATCGCGCCTGCATCACTTTCGAGCCGCTGGACGCCATTTCCAGCATCTCCTCATAACTGAGCACGGGAATCTTGCGAGCATCTTTCACGACCCGCGGATCGCAGGTATACACGCCATCCACATCCGTGTAGATTTGGCACAAGTCGGCCCTGATTGCTGCTGCCAAGGCAATAGCCGACAAATCGGAACCGCCGCGCCCCAAGGTGTGAATTTCACCCCCCGGCGTCATACCTTGAAAACCCGCGCATACCACAATGTTCCCCTCCTGCAGAGCCGTGATGATGCGGGTCGGCGCAATGGATTCAATACGCCCGCGGGTGTGGCTGCCATAAGTGCAAATGCCTGCCTGAGCGCCGGTGAAACTCACCGCCTTGCCGCCCATATCCGCAATCGCCATGCACAGCAAAGCCACGGATTGCTGCTCACCGGTTGATACCAGCATATCCAACTCCCGCTCCGGCGGATTGTCCATCACTTGATGAGCTAAGCCGATAAGCTTATCCGTAACGCCGCTCATGGCTGACACCACTGCCACCACTTGATTTCCCCCGGCCTGCGTCTCCATAAGCCGCCGCGCTACATTGCGTATGCGGTCAATGGTCCCCACAGAAGAGCCGCCGTATTTTTGTACAATAAGCGCCATATCAAATTGCTTGGAATGTTTCGATGCGCAGCACAACCGGCTCGCCAACCACCGTAGGGATTTTTCGGATATCATTGAGGGCCTCCTGTAGTTGCCCCCAGCGGCATGTGTGCAGCATGAACACCAGATGATTCCATCCCTCCGTTTCCCTGTGCTCTCCATCAGCCGATGATGTTGCGGAGATACCGATATCGTGCTGCGAAAAAGCCATGGCAATGGCTGCAATCACTCCGTGGCAGTCCTTCACTCTGAAACGCACATAGCAGCTCGTCTCGGTATCCGATGCCGACATCACCTCCACCCCCTCCGCATAAGGGCGAAAGCCCGTGTGATAACCCGGCAATCGACATTCTCTCATTGCCAGCACCACATCACCCACCACCGCGCTGGATGTAGGATTCTTCCCCGCTCCTCGCCCGTAAAAAATCGTTTCGCCTACAATATCGCCACGCACCGCGATCGCGTTGAACACACCCGCCACCTTGGAAAGCAGGTGCTGTTGAGGCACAAAACTGGGCTGCACTCGTAATTCCAGTGCATTGAGTGATTCGTGGTAACGAATAACCACGAGCAATCTAATGGTGTATCCCAACTGGCGGGCAAAATTGAAATCCACCGGTTCGATATGCTCAATACCCGTCACACTAACGGCTCGCGGATTCAACGGCGTTCCGTAAGCAAGCATAGCGAGAATGAGTCCCTTGTGAGCAGCGTCCCAACCATTGATATCCAGCGATGGATCAGGTTCCGCATAGCCGAGTTGCTGGGCCTGTTTCAGAGCTTCGCGGAAGGGCAACCCCTCCTTGTCCATCGCCGTGAGGATATAGTTGCTCGTGCCGTTGATAATGCCGACAATAGCGCTCACATTGTTGCAAATGAGCGAATTTTGAAGGCATTGCACAATGGGGATGCCACCGCCGCAGGAGGCCTCGAAATAGAGCGGCGCGCCCTTTTGCTGCGAGAGATGAAAAAGCGCTCCACCATACTCCGCAAGCAAGGCCTTGTTGCCTGTCACCACCGGCTTGCCATTTTCCAACGCAGCTCGTACCAATTCATAAGCCTCAGTGGTACCGCCTATCAGTTCGATGATGATGTCAATCTTTTCATCCCCCACCAAATCGCGCCAATCTTCCGTGAGCAAGGCTTCATCCACCGCCACGCTGCGCTCACGCTTTCGATCACGTACCGCCACACGCCTCACCTCATAGGAAATCTGCGCACGCGCCTCCAGCAAGTCCCGGTTGCGTAGCAGCGCCTCATAAACCCCGGAGCCCACAGTACCTAGCCCGGCCAGTCCGATCTGTAGCGTCTCACCCACCATGTGCGCGTGCATTGTACGCCGTTTTGAACCATTTTTCAAGCCTTAAGTCGTTGGAGTAAAGCAGAGATTTTTGCCGTGCCGAAACAAACGCGACCCGGATGAGCATTGACAAGCGAACCCAGAACGTGTAAGCTTCTGCCCGGCGACTTTTTATTTATGATGACATCTGCACAGATACGCCGCAGTTTTTTGGAGTTTTTTGAAGAGAAAAAACATACAGTCGTACCCTCTGCCTCGCTCATGCCGCAAAGCCCGGGTCTGCTCTTCACCAACGCCGGCATGAACCAATTTGTGCCCTACTTCTTGGGTGTATGGACACCGCCGTGGTCGCCCGCGCGCGCCACGGACACGCAGAAGTGCATCCGCGCCGGGGGCAAGCACAACGACTTGGAAGATGTCGGGCAGGATTCCTATCATCACACCTTCTTCGAGATGCTGGGCAATTGGTCGTTCGGCGATTATTTTAAAAAAGAGGCCATTACCTGGGCGTGGGAGCTCATCGTGGAGCGTTGGGGCTTCCCAGTGCAACGCTTGTATGCGACGGTGTACGCCCCGGAGGAGGGAGACCCGGGCGTGTTTGATCAGGAAGCCTACGATACGTGGGCGGCTCTTTTCGCGGCCAAAGGGTTAGACCCCAAAATACACGTGGTGAACGGCAACGCGCACGACAATTTTTGGATGATGGGCGAGACCGGTCCCTGCGGCCCATGCTCGGAACTCCATGTGGATCTCACCCCCGAGGGCAATACGCAGGGCGCGCTCGTGAATGCTGGCAGTGACAAGTGCATTGAGATATGGAATCTCGTGTTCATTCAGTACAATGCTGAAAAGGACGGCACCTTCCGCAACTTGCCCTCCTGCCATGTGGATACCGGAATGGGCTTTGAGCGCGCCTGCGCCATGATGCAGTGTACCAACAACTTCACCGATTTCTCACAACGCATCTCCAACTACAGCACGGATGTCTTTCGTCCCCTTTTTGCCAAGCTCGAGGAGATTTCCGGTCATTCCTACGCCGACCTTTATCCGCAGGATGCCACTCCGGAGCAGGAAAACACCCTGCGGGAGAGCATCGCCTTCCGCGTCATCGCCGACCACATTCGCACGCTCTCCTTTTCCATCGCCGATGGCATCTTGCCCGGCAACAATGGGCGTAATTACGTGCTGCGCCGTATCTTGCGCCGAGCTGTGCGCTACGGGCGCACGCTGGGGCTCACTCATCCTTTCCTCTCCGAGTTAGTAGATACGCTGGCTGAGCAAATGGGCGAGGTCTTCCCGGAGCTGCGCGAACGGAGCGCCACCATCAAAGAAATACTGCTGCGAGAGGAAGCGAGCTTCAACGAGACGCTGGATCGTGGGTTGGAGCTTTTCGACAAGGAAGTGGCATCGACGGGAGCCGTTTCCGGGGATTTCGCTTTCAAGCTCTACGATACGTTCGGCTTCCCCATCGATCTCACCCAACTCATGGCGCGCGAACGAGGTCTCTCTGTGGATTCTGCGCGCTTTGAACAGCTCATGGCCGAGCAGCGCCAACGAGCCAAAGCCGCCCGCAAAAAACAGGTGGTGCGCGCGCTGGATATACGAACCCTCCAAACGACTCGCTTTACCGGCTATGAGCAAGACGCCTGCCAGGCCACCGTCACCGAGCTGCACGAGCAGGGCGACTTCCTCTTTGTCATCACCGATGCCACCCCCTTTTACGCCGAAATGGGCGGTCAGGTGAGCGATGTCGGCACGCTGCAATGCGGTGGCGACAGCTGCCCAGTACTCGGCGTGCAACAGATTGGCCAGGCTCGCGCTCATCTTATTTCCGTGCAGGATGGCGTGCGTCCGGCCGTGGGCGAGAAAGTGCTGCTGAGCATCGATACGGAACGTCGTCGAGCCATTGAGGCGCACCACAGCGCCACCCACCTGTTGCACCGTGCGCTGCGTACGGTGGTGAGTGCAGATGTGGCCCAGCAGGGTTCCTTGGTGGATGCCGACCGCTTGCGCTTTGATGTGAACAGCTCGCCCATCTCCAAAGAACAGCTCCGGCAAGTTGAGGAGCTGGTGAATGATTGGGTGGCACAGGATTTGCCCGTGTCCGCCAACGAGCATGCCATGAACGAAATCCGCCAACACAAAGAAGTCTGTCAGTTCTTTGGTGATAAGTACGGCGATGTTGTTCGGCTTGTACAAATGGGAGGAACGGACGGAGCCTTTGACGGCGTGTCTATGGAACTTTGCGGCGGCACCCATGTGCACCGCACTGGTGCCATTGGATTCTTTAAAATACGCAGCGAAGGTGCCATCGCAAGCGGAGTGCGCCGTATTGAGGCTTCCTGCGGCAGCGCTGGCTACGCTGCCGTACGCGAGATGATCGAGCGCCACCTGCCGGAGTGCAAGGATGCGTTGGAAAAACTGTCTGCCGCCAATGGCAGGCTCACAGACCTCGGACAAGCCGCTGTTCCTGTTCCGTCCAACGACGAACAACCAGCCGTCAAAGCTCTTGCTGCGCGCGATATCCGCACTGTCAATCGCCTTCTCGATCAGTTTTTTGCCTATGTAACCACCCTGAAGGAAGCCGCGCTGGAGGCTGACAAACGCCTTAAAAAGGCTCGCTCCGCCGCCGCTGCCAGCCAGGCGGATGCTCTGCTGGCTGCTCAGCTCACGGGTTCCCGACTTGTGCTCTGTGCCGATGGGGGCACGGAGCTGCTCACCGAGCTCTTCAACGGACTGCGCAAGCGGCAATTCGCAGGCGCTGCTTTCCTCGTAACGGACGACGGTTCCGGCCTCTCCCTCGGCGCATTCTGCGGCGCAGAAGCGCAAGCCGTCGGCCTCTCAGCGGGAGAACTCATCCGCTCCCTCGCTCCCATCGTTTCGGGTAAAGGCGGCGGCAAGGCCGACATGGCCCGCGGCTCCGGCAGTGATCGCTCCTCAAAAGAGAAACTGCTGGAAGCTGCTCGTAAGGCGCTGATGTAATTGACCAGCAAGCATGATCTCCATCTCACATCTCCGGTGGAATCTTCCCCTGACTCTCAAAACAGGCCAGGGGCGATCTACACCAGCAAATCGAAACAATTCTCACGTAGAGGAAAGAAATGCGTCATCAACCACAGATGCTGCGAGAAAGCAGATTGATCTAATTTATTTCTCGCGGCACGTACTGTAAATCATCCACTCATTAACCATGACCACCTCATCTCTCCCTCCACAATATCCGGACGAACCGAAGATACCCATCCTGCCGAACATGCTCACGGCAGGCAATCTGCTCTGCGGGTTCTTCTCCATCCTGACCATATTCAAAGGAATGCAGTTCGACTCCGGCACGCCGGAGGCTTTCGAATATTACAGGCAGGCTACATACTTGATCTTCGCGGCGTGTGTGTTTGATCTTCTGGATGGTCGCGTAGCCCGCCTGTGCAAGGCGGATGGGCCATTCGGGCGGGAGTTTGATTCCATAGCAGATGTGGTATCTTTCGGCATAGCTCCGGCTATGTTGCTGGCGCGCGCAGTGCTTTTTCAGCTGCCGGTGCCGTTTCTAGGGGATGCGATAGCTGTACTCTACTTGCTGTGTGCAGCACTGCGTTTGGCGCGTTTCAACTGCATGGCCGCTGCCCCACGCAAGCCCAATCAGAGTTCTGATTTCGTGGGGTTACCTGTGCCCATGGCCGCCGGCGCGGTGGTAAGCACCATGTACTTGGTCATCGATATCACCACCAATCGCAATCTTGTGATCGCCCAGCTTTGGCAGTACAGCATGGCTATCGCCATGACTATCGTAGCTCTGCTCATGATGAGCCGTGTCATCTACCCGAGTTTCAAACACATCACCTTCCGTAAGCGTGGCACCATCACAGCTATTTTGCTGGCCATCATCGCGGTCGGGGCTCTCGTTTGTTTCCCGTGGATTGCCCCGGCGCTCTTTTTCCTGTGCTACCTGCTCTATGGACTCATTGTGCGCCCCTTCCTCACTCGCCGCATGCTACGCACTCTGGAGGTACATGACGAAGAGGACGATGAAGACGAGGTTGATGCAAACTAACACCTGCCGCGCGTTCTCTCATGCCCACGAAACGCATTGAGTGGATTGATTTTTGCCGCATCTACACGGCTTTTTGTGTGATTGTGCGGCACTGCGATCGTCACTATGGATTTCCCGCCTACATCGCTGATCTCTTTAACTACCGCAGCCTGATCTTTTTCTTTTTCCTGATGGCGGGCTATTTCACTCACCGGGCGGCGACCACGCAATGGGTGGACTGGCAACGCACAAAGAGATTACTCCCGCCCTACCTGTTCTGGACTCTCATCTCCATCATTGCGTTGCAGCCCTTGATGCATTTGCCGGAATTGCTGAGCGGGAATTTGAGCTGGTTTTCCCCGCGACTATTGCTCAGTGAGACCGGGCTGGCATCCTGGTGTTATTGGGACTTCAGCAATGTGCCGCTGTGGTACCTGCGAACGCTGCTCATCTTTGCCTTTGTGAGTCCCCTTTTACAACGCATGCCCTCCAAAGCCATGCTTGGAGTCATCGTTATTCTCTTTGCAGCGAGCGATGTGCTTTGCCAGGTGGATTGCGAAACAGCTGCCAGCCACCACACACACGGCATAACTTGG
This sequence comes from uncultured Akkermansia sp., assembly GCA_947589295.1. GTDB lineage: Bacteria > Verrucomicrobiota > Verrucomicrobiia > Verrucomicrobiales > Akkermansiaceae > Akkermansia. Next base: position 17,137 of record CANQBZ010000003.1, read on the forward strand.
CTTCCTTTCCGGTTGTACGAAAGTGTGCTCGCTCTGGGTTTCTACCTGATCGGGGTACTCGTAAGGCGGTATGCGGACGGCGAGCAGTTCACCGCCTTTGTACGCAGCTACGCCTGGATACCCGTCCTGGGGGCTCTTCTCCTCTTACCAGTTGTCCTCATCACCGGCTTTTATCCCCCGGTGCAAAGCAGCGCGCTCGTGCTGCTAGGCGTAGCCACCATCATGAGCATCGGTGCGCTGTGCAACCGATACCTGCCCGGCTTCTGCGGCTGGGCGGCACAGTGGGGCCCGGCAGCGTTCTTTGTGTACGTCACGCACTTCATCCTTCTGCGCTGGCTGCGCGTCATCATCACCGGCGACTACGATGGACACTTCACGCCACTGCAAGCGGCCATCATTCCATGGGGCGTTTTGGCGGCGCTTTTAGCGGCATATACCTTGCTTATGCATCTTTGCCCGCGCCTGATGCAGGTGCTTGCCCTGGCTCCTGCCTCGCACTGCCCAGACAGCAAAAAACCAGCGTGACGATGCTGACAAGCATGCCCACATGGCTCACGACCGCAATCGGCAAAAGCATGGCAACGGGTCCAAACACCCACAACGGGCTCTGCCCTGCATCACGCAATCGCCGCACCGTGGCAGCTGCTGTGGGCAGCATGATGGCTACCGCCCATATCAAACCCAACACGAGTCCCCAGAATGCCAGCGGATGTCCACCGGCAAAGTTGGCATAGTAAGTCTCCAAAAACTGCTTCACCTGCGGCATCAATTCATCCTGCATGACACGAGCAAACTCCTCTTGGTCTGCAACAAGCTCTATCATCCCCATCAGTGTATTCTGTATCGTCGGATCTTGCAGCATCGCCCTGTAGCACTCCATGAATGAAGTCAGAAACGGAATGAGCAGGATGATTCCGACAAGGTGTGTGGCAATCACAAATCCCCAAAACTGAGAACGCGTGTCACATCCGTGAAAATCGGCGTAGTGGCGAAAGCCGTGCAACAGATTGTTCATGGTCTAAAGTCAGATGTCAGATTTTTTGGGGCGATGGGGTTCCAGCAGGGTACGGCTGTTGCGCTCACGTGTGCGGGCGTGACGGCGAGCTTTCCGCCGCAGGTAGGCCTGCATCCGGAAGGATGTGCTACCCTCTGCTCTCTTGTACGTACCATCCGCCTGCATGACAGATGCCTGCGTGTTGTCGCGGAAGCAGGCGTCAAGTATGCTCATGGCATATTGTGCAAGCTTCCTGTTCTCAATGGGCGTAAGAAGCTCAACGCGGCGATCCAAATTGCGACTCATCCAATCAGCGCTGGAAATAAAGACCAGCGGATCGCCTCCATTGCGAAAGCAAAAGACGCGTGCATGCTCCAAGTAACGATCTACAATGCTCACAATCCGAGTGTGCGCACGACCTTCCTCCGTGCTTGGATACCAACAGCAGATGCCGCGGACGTTCAATCGTATGTCCACACCTGCTTCTGCTGCCTTCTCAAGCGCATCCATCATCTCCACATCATTCAGCGAATTCATCTTTGCATCAATACCGGCAGCTTCACCGCGCAGGGCGCGTCTGGTCTCGGCTTCCACCAACTCCAGCAGGCGCGGTTTCATGAGCGCAGGCGAAGGTTGCAGCTTGCGGAAACGACGTATGGCCGTGAGTCCTGTTACGCTGTTGAAAAATTGTGAAATGTCAGCGCCGATGTCGTCATCCACAGTGAGAAGCGAGATATCTGAGTACAGACGCGCTGTGTCCTCGTTGTAATTACCCGTGCCGATGTGACAATATCGCCGCAGCGTCCCATTTTCTCGCCGCACAACGAGCAGGGCCTTGGCATGCGTTTTATAGTCCTTCACGCCGTACACTACCTGCACTCCGGCACGCTGCAATTGCTCGGCTTGAGCCAAATTGTGGCCCTCATCAAAACGAGCCTTAAGCTCAACAAGCACGGTCACCTGCTTACCAAGTTCTGCCGCACGACAAAGCGCTGCAATGAAGCGGGAATTCTGCGCTGTGCGGTAGAGCACTTGTTTGATGGCGAGCACGTGAGAATCTGTCGCAGCCTCTTCCACAAGTTTCACCACGGGCTCATAACTCTCATACGGCGTGTTGATGAGGATATCCCCCCGGGCGATGTTCTCAAACATCGACACATCCGCATCCACGCTGGCCGGATAGCACGGCGACCATGGCTCCACCTTTAACAGCTCATGCCCGGGCTCCTGCGCCATGCGTCCAAAATCCACCATGCGCAGGTATCCCGGCACTCGGTAAACGCTTGATTCCTCCGCTTGCAACAGCTCTGCCAACTTTGTCACAAAGCTGTTTGGCACACTTTGGGGTATTTCCAGCCGTACGCAGTCCGAAAACTTGCGCGCCACAAGCACCTGGCTCATTTCCCATGCAAAATCGCCCCCTTCTTCCTCCTGCACAGCAATATCGCCGTTGCGCGTCACCCGCAGGGCCGCGCAATGCAGGATATTTTCTCCCTCAAAAAGATGTCCGATGAAATGGGCAGCCAAGTCTTCCAGCAGCACGTAGCCATCCCGCCCTAGACAAGTGGCATGAATACGCCGCGGAAGGCAGTTCGGCAGCGTCACCGCTACCATACGACTCTCCGACTTATCAATCGTTGCCAACTCCACACCCAAGATGAGGTCTAAATTGGGAAGTATCGGCGGCTTCTCAACATCCAAGGCAAGTGGTGTAAGCAGTGGAGCAATGTCGTGCAAAAAATAGGACTCCAGAGTGCTCCGCTGCCCCTCGCTGAGCTCGGTCACCGCCTGAGGGGCTACTCCTGCCTCGCACATGAGCGGCAATAACTCATCGTTGAGCAACTCATACTGCTCTTGCACCATCCTTTCAGCGCGACAACGTATGCGTTCCAACTGCTCACTAGGGGTTAGCCCGGTAGGATCGGGCCTCCCTTTTCCACTGCGAGCCACAAGCATAAGCCCACCCACGCGCACCTGAAAAAATTCATCCAAATTGCTCGTCGATATGGCCAAAAACTTCAACCTCTCCAACAGAGGCAAATCCCGCCGATGCGCCTCATTTAAGACGCGTTGGTTAAACTCCAGCCATGATAGTTCGCGATTCAGGTACATAGCAACACTGCGGCGCTCACCCGCAACCGCATGGGGCATTCTACCATCCCCCCCCTCCCCAGGTCAAGCTCGCAACATGCCTCATTCAGGGTCCGCAATCGGACAAAAATAAGTGTACCGAACGTGGAAAAAGGGGGCATGAGATTTATCGTCTGGACAAAAATAGTGTACCATCATGTCTGTATGGTAAACACAGACAAAGGCCAAGAAGGTATTGCGAACATCATTGAAGCTCGCAATAAGTACAGAATGCTGCGCACTCGCAAGGAGCGAACAGCTTTTATCACGAAAGTAGCAAGGATATTCAAGTACAGTCGCAAGTACGTCATCATGCTGCTGGGGAAGCGTAAGAAGGAGCGTAAGGGGAGGAGAGGAGCGCCCAGGAAGTTGAAAGAGGCGGACGTGAAAATCATTCGGCAGTTATGGGCGCTATCCGACTATATGAACGCGGAGATGACTTTACCATCCGTTCTGCGGAGCGGACGTCAGAGATATGTTTCCACTACGGCTGCGGCAGTTTTTATGTGATGTGATAGAGCCATTCGTTAGGGGGCTGTTACAAATCGATCTGAGCCCATTTGGGCAGCATACTCTGGAGGATTTCCGTTTTTGGTCGATAGCCCAGGTTTGTATTCTCCAAATAGCCCTCGGACCACGAGCGTTTGAAAGTCGCGTAGCAGGGTGCGTTGCGTTTTGTTTCGGTAATGCTCATATAAGTCCGGGAGGAGATCAATCATCGAGGAGATGCGTTGGAGTTTGTCTATGAGCAAGATGAGCAAAAAAAGAGCCAGGTGCGTTTTCTAAACATACCTAGCCCTCTACGCGAACCGGGACTCGAACCCGGGACCAATAGATTAAAAGTCTACTGCTCTACCAGCTGAGCTATTCGCGCCTCTATTGGCCGCCCTCAGCAGCCGAGCGAGCATCCTACTGCCTCTACCCATCCTTGTCAAGCGAAATTCTTCCTATCCATGCTCAAATTTATCTCTGTCACGAAATGGCACTCCCTATATCACCGTCCAGAGGCGACCATTTTGTCCTTGGACAAGATGGATGGGCAGGCCGTAGGCACGGCGCAGGTTTTCCTCGGTGAGCACGTTTTCACGGGGACCGCGGGCAATCATACGCCCCTCTTGCATGATGATGCCTTGGGAGAACTCGGGCAAAATGTCCTCGATACGCTGAGTGATGAAGAGAAGAGTGAGCAGGGGGCGTTGTTCAGCGAGCTTGGCAATAGTACTCAGCAAAAATTCTCGCCCCGCGATGTCCAAAAACACGCTTGGCTCATCCAATATCATGAGCTCGGGGTCAGTCATGAGTGCGCGGGCAATAAGCACCTTGACTTGCTCGCCGGAGCTCATGGTCACTACGGTTCGATTTTCCAAGTACGCGGCATTCAAATCGACGAGCAAGCGGCGGGCACGCTCTACCTCATCCTGACGAGGAGTACGAAAAAGTCCTATGGTACCATCCGGACCGGAGAGCACCATCTCCAACCCTGTCCATTCCCGGTCGCCAAGCCACCTATGCATGAGCGGACTCACCCAGGCGATGCGCTTGCGCAGCTCCTGCAGATTCACAGCTCCGAAGCGATGACCAAGCACCTGCACCGTAGCCCCAAAAAGGGGCCACGCATACCCCATCAGCATGCGCACTAACGTGGTTTTACCCGCACCATTAGCCCCCAAGATAAAACAACGCTCCCCGCGTTGCACTTCCCAGTTGATACCGCGCAGTACCTCGCGACCGGAGAGGTACACGCGCGCATTCTCCACTAGGATGGCCGGGTGCATGAGTCAAAAGACGCCCGCGGGCACTCCGTGTCAGGCGTTACCCCGCGGGCGTGTATAAGGATATGGCACTAGTTGCGCTCAAAGAGGGCGCGGATTTTCTTGCCCACCACTTCTGCCGGGTGCTCGGCAAGAGCTGCGCGCTTGGCCTGAAGATTAGGCGCTCCCTTGGCCGCCTCCTCCATCCACACCCGAGCAAACTCGCCAGACTCAATACGGTTGAGAGATTCTTTCATCTTGGCCTTCACCTCCGGCCCGATAATCTGCGGGCCATTGTAATACTCGCCGAACTCCGCCGTATTGGAGATAACAGAGTTCATGCGCTGAATCCCGCCGGTGTAGATGAGGTCCACAATGAGTTTGGCTTCGTGCACACACTCAAAGTAGGCCATCTCGGGCGGGTAACCAGCTTCAATAAGGGTCTCGAAGCCATACTTCATGAGGTCCACCATGCCGCCGCAGAGCACATTTTGCTCACCGAAGAGGTCTTCGTAGGTCTCCTGCTCCATCGTACATTCCAGCACGCCGCCGCGAGTCAGCCCTTCAGCCTTGGCTATAGCCAAGGCCACTTCACGTGCATGTCCGCTCGGATTTTGGAACACGGCCACCAGTCCGGGACAGCCGAATCCCTCCTCAAACACGCGCCGGACCTCGGTGCCCGGCCCCTTTGGCGCCACCATGATCACATCCACATCTGCCGGCGGCACTATTGTCTTGAATACGTATGCAAAACCGTGCGAGCAGCACAGTGTCTTGCCAGCCTTCATCGCCGGGGCAATTTGTTTGGCGTACACTTCTCCATGCTTCTCATCCGGCAACAGCAAGTGTACGATATCGCCTTTCTGTGCCGCCTCATCTACCGGCATCACTTCAAATCCATCCTGCACGGCTGCATCCCAGCTTTTGCCGGGGCGCAAACCAATGATGACATGCACCCCGCTGTCACGCATGCAGAGCGCTTGGGCGCGTCCCTGCGCACCGTAGCCAATTACTGCAACTGTTTTGTCATTCAAAACGCTTACATCGGCGTCCTTGTCGTGAAGTATATCCATAGTTCAATCTGGGGTTGTTAAGCAAGACCTCTCTCCGAGGCTCCCAGAGAGACTAGCACCGCATTCCTGCTCTGTCAAGCCATCATCGCACAAAAAAACACGTTGCATTTTCAAACCGCAGCCAAATGCCATACAGCGAGTTTGCCGGCTGGGACGCGAAAGGTAGCGTTGCCGGCAGAATCGATGCAGACTTGCTCACCGGGGCAACAACCCGTAGCTTCCGTCCACACTTCACCTGCGTGGTCAGCGCCCACATTCATCATCTTCTCGCCTTCGTCGGCGTTTGAGACGAGTAGGGCAAGTCCCGACCCGGGATGTGCGCCATCTCCTCTGCGCACAAAGCCGACAATATGCGCGTGATCGAAATAATCCCACTGCGCTCCGTAGGCGCATTCGCGGCGTATGCGCAGGAGGGTATCTATCACGCCACGGTGCATTGCCTCCTTGCCGCCAATGCCATAATAATCGCCATAAAAAATGCAGGGATAGCCTTCTTTTTGCAGCAGAATAAGACCGTATGCCGCCGGTTTAAACCAATCCAGAACCGCAGACTCCAGCGCCTGCCCGGGTTGCGAGTCGTGGTTATCCACAAAGGGCACAGCCAATGTGGGGTGATTACGCACAAGCGTGTCCTGCATCAAACCGCCCAAGTCGAAATCGGCACCACGCACCGAGGCTTCATGCAATTTGTAGTGGAGCGGCACATCGAAAAGGTCCAACTGCTCGTGCGTCTCCTGCAAAAAGGCCACCAGATCCTCTTCGCTGTGCTTCCAAAATTCGCCGACGGCGTAGAGCGGGCGGCGGCAATGCTCGCGAACACTGTGCATAAAGTGCCGGATGAAAGGGCGGGTGATGTGTTTGACGGCATCCAACCGAAACCCATCCAATTCAAACTCATGTACCACCCAACTTCCCCATCGAAGAGTCTCGGCTACCACTTCCGGGTGCCGGTAGTCAATATTGGCAAACATCAGGTAATCGTAGTTCCCCTTTTCATGATCCACCGAGTGACACCAATCCTTTCCCTCCCCTTGAATTTTGAAAACTCCGCTTTCCCCATGCCGCGCGTCATAATCCAATCCTGAAAAATGGTACCAGTGCCACTTAAATGGAGAATATTTATCTCCTCTTCCCGGAAATGTAAAGTGAGTCCACCCTTCTACCTCATAGGGTTCTCCGATCTCCTCGTAGCGATTCTCCTCATGCACACGCTTTACCAGGAAGGTTTCCTTCTCATCCGCTCCGGCCTTGTGGTTAAGTACAGCATCCAGGTACACGCTGATGCCTTGTCCGTGCAGGGCCTTGACAGCTGCTTCAAACTGGCTCCTTGTACCGTACTTTGTGCGCACAGTGCCCTTTTGGTCAAACTCCCCGAAATCAAACAGGTCGTACGGAGAGTATCCTACACTGTCCTGATCCATACTCTTGTAGGCGGGAGGCACCCAAACTGCACTTATTCCTATACTGGCCAAATGCGCAGCATCCTGCGACAACTTCGTCCACAACATTCCGTCATTGGGCAGATTCCACTCGAAATATTGCATCATGACTCCATTTTCCATATCTCGCCATCGTAGTTCTACCACACGCACCACGCAAGAAAAGTCTCTGCCTGTTATGCCCATACGCATTCAAACTTTGCTGTTGTCAATAGGTGGGTTCCGTGCTAAACTTGGGGTCATTATGAAGAGGGTCAAAACAGCCGTGGTGGGTGCAAGCGGATACACGGGGCAGGAACTGCTGCGCATCCTGCTTCTCCACCCAGGAGTGGAACTGGTTTGTGCTACCTCGCGTCAATACGAAGGCAAAACACTCAGCGATGTTTTTCCCCGCTTTCGTGGGGTGCCAGGGGCCGATCTGAAGTTCTGTGGGGCTTCAGTAGAGAGCATCTTGGGCGCAGCGCCGCAGGCTGCTTTTTTGGCTTTGCCGCATGGGGTTGCTGTGGAATACGGACGCGCCCTGGTGGAAGCCGGAGTGCGGGTCATTGATTTATCTGCCGATTTTCGTCTGAATGATCCTACCGTCTACGAAGAATTTTACGGCAAACCGCACGCTGATGTGCCGCTCATGCAGGAAGCCGTGTACGGCATGCCAGAGTGGCACCACAAGGAAATAGCGCGCTCTCGCATCGTTGGGTCACCGGGGTGCTATCCTACCAGCATCATCCTGCCGCTCGTCCCCTTGCTGCGCGAGAAACTCATTGAACCAGAAACGATCATCGCCAACAGCCTCAGCGGAGTCTCCGGCGCCGGGCGAAAGGCGGATGTAGCCTACCACTTCTGCGAATGCAACGAGAGCATGCGCGCTTACAGCGTGCCTCGCCACCGCCATCTCTCCGAAATCGAACAGGAACTGTCTGCCGCTGCCGGTTGCCCCTTGCGCATCACCTTTATCCCGCATCTCATGCCGGTGAACACAGGCATTCTTACCACGATCACGGCCCGGCTTGCCCCCAACGCATCGCTCCAGCGCATCACTAACTGTCTACAACAAGCCTACGCAACAGCCCCCTTCGTGCGGCTTCTGGGCGCCGACAAACCAGCCGACACGAAAAATGTGACGCGTACCAACTTTGTGGATATTGGCTGGGCAGTGGATGATCGCACCGGCCGCGTCATCCTTATGAGCGCCGAGGACAATGTGGTCAAGGGAGCGGGAGGGCAGGCAGTCCACTCTTTCAACATCATGTTCGATCTGCCGGAAACCACCGGACTCATTCTTCTTTGATGCCGTAACAACAAGTGCTTGAAACGTCATGAAACCCGTACTCCTGATCGTGGATGACGAGCGCGCTACCCGCAGCGTCCTCACTCAAGCGCTGGAGGACGATTACGAGGTGTACTCTGCCGCCAACACGAAAACAGCGCGTGATATACTGGGAAGCGAGCCGGTAGATATCCTGCTCACAGACCTTCGGCTCGGCGGTTCTGAAAACGGCATGGACCTGATCGACTACACTCGCAAGCTTCCGCAAACCCCAACTTGCATCATGATGACTGCTTACGGTAGCCGCGATACAGCTACTGAAGCAAAAAAACACGGGGCCTACTACTTCCTGACCAAACCCCTCAATCTCGATGAGGTGGAGTTGCTGCTCCGTCAAGCTTCCCACACGCGCAACCTTGAAACACGCAACCGCGAGCTTACCCGACAGCTGCACCCTACAGCCGGCCTGCAGGATATGCTCGGCGAAAGCCCCGCTATGCGCGCCACCTTTGAGCGTATACGGCAAGTGGCGCCAACTAATGCAACCGTACTCATTGAAGGAGAAACTGGCACCGGCAAAGAACTTGTCGCTCGCGCTCTTCACGCTCTCTCTCCGCGTTGCAATGCTAAGTTTGTAGCAGTGAACTGCGCTGCCCTCTCTCCGCAATTGATGGAGAGTGAGCTATTTGGGCATGAAAAGGGGTCCTTTACAGGGGCTTTGCAACGGCGCATCGGCCGTTTTGAGGAAGCTAATGGCGGCACCCTCTTTTTGGATGAGATCGGGGAAATGGACATCCCCACACAGGTGAAGCTGCTGCGCGTGCTCGCAGAGCGCAGTATCGAACGCGTGGGCAGCAACACTCCCATTCCTGTGGACGTGCGTATTGTGGCGGCTACCAATCGTCATTTGCAGGATATGGTGCACGCTGGCTCGTTCCGGCAAGACCTCTTCCAACGCCTCAATGTGGTGAATCTGCACTTGCCTCCCTTGCGCGAGCGTGCGGGAGATATCGTGCTCATGGCTAACTCCTTTCTTCGTCATTTCTGTGAAGAAAATCACAAGGCTCCCATGAGCCTGAGCCGCGCCTCACTCGAAAAACTGCGCGGCTTTGATTGGCCGGGCAATGTCCGTCAACTACGCACTGCCATTGAGCACGCCGTGGTGATGTGCACCGGTGCTACCATTACCCCTCGCGACTTGCCGGACTATCTGAACCTCCCGTCCCCATCCCGCCTGAGTCCTGCTGATTCCTCCCCCCCCAACTCCATTGTGTCGGATTTTAATCTGGCTGCTCTTGAGAAACGCACTATTCTCGCCGCGATTTGCGCGGCAAAAGGCAACCGCAGTGTAGCTGCCGAGATGCTTGGTATCAACCGCCGCACGCTGCAGCGCAAACTATCCACTTACCCAGAAGTTACCCCACCATGGCTACCCAACCAACAAAAAAACAAAACCTGCGATTCGATCAAGCCCTAGCACGTTTGGAGCAAATTATCCAGCAGTTGGATGACCCTAAAACCGGCTTGGAGGAAATGATCCCCCTCGTTGAAGAAGGGCTATCTCTTATCCGGAGCAGCAAGGATATCCTGCATCACGCTGAATTGCGCATTCGTACTCTGGAAAACCCTCAAGAATCCACCCCCGACCTCCCCTCAGACCAAACCGAGCTGCAACAAAACGATGGATTCTCCTTGCAATGAGTTACAAAACAGCTCCCTGCTCGCGAGTATCTTCTCCCCAGCGGATGTCAAAAAACTGCCGGAGAAATGCCTGCCACAGTTGGCTGCTGAGATCCGCGGACTGCTTATCAACACGCTCTCCTGCACGGGTGGTCACCTCGCACCCAATCTCGGCGTTGTAGAACTCTGCATCGCTCTGCACCGCGTTTTTGATACGCCAAAAGATAAAATTCTCTTTGACGTCTCGCATCAAAGTTATGTCCACAAAATTCTCACCGGACGTGCCGATCGACTAAGCACAATTCGTCAATTTGGCGGGCTGTCCGGCTTTGCCAAACGCAGCGAATCTGAGCACGATGCGTATGGCGCTGGCCACGCCGGCACCGCTCTCTCTGCGGCATTGGGCATGGCTGCCGCTCGTGATCTAAATGGAGATGACTACCATGTAATCGCTGTGGCAGGAGACGGCGCTTTCACATGCGGCACCACATTGGAGGCCCTCAACAGCATTGCCTCTACCACCCGCCGTTTTATCGTTGTCCTCAATGACAATGAATGGAGCATCGATAAAAACGTGGGCGCCCTTTCGCGTTACTTTTCCTCCCTCCAAGAAACCCAGGCTTACACTTGGCTCAAAGAGCGCGCCAACTATTTCCTGCAAAACCTTGCGAGCGACAAAACGCGAGAACAAGCCATCCGTCTTATGACGGCTGCACGCAGTTTGATATCACCGTTGAGCTTCTTCCGCGAGCTCGGCCTCACCTACTACGGACCTATCAATGGGCACGACATCCGCCGTATGGAGCGCGTTCTGCGACTCATATCCCGCCACAACGAGCCGGCCATCCTGCACATCATCACCCGCAAAGGTATGGGCTATGAGCCTGCGATGAAAAACCCCTCCAAGTTTCACGGCATCGGCGCGTACAACGTGGAAAACGGAGAGACCGGCCACGGTGCGCGCACCTATTCCGAAGTCTTTGGCTCCTGCTTGGCCGATATGGCCGATACGGATGATAAAATACTCGCGCTCACAGCGGCGATGCCCAGCGGTACCAAACTGGATATTTTCCGCGCGCGCCACCCCAAGCGCTTTTTTGACACAGGAATCGCAGAAGAACACGCCGCACTCTTCTCCTGCGGGCTTGCAGCGCAAGGATTCAAGCCCTATTTGGCCATCTACTCTACTTTTATGCAGCGCTGTGTGGATATGATTGAACACGATGCTGCCCTGCAGTCTCTCCCCGTGCGCTTTTGCATGGATCGCGCAGGACTTTCCCCGGATGATGGCCCCACGCACCACGGTCTCTTTGATGTCGCCATGCTGCGCGCGATCCCCAATCTCGTGATGATGCAGCCCAAGGACGAAGCCGAGTTCTGCCGCATGCTCGTCACCATGAACAGCATCAACGACCGACCCAGTGCCATACGCTACCCGCGCGGCGAAGGAGAAAATGTTCCCCTGCCTGAAAAACCGCAACCGCTTCCCCTTGGTCGGGCTGAGATAGTACATGACGCGCCCGGCGCCCATGTAGCGCTCATCGCCTTGGGCAACATGAATAGTCTCGCCGCCGAAGTGCGTGAATTACTGGCTCAGCATGAAGTGCATGCGGCACACATCAACGCCCGCTTCATCAAACCGCTGGATGAGGAACTGTTGCTCGATCAAGCGCGCCGAGAACGCCTGCTTGTCACAATGGAAGATCATGTTGTAACCGGCGGCTTCGGATCGGCGGTGGGCGAATTGATGCAGCGGGAGCACATCGGGGCGGATATACTCTGCATCGGTTGGCCGGATGCCTTCGTGGAGCACGGCAAACTTTACCAATTACGCGAGCTTCACGGCCTCACGCCCACAGCCATCTGTCGCCGCATCCTGCAACGCTTGCAACCAACCCCAACCGGCTCATCATGACCGAACGCGACATCGGCACGGTCCTGCGACTCTTCCCCTTGGGGGAACATGGTGCGGTGGTATGCTGGTGTACCCCAAACCACGGCATGATACGCACGGCCTCACGCAGCCTCCTCAAGCCGGGCAGCGAGCTAAGCGGGGTAGTCGACCTCTTTCATGAGTGCGAGCTCGTTTTCCGTACCTCCGCAAAGAGCGATTTATGTTCGCTCAGCTCGGCGGACCTGCTAACCCCGCGACTCGGTCTTCGCGCGCAACTCACACGCTTGCGCCTCGCGGGCTACATGGCGCAACTGCTCATGAGCACGGTGGAATCCGGCGCCGGTGAACCGCAATGGCACTCTCTCATCTCTGCCGCGCTGGATTACGTAGCGGACAATGCTCCACGTTCGGACATTTTACGGCACTTTGAGAAGCGATTGGCTGAGCTGCACGGCCTGTACCCCGCCGACGTAGAACCGCACACGGCGCTCCTGAGGCATTTCCCTCACCTGCCCTCCGGCAGAAACGCACTACTGCAATCCTTGCGACAATCCCAATAAGCCCTGCCGTGCAAACGCCCTCCAACAGAGTTACTTCTATTGATGCCCTTCGCGGGATGGATATGCTCTTGCTCTGCGGTGGGGCAAATCTGCTTTGCTCTCTCTCCCCATGGTTCGGCGGCGAATGCTTACGCCACCAGCTCACGCACGCCGATTGGGGACAACCGCTCACTTGCTGGGATTTGGTGATGCCTCTCTTCATTTTCATCGTTGGCACAGGCATGCCCTTTGCCTTCGCATCCTATCGCGTGCGTGGGTACAGTCGTGGCCATGTCTTATGGCGTATGACGCGCCGCTGTGTGTTGCTCTTTATTCTTGGGATGCTCGTGCAGGGTAATTTGACCAGTGCTGATCCTACCAAAATGAGCCTCTTCTGCAACACCCTGCAAGCCATCGCTGAGGGCTATCTCATCGCTGCGCTTTGTCTGCTTTTCGGAGGCCTACGTGTGCAAATAATCACCTGTTTCCTCTGCCTGAGTCTTTACTGGGTCGCTCTGCGCTTTGTGCCGTACGCTGCTTCCCCGCCAGGACTTTTCTTACCACGTGATAATTTGGCCTACTACATTGATTGCTCTTTGCAAGGGCGCTGGCAGGATGGCACTTCTTATACATGGATTCTCACCGCCTCCTCTTTCGGTGCTCTCACGTTGCTCGGCGTGTTGGCGGGGCAGATGCTGCGCCACTTCTCGCATGGAGTTTATTCCTCTCTTGCCATAGCGAGTGCAGGGCTCTTCTGCCTGCTGACCGGACATTTACTGAGCTACGACACGCCTATTATCAAGCATATTTACACCACCAGTATGGTCTTGTGGGCTGCCGGATGGTGCTTCTTGCTGCTCGCCCTTTTCCATCTAGTGTTCGATCTCATTCCGGCTGCCGCCCGCCTGTCGACTCCCTTGCGCGTATTCGGCTGCAATGCAATTTTGGCTTACTTGCTCACCCAAACCCCGGGCATCGGTGGGCTCTCCCTTTGGCAAGGATTCTGCACCCCGCTCTTTGGCCCGCTGTGTTCCCTTGCTGGCCCGGCTGCAGCCGCTGCAATGCATTTCTGCACACTCATAGCCCTCTTCATTCTCCTTCTTTTCCTTTACCGCCGACGCATCTTTCTGCGCATCTGAGCCGCAGTTTGCCGAGAAGCGTACTAACAAGTTTGATCTCCCTCTATCGGTAGCACTGATATCATCGGGTGCAACGGACCCTCCCTGCGCTCCATTCCGTATGATCCGCCGCTGTACCATTGGTTACAGTTATATCTAACGGCAAGTGTGTTTTTTATTGTTTTTTCTGTTGATAACCAGTTCAGTGAAACAAGCTAAGACAGAATGTTATTCCCTCTTACGAGGTGGCTAAATGTATAGCGTATTGGCAATACGTATGTCAAGCCGATATCTGAAAAATTTTGTCTTTCTCTTTCAATGGCCTATAAAATATTGTAGGCATTTGTAGTAGAAAAGTATTTTAATTTGCCAAATTCTTAGTGACTCTCCTTCAGAGAATTATTTGCCAAGCAGTACGTATTGCCAATACGCTATACTTGCCCGCCTCCTTGGGTCTTGTTTTTTGTTTATTCTAACAGATTAAGATATAAACAATTAACTATAAATAATTATTAAAGATGCGATCATACAAGAGGGGAAGCGTTCGCTGAACTTTATTACGCCATAGGAACATGAAGCAAATTGACAACAGTAATACGCTGCTCAGGGATGAGCTTGTTGCCAATGTAAAGAGCGGAGCTAGGATTTCTATTGCTGCTGCCAGTTTTTCTATATACGCATACAAGGAACTGAAGGATACGCTTGAGCAGATCGATGAGTTGCGTTTTGTTTTCACTTCTCCCACCTTTGTTAAGGACGGACAGAGCAAACAAAAACGAGAGTTTTACATCCCCAAGCGTGACCGAGAGCACAATCTTTATGGTACTGAGTTTGAGCTAAAACTCAAGAATGAAATGACTCAAAAGGCCATCGCGACAGAGTGTGCAGAATGGATCAGAAAGAAAGTAAAGTTTAAATCGAATGTCGGGGGACATAGCATCCCCGGCTTTCTGGTGGTTGACCAACAAGAAGAGCAGCAGGCCTATGTCCCTCTCGAGTCTTTTACATCTGTCGATTTGGGATGCACACATGGCAATGCTTGTTTTACCATCATTAATCAGATCGATGCGCCTCTGGCTACAGCCTATTTGCAGAATTTCGATTCTATATGGAACGATCCCGGCAGACTGCAAGACGTAACAGATGAGGTGCTCGACCGTATCAGCTCAGCGTATGAAGAAAACAGCCCTGAATTCATATACTTCATCGCTTTGTACAACATCTTTCGAGAGTTCTTGGATGACTTGAACGAAGATGTCTTGCCCAACGAGGCAACCGGTTTCCGCAAATCCAAAATCTGGAATCTCTTGTATGATTTCCAAAAGGATGCTGTTCTGGGTATCATCAACAAGTTGGAAAAGTACAATGGCTGCATTTTGGCGGATAGCGTTGGCTTGGGTAAGACCTTCTCTGCACTAGCTGTCATTAAGTACTACGAAAACCGCAACAAAAATATCCTGGTGCTCTGCCCCAAGAAGCTGGCGAATAACTGGAACACCTACAAGGAAAACTACATCAACAACCCCATTGCCGAGGATCGCCTGGGGTACAGAGTGCTCTTTCATACGGACCTTTCACGAACAAAAGGCGAGTCCAATGGTATCGACCTGCGCAGACATAACTGGAGCAATTACGACCTCATTGTTATCGATGAATCGCACAACTTCCGCAATGGAGGGGCTTCTGCCGTGGAAGAAAAGGAGAACCGCTATTTGCGTTTACTCAACAAAGCGATAAAGACCGGTACAAAGACCAAGGTGCTGATGCTTTCTGCAACGCCTGTCAACAATCGTTTCGTTGACCTTCAGCATCAGCTGGCTCTTGCCTATGAGGGAGATACCGACTTGATTAATGACAAGCTGAATACGACGCGCGATATCAATACAATTTTTCGCGAAGCTCAAAAATCATTTAATGAGTGGAGTAAATTACCTCAAGAGGAGCGAACAACCGAATTGTTGCTTCGCATGCTCGATTTTGACTTCTTTGAGGTTTTGGATAGCGTCACCATAGCGCGTTCCCGCAAGCATATCCAACAATACTACAACGCGGAGAAAATAGGAACTTTCCCCAGAAGGCTTCCGCCGGAAAGCTTGCGTCCAAGATTGACCGACTTAAACGATGCTATCACGTTTGACCAAATTTTTGAGTCCCTCATGGAGCTTAACCTTCGTGTTTACACCCCCTCTTATTACCTCTTGCCCAGTCGAAGCGTAAAATATGAGGCAGAGGAAAAACACTTCGGACTTACCCAGCAGGGACGTGAAACAGGCCTCCGGCGCTTGATGGCCACTAATTTGCTCAAACGCTTGGAAAGTTCCGTTTATTCGTTCCGTCTGACGCTTGACAGAATTCGGGAATACATCAGCTCAATCCTTGATGTCATCGACAAGTATGAAAAAGGGGATAAATCTGCCACTGTCCGGGAAACAAGCCCCAATGAGGATTGGGATGATGAAGATGAGGAAGCCGAGGACATGTTCAGTGTAGGCAGACACATCCGCATTGCTCTGGAAGACATGGACTTGGAATCATGGAAGCGAGACCTGTTGGCCGATGCGGAAACACTGGAGCTTCTTGTCCTCATGCTTAAGGATATTGATGCCCGTCATGACAGTAAGCTTCAACTCCTGCGTGAAAAGATTTGCAATAAGCTGAAGACCACCCCATTCAATCCGGGTAACAAGAAGGTTCTTTTGTTCTCGGCCTTTGCTGATACGGCCCAGTACATTTATGATAATCTGTCCTCATTCTTCAAGGAAGAATACGGTATAGACTCGGCGCTTGTGTCAGGCTCCGGGAAAGCAAGAACCACAATTAAAGGGCTCTCTACGGATATAAATGATGTTCTAACCTGTTTCTCCCCCAAGTCCAAGGAAAAGCATCTGCTTATGCCGGATAGCAACGCAGAAATTGACCTGCTTATCGCAACGGACTGTATTTCGGAAGGTCAGAATTTGCAAGATTGCGATTGCGTCATTAACTACGATATTCACTGGAATCCCGTGCGCATTATTCAACGCTTCGGTCGAGTAGATCGCCTGGGTAGCGCCAATGCCTGCATCAAGCTGATCAACTTCTGGCCGGATATTTCTCTCGATTCTTACATCCAGCTCAAAAACCGAGTGGAAACTCGCATGGCAATCACCGTGATCTCGAGCACAGGCTCGGGCGAGGATAACCCCATTGATGAAAACAAATCCGGTGACTTGGAGTACCGCAAGCGGCAGTTGGAACGCTTACAAAAGGAGGTGGTGGACTTGGAGGATATGTCCGGCGGCGTCTCCATCATGGACTTGGGGCTGAATGAATACAGGCTCGATCTGGTCGAGTATCTGAAATCTCACCCCGAGCTGGAAAGCAAGCCACGTGGCATGCACTCTGTCGTCGCTGCCACGGACGAGTGCCCACCCGGTTGCATTTATGTGCTGCGGAATGTCAACGATAGCGTCAATATCGACAACCGCAACCGCATTCACCCGTTCTATCTGGTCTATATCAGCGAACAGGGAGACACTGTATGCGACTACCTGAACCCTAAGAAGTTGTTGGACTTCATGCGTCTGCTCTGCCGCGGCAAGCAAGAGCCCTTGTCAGGACTCTGCCGGGCATTCAACAAAATGACCAGGGATGGACGCAACATGCGCTCCCTCTCTGTCCTGCTCAGTAAAGCTATCGATTCACTCATATCCACGCGTCACGAAAGCGATATGGATAGTTTGTTTCGGCCCGGTGGCACCACTGCCTCCGCCACCGGCATGAAAGGGCTTGATGATTTCGAGCTTGTCTGTTTCGTCGTTGTCCGTTGACCATGATCACGCTTCCTTCCAAAGCCTTGCTTCATCGCGTCGTCCCGCAGAAGAAATTCTACGGCAAGGCTCATCTCTCGACTGCATTAAAGGCTAAAGCGGCAGAGCAGATCGAACAAATAATCTGGCTGGCGCGTTTAGCTCCGGATACCATCAACGTCGCCCCCGGCAATGCCGTGGAGGAAATCCAGGTTTTTCATCTCATGCTCCGTGCGCCGGAGCCGGATCCCTCCGTGTTGAAACTTATTGAGGAGGCTATTCCCTACCGCATCGTTTTCATTTTGGAATATCAGGGGAAAAAGCGTCTCCTCATGTACTACAAGGAAGATAAGGCAAAAGGCGGCATCAAGGTGCGCCGCGCCTTTTCTTCGAATTGGCTTGCCCACGACGTTCCTATTTTGTCCATCCAAGGGCTGGATATGGATGCGGTCTATGAAAGCTTCATCCGCCAGCTTGCTGGTGACGTGTTGATGAAGGGGGTACCTTTGGCTCAGGCTATTGATGCAATGGAGCTCCAGGAGAGACTTCAAAATCAAATCGCTTCACTTGAACGGAAGCTGGCCAATGAGGAACAACCACGCCGCAAGCACGATTATTTTGTAGAAATTCAAACTAAAAAAAGCGAATTACAAACCCTAAGAACCAAATACCATGAATAAGCTGAAAATGCAGAGTCCCGATGGGATTGCTTCCAACGTTGAGAAAATTGCTCGCCTCTTCCCGAATTGCGTCACGGAGCATTTAGACAAAGCTGGCAAGCCGGAACTTGCCATTGACTTTGAAAAACTGCAAGCCGAACTCAGCAATGATATGATTGCCGAGGGAGAGGAACGCTATCAGTTCACTTGGCCGAATAAACGTGCAGCGAATCGTCTGGCCAACACCCCCACCACCATGACACTCCGCCCCTGCCGCGAGGAAAGTGTTGATTTCGACCATACCCGGAATCTATACATTGAGGGGGACAATCTTGAGGTATTAAAAGTACTCCGCGAGACTTATCTGGGCAAGGTGAAGATGATCTACATTGATCCACCCTATAACACGGGTAACGACTTTGTGTACAACGATGATTTTGCACAAGATAAGGACGAATTTGAGCAACAGAGCGGGCTGTATGATAACGAGGGGAACCAAACTATCGACCGTATGCAGCGGAATACCGAAAGTAACGGGCGGTTCCATACAGATTGGCTCAATATGATGTATCCACGTTTGAAGGTTGCTAGGGATTTAATGGCGGATGAAGGTGCAATTTTCTTATCGATAGGGGATGATGAAGAGGCTAACTTAATAAAAATCTGTGATGAAATTTTTGGAGAACAGAACTTTATAGCTAGTATATGTCATAAACACAGAGCTTCTATTTCTAATGATCGAATAATCTCAGAAAATCATAATCATTTGGTATTTTATGCCAAAAATATAGCGACTCTCTATGGTCTTCATAAAAAGATAGGTGATGATCCTATCCTTGAAGGGTTTAATCATTGTGATGAGAGGGGAGCCTATAAACTCACACCAGTTGATGGTCCCGGGGGAGCAAAGAAAGGTAATCCCTATTATGAATTCCTTGGCATTGAAGGTTATTGGAGATACTCGAAAGAGACAATGCAGAAGAAATATGAGGAAGGTCTAATCATTCGCACAGAGACAACCCTTCAACAAAAGTATTATTTAGAACAAGCTAAAGCCTCTAGACAAACTGTTACAACTTGGTGGGATAAGGATTTTTTAACATCATCTGCCACGAAGGAACTTACCAGACTTATGGGAGGGAATTTCTTTGATAATCCGAAGAATGTAAATCTTCTGTTAAGGACTCTCAAAATGATTACTAAATATGATTCAGAATCTATCATTCTTGACTTTTTCTCTGGTTCCGCTACCACTGCTCACGCAGTTATGCAGATGAATGCCGAGGACAACGGACACCGAAAGGCCATTATGGTGCAGCTTCCTGAACTTTGCGATGAAAAGAGCGAGGCCTACAAAGCGGGCTATAAGAACATCTGCGAGATTGGCAAGGAACGCATCCGTCGCGCAGGGAAGAAGATAAAGGAAGAGACCGGGGCAGCGGGGCAGAACCTTGATATCGGCTTTCGGGTACTGAAACTCGATACGTCCAACATGGAGGATGTGTACTACACGCCCCGGGACTTCAATTCACAAATGCTCTTCAACGAAAATGTGAAGCCGGACCGTAGCAACGAGGATTTGCTCTTCCAAGTGATGCTTGATTTGGGGGTTGAACTGTCTGCCAAGATAGAAGCGAGAGTGCTCGCAGGCAAGACTGTACACTTTGTGGATGATCATTATCTCGTGGCCTGCTTTGACAGCGACGTGAATGACACCGCCATCAAGGAGATAGCAAAACTGCACCCTGTTTATTTCGTGATGCGGGATTCCTCGGCAGCAAGCGACAATGTGATCGACAACTTCGAACAGATATTCAAGCACTACTCGCCTGATACCACCTGCAGAATTATTTAAGCGTTGATTGGTATGAAATTCAAATTTAAGATTCAGCAATACCAGACGCAAGCCGTGGAAAATACGGTGGCGGTATTTGCCGGGCAGCCCGCGCACCGCGAGACTAAATATCGCATGGATCCGGGGCGCTATGCTCAGCAACAGCTTGCGCTGGAAGAAGGCTACTGTAATCATGAAGTCGAATTAAAAGATCCGGACTTGCTCAGGAATATCAACGAGGTGCAAAATTCGTGCAATATTCCCCTCTCACCGGCCCTATCGAAAGGTTTGGGCAGAGTGAATCTCGATATTGAAATGGAAACAGGCACGGGCAAGACCTACGTCTATATCAAGACGATGTTCGAGCTGAATAAACGGTATGGCTGGAGTAAGTATATCATTGTGGTACCAAGCATAGCCATCCGCGAGGGTGTGGCCAAGAGTTTCAGAATGCTGGAGGAGCATTTTATGGAGCACTATGGCAAGAAAGCACGCTGGTTTATCTACGACAGCGGTAATCTGCAACAGCTCGATAGTTTTTCCAGCGATTCCGGCTTGCATGTGATGATAATCAACACCCAGGCCTTTGCCGCCTCCATGAAGGAGGGAGGCAGAAGCAAGGAAAGCCGCATTATTTACTCAGAACGCGATGAGTTCGGAAGTCGCCGCCCGATAGACGTGATTGCCGCGAACCATCCCATCATCATTATGGATGAGCCCCAGAAAATGGGAGGGGATGCCACCCAATCCGGCATCAGGCGATTCAAGCCCCTGTTTGTGTTGAATTACTCAGCCACGCATAAGACAAAACACGATACGATCTATGCGCTGGATGCGCTGGACGCCTACCGGCAGAAGCTGGTAAAGCGCATTCATGTGAAAGGGTTTGAGGTGAAGAACCTGGCCGGTACTAGCAGCTATTTGTATCTGGACAACATCGTGCTTTCTCCCAAACATCCACCGATGGCGCGAATCGAAATCGAAACCAAAGCGGCTTCCGGCGTCATTGTTCGTAAGATAAAGACCTTCGGCGTGGGGGATAGTTTGCAGAAAGAATCCGGATTGGCTCAATACGATGGATTCACCGTTTCGGAAATCTATGCAGGGGGTGCGGTCACTTTCACCAATGGGGTCACCATTCGCAGTGGCGAAGTCATTGGCGATACCAACGAACTGAACATGCAGAGGGTGCAGATTCGTGAGACCATCATGGCTCATTTTGCCAAGGAGCGGGAATTGTTCAAGCGAGGCATCAAATGTCTGTCTCTTTTCTTCATCGACGAGGTGGCGAAATACAAAAGCTACGATGAAGAAGGTAACGAGGTAAAGGGAGTGTTCCAGAAGATATTTGAGGAGGAGTATGCGCAAATCCGCGACACAGAGTTGAACTTGTTTGATACGGAATACAACGACTACCTACTCCGCTGCGCGGCTGAAGAAGTGCATCGTGGGTACTTTTCCATCGACAAGAAGACAAAGAGAATAGTGGATGGAAAGGTGGATAAAAACGGTCTTTCCGATGATATCTCAGCCTATGACCTTATCCTGAAAAATAAGGAGCGTCTGTTGAGCTTTGAAGAACCGACTCGTTTCATTTTCTCCCACTCTGCCTTACGTGAGGGCTGGGATAACCCCAACGTGTTCCAGATATGCACCCTGCGTCATAGTAATTCAACCACCAATAAGCGGCAGGAGGTAGGCCGCGGCTTGCGTATTTGTGTGGATAAGAACGGAACACGCATGGATGCCGAATTGTTGGGGAATGAGGTGCATGAGGTTAACCGTTTGACCGTAATAGCCAATGAGAGCTACGCCGACTTTACCAAGGCTCTGCAAGCAGAAACGCGAGAAGTGTTGCGGGAACGCGCCATCAAGGCAACGGTCAGCTATTTCACCGGAAAACAAATCAAAGTGGGAGAAGAGCCCCACACCATTACCGAGAAAGAAGCCAGCCGCATCATTGTGTATCTGGAAGACAACGGGTACATAGATGATTTCAACAACATTACATCCGATTATAGGGAAGCTGTAGCCAACGATACCGTCGCGCCTTTGCCTGCACAGTTGCAACCCATTTCAGAAGGTGTCAAACACCTGATTAACGCTATCTTTGATCCGAAGTCCTTGGAGGATATGGTGGTTGAAGTAAAACCCACTACATCTGAAAATAAACTGAATGATAATTTCCATAAAACAGCGTTCCAGAACCTGTGGAACGAAATCAATCATCAGTACGTCTATACCGTGAGTTACGATAGCGATGAATTGATAAAGAAAGTCATTCCGATCATTAACAGGAGTCTTAATGTGAAGCGACTTCGCTATGTCATGGTAGAAGGTACACAGGATAAAGAAGACGTTCTTGAATTTAGCGATATTCACTCAGAAACGGACCAATTGCCCACTGTATGTACCTCAACTGTACGTTATGATCTGGTAGGCGACATTGCGAAAGGCGCCAATCTCACCCGACGCACAGTTGTGGAGATATTAAAGAAAATCGATGAGAGCAAACTGTATCTTTTCAAGAACAACCCGGAAGATTTCATTCGCAACGTGATTCGTATCATACAAGAACAAAAGTCCACGATGATTGTGGAGCATATTCATTACAACATCACAGAGGGTAAGTATGACAGCGACATCTTTACAGTGAAAAACAAGATGGACTATGATCGCGCATACGATGCCAAAAAGAACGTTACCGATTACGTGTTCTGGGACAGTAAAGGCGAACTCAAATTTGCTCAGGATCTGGATGAATCAAACGAGGTTATCGTGTACGCCAAATTGCCACGCTCCTTCCAGATTCCAACCCCGGTGGGAAATTATGCGCCCGATTGGGCAATAGTTATGCAGCAGGAGGGAGTGAAGCACATCTTCTTCATTGCCGAAACCAAAGGCTCCATGTCTTCAATGGACTTGACTGCCATTGAAAATGCAAAAATCGAATGTGCTGAAAAATTATTCAATTCCATCTCGACGAACAAAGTCAAATACCATAAGGTTGCGAGTTATCAAGATTTGCTGGATCAATTGCCATTTCAGTCAAAGGAATCACCTCCTGAGCAAGGAGTGTGATTACCGCAGAATTGGGCCGCCTGGAGTTAAAACTCGTAAAAATCAGGTATTGTTGAGCAGGGACGTCTTTTCCACGCTCGGCGGTACGGGGATGCACGATTCCTGTCCATGTGATAATCTTCTTGCTTGCGTTCCCTCTTTTCGGTATATTCACTCTGTCGGAGTGCACAATGTGCCATGACCAAGATTGTTTGGCTCTCTATGCGCACCTTCTCCTTTCCCTCCAGCGTTTTCTGCCTCACCCCATCACCTTTCCGGCGGTTGCCCTTCTTCACCGCTTCCCTGCGTTGCGGAACTCTCCCCGTTCGTGGCCAATTCCCGGGGAGCTTGGAGGGTTATCACGTGTCTATGGACGCACCGGAGGCCTACAGCCTTTGTCCTGTAACGTCTTAACAATCTTACCAATAGTCATTGCAGGTCTATCCTCACCCTCTGCCGCCTTTTTCCTCTTCTCCTCCTTCGCTGCTTTCTCCAGCTCCGCCTCCCTCTTCTTTGTCTCGTAAGTTCCATCCATCTTATTGAGCATATCAACAATTTTGATGAGTCCGCTCCAATTTTCTTTCTTTGCAACCTTTTCCGCCTGTTCGCTCAATAACGCCATTCTTCGCTCCCAAGTCATCACGGCCGCAGAATCCGCCTGTCCCCGCAACTCTGCAATCAATTTGACAATGTTAGCATTTCTCGCAAGTCGACTCGCATCGGACCTTACCGCTGCCTCGCTCTTTCCGTTACAATCAAACGCTTTACGATAGGCTGCCGTCTGTCGCTTACCTGACACAATCAGCCGTGCAAACTCACGTTGTCTCTCAGTTAAATCTCCCATTTCTGCCATATTTGTTGCTCTTTGTTACATACAGAATACGGTCCATCTCCTCCCATGTCAACCACATTCCCTTCACATTGCCCCCACAATTTGTCTCAAGAAAAATTTTAAAGGGGCGAGAGAGGGGACAAAAAGGAAGGTTTCTTGTTGTTGCACCCTCAGAATACTCTTTTCTGAGGAAACAAATCAACTTTCCTTTTTTGTCCTCTTTTGGTCTTCCTATAATTTTTCTTAGGCCGGGTGTCGGTCAAGCCCTGAAAAAACCGTTTTGTGCAAGAATTAACTTGATATTGGGGGGGAAATAAGGTAGAAACGGGGGTGGAAAGGGGAGGGTCGATGACTCCCGTTACAAATATGATGCAAACCACCTTGAAATTACACGGACTCGTGGCGGCAACTCACACGCCAATGAAAGCAGATGGCAGCTGCAACCCTGATGCGGTAGATGCCCAAGCTCAGTTTTTAGCATCCCAAGGGATAAAACTCACTTTTATCACAGGTTCTACGGGTGAGTCGGCGCATATGCAGTTGACTGAACGCAAGGAGAACATGGCCGCGTGGGCTGAGGCGGGCAAAAAGCACGGTATCCGGTTTGTCGTTCATACGGGCGGCAATAGCGTAGCAGATGGCCGCGAATTGGCAGAATACGCCGTGCAGTGCGGTGCGGCTGGTACAGCTTCCAATTCTCCGTGTTATTTCAAGCCCGGCAGTGTAGATTCCTTGGTTGATTGCTTGGCGCATGAGGCCATGGGGGCGCCGGAGCTGCCTTATTACTTCTACGATATCCCGGCGCTCACCCATGTGGCGTTCAACCCCTGCAAGGTGATTGCCGCCTGTGCGGCAAAAATTCCGAACTTCTGCGGGGTGAAGTTCACTAACCCTGACCTCGCCCTCTACATGGAGGCGCTCAACTACGAGGGTGGCAAATACGATATACCTTGGGGTGTGGACGAGTGGTTTTTGGCAGCTCTCGCCACCGGCGCCAAGGGGGGGGTGGGCTCTTCTTTCAACTACGCCCCCAAACTTTATCAGGACATCATTCGCGCTTTCCAGGCCGGCGATATCGAGCAGGCGCAGCATTTGCAGCAGCTCTCGGTGAAAATGATCAACATTATCGCTGCGAAGGGCTACATGGGTTGCTGTAAGGCCATCATGGGCTGGTGGGGTGTGGACTTGGGACCCGCGCGGCTTCCGATGGGAACGCCGGATGCTGCTACCGTGGCGCAGCTCAAGGATGAGTTGAAGGCCATTGGATTCTTTGATTGGGCAATCAACAAATAAGTTTGCGGCTGTGGCTATCGATACGCAAAAATTGGGGCTGTTCTATAAAGAGAAGCTTCTGGAAGAGGTCATTCCCTTTTGGTTTCCGCGAGCTGTGGATGAAAAGCACGGTGGTTTCTACCATTGCTTCGATGCGGACGGTACCATGGTGGACAGCGATAAGAGCGTGTGGGCTCAGGGACGCATGGCGTGGATGCTGCTCACGTGCTATTTGAGCATTGCAAAGAACCCCGACTGGTTGCGCTGGGCGGAGGGCGCTCTCACTTTCCTGGAGGATAAATGTGTGACGCCCGAGGGCGATCGCATGTATTTCAGCGTGACGGAGGATGGCACCCCTCTGCGGTTGCGTCGCTATGCGTACAGCGAGTGCTTTGCTGCCATTGCCTGGGCGGCGCACTATGGAGCCACTGGCGACCCTCACAGTGCCGAGCGTGCTCGTCATTGGTTTGGAGTGTATGCGGATATCTTTTTTACGCCCGGCAAGATGTTGCCCAAAACGACTGGCAACCGGCCCGCAGAAAATTTGGGCTGTCGCATGATCATGATGGTCACCTGCCAAGAGTTGCGTAAATATTTGGGCGAAGAAGGCGGGGTGTACACGGCGTGGATTGACCGATGCTTTGCAGATATACAACGGCTTTTCCTGCACGAAGATATACGCGCTGTGGTGGAGAATGTGGCGCCGGATGGTTCGGTGATAGACCACTTCGACGAGCGTACGCAGAATCCTGGACACGCCATAGAGGGTGGGTGGTTCTTGCTGGCGGAGTCGCGCCATCGCGGAGGGGACGCAAAAATGGTGGAAGTGGCCTGTAAGATGATCGATTGGGCGCTGGAGCGCGGATGGGATGAACAGTACGGCGGTTTGCTGTATTACACGGATGTGTATCGCAAACCCGTGCAGGAGTACTGGCACAATATGAAGTTCTGGTGGCCGCACGATGAGGCGCTTATCGGCACGTGTTTGGCCTACGTGACCACGGAGGAAGGAAAGTACGCCACTTGGCACCAGCGTATTCACGATTGGGCATTCACCCATTTGCAAGATGCAGAGCATGGGGAATGGTTTGGCTATTGTGAGCGCGATGGGTCCCCTGCCAATAGCCTGAAAGGATCAATATGGAAATCCTTTTTCCATCATCCGCGTGCCTTGTGGAATTGCGCCCACTATTTCGGCGCCATCCCGGCGGCTGTGCCCATCCATTCTAAATAAGACAGATTTATGATTATCGGCATCCTCAACTCTGGTGGTGATTGCCCTGGCATTAATGCGGTCATAGAAGGATTTGTATCTGCCGCTTACCGCCGTGGCTGGCGAGTCATTGGATTCCATGACGGATTTGAGGGCTTGCTGCCCATGGAAGGGGGACGGCGTTACGAGATACTCACGCCTAACAAGACGCACAAAATTCGCTCTCTGGGCGGTACCATCTTAGGAACGACGAGTACCGGTAATTTCGCCGTTCAAGTGAACAAAATTGGCCGCGCCATGGTGGAGGCCTCCACCATGGCCAAAGCGAAAAAGACGATAACGGCCCTTGGCTTGCAGGCGCTGGCGGTTATTGGCGGTAATGGCTCTGCTCGTACCGCGAGTCTTTTATCCGAGGAAGGTTTGCCGGTGATCTCGATCCCTAAAACCATCAACAATGATCTTTGCCCGGCATCGGATTTTACCTTTGGTTTTCAGAGCGCGGTGTCGGTAGTGACTGATTCTATCGACCGTATACGCACGACGGCCAATGCCCATCAACGTATCATGGTGATTGAAGTGATGGGGGATCAATCGGGGTGGATCGCACTGCACAGTGGTATATCGTCTGCAGCAGATGTGGTGCTCATTCCGGAGATACCCTTTGATTTGCAGAATGTCGTGGATTGCGTGAAAGCACGCAAGGCGACCGGGCAACGTGAAATCATCGTCGTTGTGGCGGAAGGAGCGCGGCTCAACGGCAAGCTCATCACTGTGCGCAATAAGGACAATGGTGACGAGCGCCTCGGCGGCATAGGTAATCGACTTTGCCACGCATTGGAGGAGATGACGGGCATTGAGGCACGCTACTGCGTGTTGGGACACACCCAGCGCGGAGGCAGTCCCTGCTCGTTTGACCGCATTTTAGGCATTCGGTTTGGAGTTGAGGCGGTGAAGCTCATCGAGCAGAACATCTTTGGTTGCTCGCTCGTGCTGCAGGGACTTAACGTAGGAAACATACCCATCACGGAGGCCATAGCTGAGCCTCGTATGGTGAAGGCGGACAGCCAGATGGTGCGCACAGCTCGGAGTTTGGGCATTATATTCGGAGATCGAAAACCGGAGGAGCTGCGTAAAATTTGAGAGAAAAATGAATGTGCAACGTAATCGGTATAAAGCTTTTTTCTGTGCGTGTGCGGTAGCGGTAGCGAGCCTCTGCGCATCCTGCGAGCAACTCGGTGGCGGCGCTCCGGTACCGCCGGGGCAGCGCACACCTAGCTACTTAGCAGTGGAAACGTACTCAGGTCGCATCTTGTATACGGGCAATCCGAACGAAAGACGCCCCATCGGCATGCTGGCCAATGTGGCTACGGCCCTCGTGACGCTGGACTGGGTGAATTCGCGCGATATCAGTATGGGCAAGATGCTCACGGTGCCGGCTGAAGCCTGTCAATGGCCACAGACCAACCTGCTGCGCCTCAAGCCGGGGGATCGCATCTCTCTGCGAGATGCCTTGCATTCTTGCGTGATGTGGGATGACAGCGCATGCGCTGCAACACTTGCCTATGCCTGCGGCTCCACTATCAGCCCCCGTGACCCGGAGGGCGCGTTTGTGCAGCAGATGAATCAAATGGCGCGTGCCATCGGGATGAAGACAACACGTTTCAAGGGCCCGAGCGGGGCGATTATCACCCAATCCGATACACACGACATGGCGAAACTAGGCATGTATGCCATGCAGAAGCCAGGTTTTCGCGCAATATGCTCACAGCGCAGTTACGTGGCTACGGTAAATGGTACACGATTTGTCACCATTGTGAATTCCAATAACATGCTCAGCTACCCTTCCGTTGACGGTGTGCGCGCTGCACGCTCCGGTACGGCTGGGGCATGCCTGCTTGCTTCGGCCAATCGCGCATCTGTGAAGTTATACAGCCCGAATACGAAGAAGGAAGAAACATACCCGCAGAGATTGCTCATTGTGGTGCTTGGAGCGCATAGTTCAGGTAGTCGCTACAAAGTGGCCGCACTTTTGCTGCGCGATTGTTGGAAAACATGGGAAGAATGGCAAAAGACAGGCGATTACAGCGATGCTGCCAAATTTATCACCGTACCCAAATAAACAGCATACCCCGCTATCATGAATATAGGAATACTTAACGCCGGTGGTGATTGTCCCGGGCTCAATGCAGTCATAGAGGGCGCTGTGGGCGCAGCGGCATCGCGTGGATGGACTGTGTATGGGTTTTACGATGGATTTGAGGGCCTGCTCTCCACAGAACAGGATGAGCGCTGGCGAATCCTAACCCCTGCCAACTGTCTCAACATTCGCTCAATGGGGGGTACGGTACTCGGCACGGTTAACAAGGGCAACTTCACTGTAAAGAGCGGTGTGGATGGGCGCATGAAGATTGCAGATGAGGTACTCAAAAAAAGCCGGGAGACCGTGGACCGGCTTGGATTGAAGGCCCTAATCGTGGTGGGTGGCGACGGCTCGCAAACCATCGGGCTTGAGTTGCGCCAGATAGGCCTGCCGATCGTGGGTGTTCCCAAAACGATCGATAATGACTTGGGCTCCACAGATTACACGTTCGGCTTTTGGACGGCAGTGTCGGTCGTGAGTGGTAACTTGGACCGACTCCGCACAACGGCAGATTCTCACCAACGCATGATGGTGGTGGAGGTAATGGGGCGACATGCTGGGTGGATTGCACTGTATGGGGGAATTGCAGGCGGAGCAGATGTTATCCTGATACCGGAGATAGAGTTCAAGCTGGAGGAAATTGTGCGGAAGGTGGAATTGCTCAAAGCGCTTGGACAGCGTGAGATTCTGGTTGTGGTGAGTGAGGGCGCGAAAATAGGTGGCAAGCTGCTCACGTTGGACGAGGAGACAAAAGGGGAGGTGCGTTTGGGTGGCATAGCTTCTTTCTTATCCACTAAGTTGGAGACTATCACCGGCATAGAAACGCGATACTGTGTTCTTGGACACGTGCAGCGCGGTGGTTCGCCAATACCCTTTGACCGCGTCCTTGGAGTGCGTTGTGGAGCTAAGGCGATAGAGCTCATCGAGGAGGGAAGGTTCGGCGACACGGTGGCGCTCTCGCGCAATGAGATCGTATCTATGCCGATAGAAGACGCTGTGCGACAGCTTCACTTGGTTGATGAGAAGAGTCAACTGGTGGAGGCAGCCAAAGAGATAGGAATTTCGTTTGGGGATGAGTAAGAAGGCTCCCGGGCAGTGTAACGGCGAGGATGTGAGATCCCTTGCGGTACGCAATCGTATAGCGCACAAAGTGGAGAGAGTATGAAATTTTTGAGACGGAATCTGAGCTTGATGCTGGCTGTGCGTTATCTCAATCCTCTGCGCACACTTTTTTCCATTATTACGCTGATATGCCTGTTGGGAGTAGCGTTGGGGGTGATGGTACTCATCGTAGTGCTGGGAGTGATGGAAGGTTTGCAAGATGAGATGGAAACGCGATCGCTTGCTTTTACACCTCACTTAGTTATCAGCTTAGGTGATGGGATGCAAACACTTGCGCTCAATGAGCGCGATACGCATTGGCCGGAATTGCGTGATCAGATAGCCAAGTTGCCCGGAGTAGTCTGCGTGTACCCGCAGGTGAGCGCTCATGTGCTTGCACAGAGTGAAACGGGGCGCCGGACGGCCAATTTCACTGCAGTGGAACCACAAAATCAAGCACAGATTAAACCATTGGAAGAGATGCTGCGCATTGGCAACTTTGATTTTGGTGCTGGACTGGACCAGCAGTGCGTGATTTCTGCCAACCTTGCCGCATCACTTGATTTGACCGTTGGCGAACGGGTACACGTGGTGCCGGTGGGCAGCTTGGATAAAATCACTCCGCTTCTCAGCATGGTGCTCTCTCCTATGCAGACTCGTCAGGACCCTGCCTTTTTGGATGGAGTAAAAAGCTTATTTGATGGTGCAAAGCCAGCCAAGGGCGGGGTGCTGCCAGAGGCGGGGAAGTTGGCGGCGGTTGCCGAGCGTATAACGCAGTTTGATGCTAGCAAGTTGAGACCTGGAGAAAGTGAACTGCTGGATGTGCTTTACGAGCTGGTTGAGGCTCATCGCGGCGGTAAAATGCCTTTCACTCCGCAGGAGCAAAAGCGCTGGAGCGACAGTGTGCGCCAACTTGCTGAACTTGATCACGACAAAGAGGATGGCCGGGCTTTGAAGAGCGTGCGCGACATGGTGTTGCCCATGGATTTGGAGATATGCGGCATCTACCAGGCGCCGGAAAATATGCCGGGACCGGACCTCTACATCCCTCTGCCAATTGCTCAGGAGATGGTAGGCTATGGCACCACTGGCGAAAATGAAGTGATGGGGCTTTGTGTGCGCGTGGAAAATGAGAAACTGCATCAGACCTCACAGATTGTGGGACAGATACGGTCCCTGCTTCCGGCTTTGGCCGATCCAGAGCAACCGAATTCTTTGGGCGTGCGCTGGATGATTACTCCGTGGTCAGAAAGTTTTAAGCAATGGCATCAAATGATAGCCAAAGAGCGCATCATGATGAGTTTTGTGCTCTCCTCGATTTCGCTGATAGCGAGTTTCTGTATCATGGCGGTTATGTTCACAGTGAGTTTGCAGAGGCGACGTGAGATAGCTGTGCTACAGGCTTTGGGAGCTACACCCGGCAAAATTATGGCAATATTTACATGGCAGGGAGTCATCATTGGCTTTGTAGGGGCCGTTTTGGGTGTGATACTTGCTTTGTTGGTGCTCTACTACCGGCTGGAGATTCAGGCATTCTTGGCAAGTCTGGATATGGACCCATTCCCGATGCAGACGCATGGCATCTCCCTGCCCGCAAAATATACTCCGAACACCATTGCCATGCAGGCTGTTCGCGCATTTATCATGGTGACTCTAGCCTCGGCCATACCGGCGTTCTTCATAGCGCGCCAAGATCCTGCCAAGGCGTTACGCTCTAACTGATGTGTATTGATGTATATTTATTGGCTAGAAAAACAACAGCGTCGCGGTCCCGCGACCGTGCCGGATGTACTCTCGAAAATCCGAATCGGTGAACTGACGTGGGAAACGCTTGGCTGGCACAGCGGTTGTAGGGAATGGCAACCGTTGCGTTGTTTGCCCGCACTAGTCGACTTTGCCAGGCTTGATGCCTCCGAAGAAGTAAAGCAGAAAGAAGAGCCGAAAGTTGGTGAAGGGAAACTGCGTGTACAGTCTGTTCGCCTGCCTACGCCAGTGGCTCGTTTCACTGCGCGAGTGATAGATTGTACCATCTACGCAACTTTGGTGCTTGGCGTGGTACACGCGCTTGGATTGCCGTTTCATCCGTACTTGCTGCCGGGACATCCTCTGTTTTGGGTGGGCATGCCGGTGCTGGAGGCCATGCTGCTGCGCATTTGGGGAACGACGCCGGGCAAGCGATGGATGGGTATCAGAATGACATGCGTGAACAGGGCTGGTTATTTGACGATGCTGGGACGCAGCTCATGCGCATTCGTGTTTGGCATGGGGTGCATGCTACCGTTGTTGATGCTTATCATGTGTTTTTTCTCGTACCTCAACGTGAAACGGCGTGGGGTCGCGCGCTGGGATACGCTCAGCGGGGTTATTCCTGTGGCATTGTCCACCGCCAGTCCGGCCATGGTCTTTCTCATGATCCCATTTTTTCTGCTCTGCATGCAGCTCTGCTCCTATTTCATGTTCCCTTGGCTGCCTGACATGATGCAGATCATGGAGGAACAAAACCCTCAAGCTGCCGAGCTTATTCAGTCGTTAATGGGCAATTGACACGTGGTCTATCGGGTGCACCGATAGGTTCTGCACCTGTTCACCCACCCCGCCAACCAACGTTGCTCACCGCGGGCAGGTGGAGAGTTTTTGACACGCCGCCGCATCACGACTTCCGCTGCGCGCGAGAATTCAGTCGGGGCGCTTTGGGACGGGACTGTGCGCATCTCTTCCAGCACCTGAAGCAAACCCCAGCCTTGCCCAGAATACCGCTCGGCGGGGTTAGTGCCCTCCCCCTTGAAGTTGACATAATCCACAAGACAGTACAGCCCCTGCGCTGTGCGGGATAAGGCGACGTAGCGCGCCTTGACGTTCTCCGGGTTGTGTGCAACGCGCAGCATCGTGCTCAATGAGGCTTGTGAACGCGCAACGAGAAACTGTGTTTGCAGTTCCAAATGAGTGGCCAGCCAATGGCGCATTTGGTTGGCCAACCCACTGCGATCCGTCAAAAAAGAAGCGCGATTTGGCCATGGTGCTGCTCCATGGAAATATGCCGGCACAGCCACACCGTTCGCTCGGGCATAAGCTACAAACTTCGGGAAGCTCTCATCAAAGGCCTCGCGCACACCGGCGGGATACCAAATGAAGTGACCTATACCCAATGAAGGAAAACGCTCTCCAGCATTCCATGAAACCAAGCCTTGGATACTCCCTGCGCATTCGTTCATCCACACACGCTGCCCGATATGGGTGTACTCATTCGCGACAGAATGCGTTGCAAGTGCACTCAGGATGAAGGGAACGACTGGTGCCAGCAGTTTAATGCAGTTGCCCATGCAGCTATGCTAGCAATAATCAGCAATGCATGCAAGGTTTCTCGCTGTGCGTGACATTTCTTTTTGCGGATTTCTACTTGACATTCGGAAAAGACGGTGTATGCTTCCGCTGCGATAGGTAGCATACTTCCTATTTGATGAAGAAGCACGAGCCATACAGTATATTGTTCATCATGAAAATGATTGTGGACCGGGCCGCGACGCTGTATATGGCGCGAGCGGAATGCCCGGTAACACCGGCGCAGGGACGCGCGCTCATGTACATGGAGAGGCACAAGGGTAAGCCGGTGACACAGGGAGAGCTGGAGAGGTACATGGGCATAAGCCATGCTACGATGAAGGGGATTTTGGAGCGACTGGAGGCCAAAGGATACGTGCGTACGGCTTTTGACAGCCGAGATGGACGTGTGAAAAACGTGTATCTGACGGATGCTGTGAAACGCGACAAACGTCGCGTGCAAGCGCTCCTGGTCGAACTGGATGAGCAAGTGTTGCAAGGTTTGGGCGAGAAAGAAATCGCCAACTTGCATACATGGTTAGAAAAAATGTACGCAAACATTTCATAAAACGACTATGAGAACACAGAAAATAATGATAGGAATAACGGGTCTGGGTTTGGCATGCGCCGGACTCATCGCTTGTAAGGATCAAAAGATTCAGGGCGCCGGGACCGCAGATGGTCGTCAAATGGCTCCGCTCTCCGTAAGTGTCATGAACTTGCAGCAGCAGGATGTGGACATTGAAAGTACGTGGTTCGGACATTTACGAGGTGTGCAGGAGGCGAACATCAAGCCTGAGGTGACAGGAAAATTGCTCAAACAGGTATACTGGGATGGTACGCTGTGCAAGGAAGGGGAAGTGCTTTTTGAAATTGATCCGGAGAGTTACGAAGCAGCGTTGTCGCAGGCGGATGCCGCTGTGGCAGTATCCAAGGCAAGCGTGGAGCAGGCTTTGGCCGCGGATGACCAAGCTGCGAAAGACGTGGAACGTTACAGTAAGCTAGTGGATAGTGGCTCAGTCTCCGAGAAAAACTACACAGATGCTTTGCATGCGCATCGCCGTACCCAGGCAGCGCTGGCATTGGCGAAAGCAGCTGAACAGCAAGCCATAGCTCAGCAGGAAATTGCGCGCATCAATCTGAAGCGTTGCACGATTCGAGCCCCGTTCACTGGAGTCGCCTCCAAGGCCAATGTGAGTGTGGGTGATCTGATCGTCGCAGGTGGAGCGACACTCACCACCATGTCTTCCATTGATCCCATACGTGTGGATTTTGTGGTGCCGGGCAAACAAATACTTGCCAAGTTGTTGGCGCCCACTTACAGGCCGGATCAAGGGGGGATGGTATCGCCGGTGAAAAATTTCCGCGTGGTGCTGGAGGATGGTACAGTGTATGACCGTGAGGGCGAAGTGGTGGCTGTTGACAGCTACGTGAACAGCTCCACTGGTACCGTCAACTTTGTCGGGCATATTCCCAACCCGGATATGAAACTGCGCAGTGGAGCGGCTGTTCGAGTGAAAGCGAAAACCGGCGTGGAAAAGAACGCCTTGTTGGTGCCAAGCCGTGCGCTCGTCTCTTCCATGAACCACCGATTTATCTACGTGGTAGGGAGAGACAATACTCCGTACGGCATTGACGTGGTCGGTGGTGACGAAGTGACGCTTGAAATGCCCAACGGTGATGGGAAAACGGTGCCCATGCTCATGCAAATCATTACAGGTCGGGTAAAACCGCTGGAGGAAAGTCTCAAGGAACTTGGATTTGACAATCCAAAGGACGTGCAGGTCATCGTAGAGGGCGGGCAGATGGCAGCACTCTACGCGCAGGCCAACATGGGAATGCGTGCGGCGGGCATGAAGGAAGGCTTTGGAACCGTGAATCCGCACCCCTTTATCTACACGCATCCCGTGTCCACCACTCCTTCTGTCACCGCCAAGCAATAAACAGCCATGAGCGCCTATTTTATCAAACATCCGGTGATTGCCACGGTCATAGCTGTGGTCACCACGTTGCTGGGCATCGTGTGCTATTTGAACTTGCCCATTTCACAGTACCCGGAGATAACGCCGCGTATCATTCAACTGCAAACGATGTTCCCCGGTGCGGATGCCCAGTCTGTGGCGGATTCTGTAGGCACCCCGCTGGAGCGACAAGTGAACGGCGTGCAGCACATGGATTACATGACCTCTGTTTCCTCCAACAACGGCGTATACAACCTTATGGTTGTTTTTGAACCGGATTCGGACACGGACTTGGACCAGATGCTCGTAAATATGCGCTATGGCCAGGCTCAATCGCAGATGCCAAGCGAGGTCATGAATTCCGGTGTGACGATACGCCAGCAGCCGGGTCTTCCCCTCATGCTCTACGGATTGACCTCGCCGGATGGCAGTTACAACTCCGTGGATTTGGCAAACTATGCACAGGTGAAGTTGGTCGATGAGATCAAGCGTGTGGAAGGTGTGGGCGAAGTGGCCGTGTATGGTGCCGGGCGCTACGCCATCCGCATTTGGCTGGATACGGTAAAGATGAGCCACTTCAACATCTCGTTGGATGAAGTGCGCGCCGCTATCTCTAAGCAGAACATGACCAATCCCGGTGGTAAAATCGGCGCTGATCCTGTGCCCGATGGTCAGGAGAAGACCATCACCGTGCGTACCCAGGGACGTCTCACCGATCCAAAACAGTTCGAGGAGATTATCGTGCGTCAGCAAGCCGACCAAATTGTCTATTTGAAGGACATTTCGACGATTGAACTCGGTTCAGAGAACTACTCAGCTACGGGACGACGCAATGGGCAAGTGGCAGCTTCCGTGGTGATTTTCCAATCGCCGGGGTCCAACGCCATCGACACTGTGGATCGGGTGACCAAGCTATTGGAGAAGAAAACGGCGACAATGCCTCAGGGCGTGAGCGGTTCCGTGGCGCTGGATACCACGACTTCTGTGCGCTATTCCATCAATGAGATACGCCACACTTTCATCGAAGCCATTATTTTGGTGGCTCTGGTCGTGTACATATTCCTGCAAAATTGGCGTGCGACACTCATACCGCTCATTGCAGTGCCGGTATCGCTTATTTCGACCTTCTGCGTGTTCCCATTGCTCGGGTTTACGCTCAACACGATTTCTTTGCTTGGCATGGTGCTTGCAATTGGTTTGGTTGTGGATGATGCCATTGTGGTGGTGGAGGCCGTGCAGCATCATCTTGATAAAGGGCTCAAACCACGCGTGGCTGCTTTTGCCGCCATGCAGGAAGTGAGTGGCCCGGTGATTGCGATAGCGCTGGTGCTTGCAGCGGTGTTCTTGCCCTCGTTGATGTTGAGGGGTATTACGGGAACGCTGTTCAAGCAGTTTGCCATCACCATTGCAATTTCGATGCTGATATCGGCGTTCAATGCACTCACTCTTTCTCCGGCTCTGTGCGCTCTGCTTCTCAAGCCGAGTTCGCAGAACAGGAGCATTTTTGCGCCGCTGCACCGCCTCTTCAATAAGTGCTACAATGGCACAGCTAACCTCTACACGCGCATTTGCGGAGGTTTGGCGCGCAAGCTTATCATTTCCATGCCGTTGTTGGTACTCTTCTGGTTTGCCATCAAACCGGTGGCGGATCGTGTGCCCGGCGCCTTCTTACCGGACGAGGATCAGGGGTTCCTCATGGCAGCGC
Source organism: uncultured Akkermansia sp. (assembly GCA_947589295.1). GTDB lineage: Bacteria > Verrucomicrobiota > Verrucomicrobiia > Verrucomicrobiales > Akkermansiaceae > Akkermansia. The sequence continues at coordinate 53,905 of CANQBZ010000003.1, forward strand.
TTGTCATGAAACCGGAAACCTCACTCCAAGTGGCCATGGAGCAGGATAAGAAGCTGGAGGCTGCCTTGTATGACCCTTCCGTGGTGAAAAATCTCACCTCGGTGGTGGGTATTAACATCCTGAATATGGTGCAAACGCCGGGCGCCTGTATCGCTTTCGTGGAGCTCAAGGATTGGAGCGAACGTCCGGAAACAGCCCAGCAGATTCAACAGAGACTCATGGCTAAAGTGCAGCAAGCGGGCTTAGATGGCACGGCTATGGTGCTTGTGCCGCCGGCTATCCCCGGCGTGGGCACAGCGAACGGCGTGGCGATGGTGCTCACCGATTTGGAAGGGCAGGGCGTTCCTTTCCTTTACGAGCGCGTGAAAGCCTTTGAGCAGGCGGCGCGTCAGCGCCCGGAGGTCGGCATGTGCATGGATATGATGATGGCTGACACTCCCCAGAAATACATGGAGCTTGACCGCGAAAAGTGTCAGTACTATAAGGTGGACATCAGCACGGCTAATGGTGTGTTGGCTGCCTACTACGGCTCCTCCTTCGTCAACTTCTTCAACGCCTTCGGTCAGCAATGGCAGGTGTACATTCAGGCCCAAGGAGCCGACCGCACCAGTCTGGATCAGATGGATGGCTTTTTCGTGACCAATGCAGAGGGCAAGCGTGTGCCGCTTTCGGTGTTGGTGAATGTCAAGGATATTGCGGAGACGGAGTTTGTGATGCACCATCAAGGCTACAACGCTGCCAAAATTAACGTGATGCCCAAGCCCGGTTATTCGACCCAGCAGCTTATGGATGCCATGGAGCAGGTGTATGCTCAGACGATGGATCCCTCCAAAGTGGGCTTCGATTACCAAGATATGAGTTTTCAGGAAAATAAGGTGCGCAACAGTACCGGCTTGGGCACTATCTTCGTTATGTCCGGCCTCTTTGCCTTCCTCATCTTGGTGGCGCTTTACGAAAAATGGCCCCTTCCTATATCCGTTTTCATGACGGTGCCGATAGCTGTGCTGGGCGCGTATGCCGGGCTGTGGTTTTGGGGGCTGGAGCTCAATTTGTATGCGCAAGTGGGGCTGGTGATGCTCGTAGGGTTGGCAGCCAAGAACGCCATTCTGATTGTTGAGTTTGCCAATCTGGAGATGGAGCGAGGCAAGACGCTTATGGAATCCACATTGGCTGCGGCACGCCTGCGCTTGCGTCCCATCCTCATGACATCGCTCGCCTTTATCTTAGGTTGTATCCCGCTCATTCTGTCCAGCGGTTCGGGCGCGTTGGCACGCAACTCCATCGGCGTCGTAGTGGTTATCGGCATGACCGTGGCCACGTTGGTGGGCATTTTCCTGATTCCCTGCTCATACGTGTTCGTGATGCGTCTCTTCCGGCTCAAATTCAAACTGCATGAGCTCAAAGAAGACCCGGATGAGGTGGAGGCACGCGAGTATTTGGCCGCACATGGCAACGATGAAGATTGAGCTTGCAACAATTCAAACGACAAGGTATGATCATGGCAACTATGAAGAAGACGATGGCAATTACGCTACTGGGGGCTGTAGCTCTCGGCGCGGCATCCTGCTCTTTTGGTCCCATTTGGCGAAAGCCGCAGATGGCGGTGCCGGAAGTGTTTCGCGGGAAGAGCTTTCATGAGGGGAATATGGCCGACCTGCCATGGCAGGTTGTACTCAAAGATGCAAAGCTCACCACTTTGCTCACCGACGTGTTCAACGCGAACCGCAGCATAGTAGCGCTGCAACACAATGTGCAAGCTGCGCGCCAGTATGTAACCATTGCCCGCGCTCCGTTCTTCCCTTGGCTGGGGTACAGCGCTTCCTCATCCAAAGGGATGAATCAGCAAGGAGGCGCCGCCATTGCCCAAACAGGCGGAATAACCACCAACCCGGGTGCTGCGGCTCTCTCTGCTTCATGGGAGTTGGATTTGTGGGGCAAGACGCGTAAGGGAGTGGAGAGTGCAATGGCAAGCGCTCAGGCTGCCCAAGAGGAACTGAATAACCTGCGTGTCTCGCTGCTGCGCCAAGTGGCTTGCGGTTACCTGCAGCTGATGATGTTGGACGAGCAGCTGCGTATTGCTCACGCATCGGTGGAGAGTTATCGCGAGTCTCTGCATCTTTTCCAGAATCAGTTGGAGGCGGGCATAGCCGATAAACTGCAAACAGCAAGCGCTCAGGCGGCGTTATCTGCTGCAGAGGCGGAAATACCGGCGCTGCAAATGCAGATAGCCGAGCTGGAGAATACGCTTAGTGCGCTGGCGGGACGTATGCCGGGTCACATAGCTCGCAGCGGGAATCTGCAAGCTTATGCAGAGGCAAGCAGGGTGGCTGCGGGCATACCGGCGGATGTTCTGGCACGTCGCCCCGATATCCGAGCCAAGGAGCAGCAGCTACGTGCTGCAAATGCAGAGATCGGATTGTCCATAGCCAATTATTTCCCCTCCATCAGCTTGACGGGCGCAGGTGGATATGCCTCCGCTGATCTGCGTCACGCTATCATCCCTCATCGCACGGGCTGGGGCATAGGCGTATCGCTCACGGGACCGCTTTTCCAAGGAGGGCAGCTGCGAGCCAACACGCGTGCCAAGCGAGAGGCCTTTTTGGCGGCCAAGGCGGAGTATGAGCAGACGGTGTTCAATGCGATGTCTGAGATATCAACCACACTCACCACGCGCGAAAAGTTGGTGAAGGTCATGGAAAACCAGGAGCAGGCGGTGCAGGCATATTCTGAGAGTGTGCGACTTTCCATGGCACGTTATAAAGAGGGCGCGGCGGCCTATTATGAAGTGCTGCAAGCGCAGCTTTTGCTCTTCCCAGCGCAAAAACAGTTGGCTTCCTATCGTTATCAATACGCTGCTTGCGTGCCTACGCTTTACACGCAACTTGGCGGCGGTTGGCGGCAATAAACGCCTCGGTCATTGACTTTTCCAACGCGCGGCAGGTAGCCGCGCGTTTTTCTGCCTAGTACGTGCGCTGCAGGAGAAGATTCGCAATGGCCAAGAGAGATTCACGCTTCTCCGTGGGGAAGCTGTTGAGCGCCTCGCGGGCATCTGCAGTGCGGGCACGGGCTTCAGCGCGAGTGCTCTCTATCCCAAGGAGAGCGCAGAGTGTGGCCTTTTGAGCCTTGAAATCTTTACCGATGCTTTTGCCGAGCACCTCCGGTGAGGAGGTAACATCCAGCACATCATCGATGAGTTGGAATGCGAGACCAAGGTTGCGGCCGTAGGCGGAAAGAGAGTCCAACTGCTCATCAGAGCAGGCTGCGCTCATGCCTCCCAAACGCACTGCAGCCTCAATGAGCGCGGCAGTTTTGCCTAAGTGAATCGCGCGTATTTCTTGCGAGGAGAGGGGACGTCCTTCTCCCTCCAAATCGAGTGCTTGTCCTCCCACCAGCGAGAGGCTGCCGGTGAGCCGCGCCAGCTCGGCCACGTAGTCGCGGACGCTGTAGCGTGCATTCTCCGGTACGCGCGCCAGCATGGCAAAAGCTTCCGTGAGCAGCGCATCTCCTGCCAGCACGGCCATTCCTTCCCCGAACACTTTATGATTGGTCGGTTTACCGCGGCGTAGGTCATCGTTATCCATGCAGGGCAGGTCATCGTGGATGAGCGTGTAGGTGTGCAGGGTTTCAAGGGCGCATGCTGCATCCAGTGCAGTTTGAGGCGAGCCTCCACAGGCCTTGGCGGCTTCCAGGCAAAGCAAGGGGCGGATGCGTTTGCCACCAGCGAAAATGCTGTAGCGCATAGCCCGGTGCAAGGTGGCAGAGGGCCCTGCATCTTCTGCTGGCAGGAGTTCGGCAAGGTGCTGCTCCACAAGCTGCGTGGTGGAGTGGATGAGTTCGTCCAGATTCAACATAAAGTCAACGAATAAGGAGTTCAGCTATTTGCACAGCATTGAGTGCAGCGCCTTTGCGTACTTGGTCCCCCACCACCCAGAGGCTGAGGGCGTTTTCAAGCGCCAAATCCTTGCGAATACGCCCCACGTAGCAGGTGTCGCCATCGGTGGAATCCAGCGGAGTGGGCCAGATCCCCTTTGCGGGGTCATCCATGAGCTCCACGCCTGGCATGCCGGTGTAGCAGGCGCGCGCCATCGGCACATCCACCGGTTTCTCAAATTGCGCCACGCAGGAGATCGAATGACTGCGGTACACCGGCACGCGCACACAGGTGCAGCTCACTTGCAAGGTCGGCAGGCCCATGATCTTGCGTCCCTCGTTGAGCATCTTGAGCTCTTCTTTAGTGTAACCCGTGTCAGTGAAGCTGTCAATTTGCGGCAGCACATTGAAAGCGATTTGCCGTGGGTAAGTGCTGCATACCACAGGTTGCCCATTCACAAGGGCACGCACCTGGTTTTCGAGTTCAGAGATACCGTGCTGTCCGCTGCCGGAGACTGCTTGATAGCTGCTGGCGATGATGGTTTTCATCCCGAACTTGAGGTGCAGCGGGTAGAGCGCCATCAGCGTGATGATGGTGGTACAGTTGGGATTGGCGATGATGTTACGCGGGTGGCGCAGAGCAGCCTGTCCATTAATTTCCGGCACAACGAGCGGTACATCGCCCTCCTGCCGGAAAGCGGAAGAATTGTCCACCACGACACAACCTGCCGCGGCCGCAATGGGCGCAAACTTTCGCGAAATATCACCACCTGCTGAAAAAAGGGCGATATCTATTCCATCAAAACTTTTTTCCGTGAGCTCTTCCACCACAAGCTCCTCTCCCCGAAAGGGCATTTTCTTACCGGCCGAGCGCGCCGAAGCGAGCAGTTTCAATTCCGACAGAGGAAAGTTTCGCGTTGCGAGACATTTTTGGATTTCCACGCCGACGGCTCCTGTGGCTCCTACAATGGCTACTCTTGGTTGCGCGTTCATCTTTTGATTGCCGCGAGTATAGCGAATTTTACCTAAATATCAAGTGAAATATGCACGTCCCATCTGGCGCAACAAGTATCATACATTCGAAAATTGTCCAACGAATCTCCTGATTCAGCCGCTCTGCGTTTAACAAAAACAATACCATAAAATAATAGAGCCTTTAATGGTAGTACGATTTTCAAATACAAGTAAATGAAACTTGACAAGAGGCATCGAGGTGGATAGTTTATTGGTGCTAGGTTATGTCAGAATTAAAATGCAATTTTCCAGTCATCCCCACGTCTAACATCTCCGAATGCATCCGACATCCTTTCATTTTCACAGAACAAATGTAAAGGAGGAACCACTTTCAGAAACCAGCACATACCATCGATCATGTCTTACGAACCTGAATTAACCTTTCTTGGTTGGGATGCTCCTGCTGTCCAACTGGTAGGAGACCGTTTACTTGAGCTTAACAGGGAAAATCCCGATGCGTTCCGTCGCGCCACCGTTGTAACCCTTACGGCCCCCAGCGCCAAACGTTTGCGAGAGTATGTGGCGGAGCAGGCAGCGGAGCCTATTTTGATGCCGCGCATTGTGCAGCCCGGACGTCTGCTGCCGGAAAAGAAAGGCACGGAGGATGAGCAGCTTATCGCTTGGGTGAGGGCGTTGCAACGCTTGTCGCCCGAGTCGTACACAACCTTGCTTGGCGAGCGGGAGGGGACGCTGAGCGACCGTCGCGCTCTTGGTACGGCCCATCAACTGCTACACTTGCGCACTCTCCTGGAACAGGAAGCTCAGACGCCGGAAGAAATCTACCGAAAGCTCGAGCAGAAGTCCGGCGACACCTCCCCGGACCAGCCCTTCATGGACGAGGAAAGTGAGCGCTGGAAGGAATTCAGCGAGCTCTGTGCGGAAGTGGATCGCTTGGCGCCGCCGAACGAAACCGAGTCCCGGCAGCCACGTCCGAAAGAGGAGAGCATGATCATCCTCGCCGCCCTGCCGGAATTGACCGCCCGGCTGCGCGAGACGCTGGAAGACGTGCTGGCGGAACGTCCCGGACATGTGAAGGTTTGGGTGAATGCGCCGGAGGAGGAGCGAGCCCATTTCGACGCCTGGGGCATGCCCGTCACCAAACACTGGTCGGAGCGTCCCATCGACATCCCGGAAGAGAGCATCCTCAAGCCTGCGGACGACGCACAGGATTTTGGAGTGAAAGCAGTCCGAGAAGCCGGGGGGTGTTCTTCGGATGAGGTGGTGCTCGGGCTGTGCGACCCCTCGTTTTCTTCCGCCCTCTGCACGGCATTCGCCCACGCGGAGGGAAATCGCTGGCGACTGCAGCTCAGCGCCGGACGCAAACTCACCACGGTGGATGTCGCGCAGCTTCCGGCGCGTCTGCTCCATTACGTCGAAACAGCCAATCAACTCCCTTTCTCGAAGAAGGGGACGAGTCCTATGGACATTGCCGACTCGGAATACATGTTTGCCTTCATCGACCTCCTGCGCACGAGTGTCCTTCTCCGCAATACCCCCGCTGAGGGAGCGATGGACGCCACGCTCGATGAAGTCATTGAGGAGAAACTTCCGGGATCGGTCCGGCGATTCCTCAACCTCCTGCGCAAGAAGAATGTGGACTGCTTCCGCCGCGCCCAGGAGTTGTACGATCTTGCGCAGAAGTGTCTCGCCCCCTCCACGCTCCCCGAAGCCCTGACCAAGTTCGCTGACATCATCGAGGTATCTTGTCCCGAGCCTTCTCCCGACACGCTTCTCATCTCCACCGCTATGCGCGAAGCCGCACAGACGTACGCCGCACCCGGCATCACCCCCGAGCTCACGCTCCTGATGCTTCAGCAGCGTTTTGAAAACGCTACCTGCCGACCCTGCAAACCGGAAGAAAACGAAGAAGCGACCGTGGAGACCGTTGACTGGATCGAGCTGCCGTACACGCGCGGGAAGCGACTTCTCTTGCTGGGGCTGCATGAAGGCTGCGTGCCGGAGACGGGCGGAAATGCGGGTCTCCTCACGGAAAAGCTCAAGGAGCTCGTGGGTCTGCCCACACAAAATTCCCGCAGCGCGCGGGACGCCTTCCTGCTCACCGCACTCCTGAAGAGTCGGGGAGCGGCGGACAATGTGCGCATTCTCACCGCCCGACAAGGAACGGATGAGACCCCCATTGCGCCTTCGCCCCTCCTCCTTCGTTTCCCTGAAGATCATGCCGGTGACCTCGTCAAGCGCGTGCAAAAGCTTTTCAGCGACCCGGAGGAGGCTAAGGAACCGAAAGTCTATGAGCAATTTCGACTGCTTCGGCAAACGGCTTCATCCCCTGCCCCGGTGCAGACGACGGGAGAGAATGAGGAGGAAGACCCCATGGAAAGCATTGAGCTGATCGCCCAAGGTAAACCGAATCCGTTTTCGCTCGACACCCCTTTCTCCCCCTCACTCATCAAGGATTTCCTGACATGTCCCCTGCGCTTCTGGCTGAATAAACTCCACGGCATCTCTCCCTCCGACGCCTACAAGGACAGCACACGTGAACTCCAGGCGAACACCTACGGTACCATCCTGCACCGTATCCTCAGACAACTGGTCGAGCGTTACCCGGAGCTCCCGCCGGGGGTCGAACTCGACAGTCTGAACCGTGAAATTAACGAGTATGCGCGGGAACTCCTGCAGCAGGAATTCGGCGCCTACGCTGCCGATCGAAAGGACTCGCTGCCCGTTTTCCTGCAGAATCAACGCGAAACCATGGGCGAGAGCCTTCAACTCTTTGTTGCCCGCCACGTGAAAGATCTGAGCGAAGGCTGGTGCCGGGTACACCTAGAATGGCCGGTGGAAACCGAGCTCGATCTGCCGGATGGCTCGCTCGCTCACCTCAAAATGATCATCGACCGCGTGGATTACAATCCCGACAAAAACACCTACCGCATCATCGATTACAAGACGAATGACGATACGCCTCAGAAGAAACATCTGGCAATCATCCGGAATAAATTTTTTGACACGAGGATGAAAGACTTCCTCCCTGTCTATCATGAAAAAAAACGGTGGGTGGAAGTGCAACTCCCGCTGAATGCATACGCGCTCATGAAGTTTAAGAATCCAGACACCTTGCTGGAACTTGCCTATTACAACCTTCCGCGCGGCAAAAACGTCGAGTATAACACCTTCCAATATAACAAAAAAAATATAACGGCTGAGGACATTGAAAGCGGAATAGAAACCGCTAGGCAGGCGATCGACCTTATTCGTCGCGGACTCTGTCTGTATTCCTGTGAAGATTTCGGCGAAGAAATCTCGGACTACCTCTCCTTCGGCACTCCCGCTATCGACGATCATCTGCGCGACGTTTGCGGTCTCTCCCCCCTCAGATAACCCTTCAAATTTTTAACTATGTCTGCATTTGTTACAGGATGTTCCATCGCCGCTTCTGCTGGCACCGGTAAAACCTACCAGCTCACCTCGCGCTACCTCGCCCTGCTTACGCTTGGGGCGCCTATCTCCTCACTCGTTGCCCTCACCTTTACCCGAAAAGCAGCCGGGGAATTCCGTCGGCGCATTTTTCAAGCGTTGGCGGAGGGTGCCGAGGATAAACGGGAGGGAGGACGCAATGTCCTCACCGCCCGCATTTGGGCTACTTGGACGGATGAGGAAGCCCCCCTCTATCCGGAAGCTATTCCCTACGCCAAGAGGGCGGAAAAGGAAAACTGCTTCCCGGAGAACCTCCCCGATTTGCCTGAAATTCTGCGCCTGAATCAGGAAAAGTACCGAAGCCTGCTGCGGGAACTCGTTACCGCCGGTTCCCGTCTCCGGCTTTCCACCCTCGATAGTTTCTTCAACACCCTACTGCGTACGCAGGCCTTGTCACTTGGTGTTGCGGGAATGACGACCATTTCGGACGAGGAGCTCAAGCAAGCGCAGCAAAAAGCTCTCCTCGCCACCATTTCCCGACTCAACAGCGAAACCGTCGTCAAGTTCCTCCGAAGCTTCCGATGCAAGGGTCAAGACATCCTGCAGACTCTCGATGACTTGATCTATAAATACGGGGATAAGCTGCGAGAGCGTCATGCCGACGGCAGCACCTACGCGGATCCATTCAACCTGGAGGATTTGTCAGACATCCCGGCTCTTGACTTTGTAGCGTACTCGCGAAAAATAGACGCACTAGAATCCTATTTTCAAGAGGTTACTAATGGCAGATCCTCCGTCATCCTGAACAACGGAAAGAAGTTCCCTAAGGCCCTCAACGAGCTTCGGAAAAACGGATACACGGAACTAGCCGATGAATCATTATCCGATAAATGGAAAGAAAACCCTAAAGCTACGGCTATTCGTTCAGAATTACAAAAACTCAATGATGAAGGAAGGATGGAGATCCTGCGTGCCGTCCAGGCCAAAACACGCGACTTCATCATCTTCCTGCACTTGTACCTTGAAAACTACCGGAAAATCATCTCCGAGTCCGGACAGTTCAGTTTTGCAGACATCACGAATCTTGCGATGCAAATCCTGGGAGATGAGAGAGCGCCTAGTCGACTGGCGTACCTGCTGGATGGTCGGATCGACCACTGGTTGCTGGACGAATTCCAGGACACCTCCCCCATCCAGTGGAAAACGCTTTTCCCCCTGCTCAACGAGATAGCCTGCGACCACGAAGAGTTCGAGGACACGCAGCGGGACACCCCTCGTATGTTGCCCATCGCAGAGCGCAGCCTTTTCGTTGTGGGTGATGAAAAGCAGAGCATCTACGGCTTCCGAGGCACAACGCCCGAATTCTTCCGGGAAATCCGCAACGAGACTCCGTGGAAGGAATCGATGCTCCCTCGCCGACTCACGCAAAGCCGCAGGTCCGCCCCCTGCATCATGGAGTTTGTCAACGAGCTCTTTGCTGCCATACCCCCCTTGTCCGAGGAAGAAAGGGAGCAATACAAGGGCCACAGCAGCGCCCCCAACCTGCGGGAGAAAAAAGGCTACGTGAAAATTTCCCATTTTCCCGAAGGAGTCGACATCCTGGTGCGCGAGCACATCGTCCCTATCCTCAATAAGCTCACTGTCAATGGCGCTCCTCTTCCGGGAAGGAGCATCGCCATTATCACACGGGATAATAAAAGCTGCGTGCAAATTGCCACGGTCTTGGAGGAACTCCATTTCCGCTTGCAGGTCATGTCGGATACCAGTCTCGCCGTCGCTTCGACGCTTGGGCAATTGCTCCTTGCCTTCTTCCGCTGGATGCTTCACCCCGGCAACGAACACGAAAAGTCCATGCTGAAGGTTTCCCCTCTGCACATGCTCCTCGAGGAATCCCCCTTCCCCGACAGTGTCCCGTCAACGGAAGGAACTTTCCTGGCATGGCGACGGCTGGTTGACGAGGAGGGCTATGCCGCCGCCATTCGTGCGATCCTCCGACTGGTCGGCACGCTACCGGAAATGGAGAAGATGCAGGATTCCCAGATAATACGGGAGTGGGAGACTTTGGCTCTCGAGTTCGACAAGCGAGGGGGCAGTCTCAAAGACTGGATTTCCTTTGTCAGTAATTTTAAGCAGAGTTCCTCCGGTGTCCCAGGTTACATCCAGCTCCTCACCATACACAAGAGCAAAGGCATGGAGTTTGACGCCGTCATCTTACCCTTTGCCGGATCACAGGGGGTAGATCATACACGCCATATGGATCACTTTGCCACGGAGGATTCCAAAGGCTTTCTCTTCTCGGTGAGCAACGGGGAAAAACGAAAAGCTTGGCCCGCCATCGAGAGGCTGACGGAAGATTGGAAACACAAGCAAATCAGCGAATCGATGCGGTTGCTCTACGTGGCTATCACGCGCGCTCGCTTCGCTGTGTACCTCCTGCTGAATGAGAACGCCGCTTCCAATTCATTCTCAGAAATCATTGATGCTGCTAAACCGTACAATGAGATCGGCGACCCCGAGTGGTACCTTCAGCCCACCAAGGACGGCAGCGGTGCCGCCGATGACAAGGAGTCCAAAGAAGCGGATGACGAATCTCCAAAACCGCTGGAGAGGCCCACGGCTCGTCGGCGCGTCGTACGTCCCTCGCAGCTGGAACCGCAGGGACAGGTCGCCGCAGACGCCCAGGCAACTGCCGACGATGCCTCCTCCACCGTGCGCCTGGTACAGAGCGGAAGAGAAGCAGCCGCCTATGGCACAGCCGTCCATGCCCTGTGGGAGCAAATCGGCTGGGCCTCCTCCCCGCAAGATTTCCCCGCATGGGTTCGTTCCCCGCAGGGGGAGGAGCAGCGGGTCGTTGCCCGCGCCCTGCAACGGGATGATATACGCGCCATCCTCAGCTGTCCTGACGGAGAGCACTGGCAGCTCTACCGCGAGCAACCCTTTGTTTTCGCGGTGCAAGGCAAGGCGGAGCTGGTTTCCGGCACATTCGACCGCGTGCAGGTGCGTACCGATGACGACGGGAAGCCGCAGGAAGCCCTTATCATCGACTACAAGACCGACCGCGTCACCGCCGGCAACGATGCAGAGTACGCCGCCCTGCGCGCGCGCCATGCCCCGCAGATGCGCGCCTACCGTCGCTATCTTGCGGAATCGCTGCATCTGGATGAGGCAGCCGTGCGTGTGGCGTTGGTCTCAGTGCCGCGCGGCGGAGGTGAGCCAAGCGTGCAGCTCTACTCCGCAACGGAGTTGGCATGAGGAAGATCTATTTCGCATAGAGGGGGAGGGAGGAAACGCAGCCTGTGTCTCACACAGAATTTGCCGCTTTTTCTGTTGCCCCCATTCCTTTGAGAAAATCTACAAAGAATTTGGCTTCGTTCTAGCATACTAGCATTGAGTTTTCGCGGCGGTACACGCCCTCCATGGCGATGTAGCGCGTGCGCAGGAGCTCGGCGGAACGGTGACCCATCTCTAATTGCAGCTCGGCGTAGTTGCGAAAGGTGGCCAGGTGGTGCGTGGCGAAGGTGTGACGCAGTACGTCCGGTTGCCAACTCTTGAAGCCTGCCTCGCGGTGTAGTCGCGTCCAGAGGTGTCGCCAGTTCGGCGGGCAGATGCGTTCATCCCCGGTGTGCCGGATGCGCTTCAGAATGCGTGCTAGGGGCCGGAAGATGGTGACGTGCCGGGCACCGCCGGTCTTGCTGTGGTGCGGGGCGATGCAGATAACGCCGTCATCGAGCCGTATGTCGCTCCAGCTCAACCGCTCCACTTCGTTGGGGCGTACGCCTGCGTAGAGCATGATGGCGGTCGCGGCGAGGCAGGCGCCACCCTCGAAGGTCTCGGCGGTGCGCATCAACCGCCCGATTTCATCCTTGTTCAGGATGCTGATGCGCTTTTCTTCAATGCGTTCCGGCTCCACCTTGCGCACCGGGTTCTCCGCGCACCACCCGCGCTTGCACGCCGTGGAGAACACCCCGCTGAGGATGAGTCTTGCCTTGTTTCGCTGCCGTGGTGTGTCGAAAGCTTGATTGATGTATTCCTTGCATTCCTCGGCGGAGATGCTGCGCATGCGTCTGGTCGCCAGTCCCTTACAGCGTATCATGAACCGCTTCGTGATACCACGAAAGTCGCTCAACGTCCGTGCCCTCCGGTCCTTCCTCGCTTCCAACGCCTCATCCACCGCTCGGGCAAAGGTGACCGTCTTTTCACGGCGTCGCAATTCCTCTTCCCCTGCCGCAATGCACGCCATGGCGCGCTTCACGCGTCCCCTCCCCGCTTCCAGCGCCTGCTTTGCCACCAACGCCGCTTCCAGCACATCCACACCCGTCTGCCGCAGCACCTCCACCGCCGCCAGCTCCGTCTGTCTATCTGATTTCGTTCTCATGTCGGTACGTATTCGTAATCCGCTGCAAGCAAAAAAATATGACACTCCAACGAAATTTACCAGACCTACGTTGAGAGATGTTCTTCCTCAAAAAGAGACAACCTGCAAAAGTCCATGATAGGCCTCACTTGTCAAAAACAAACTAACTCATAATCAACAAAAAGAATCAGGAATGGTCCGGATTACGAATTCGTGTACCTTTGCCTCAGACTCGCTGCAAATAGTGCGTGAGAGTCGGTTGACTTCCGCTCTGTTGGGAGTTGTGTTCCTAAAATTATCAAACTTACTGAAAGAAAATGGCTAATAAAATAAATTCTGCACAAGAGCGTGAAGAATTACACAGTGCAATATGGAAAATTGCCGACAAACTACGAGGTGCTGTGGACGGATGGGATTTCAAGCAGTATGTCCTCGGGACGATGTTCTACCGGTATATCTCTGAAAATCTTGCCGACTACATCAACAAAGGTGAACACGAAGCCGGAAGAACGGATTTTGATTACTCGAAATTGAGTGACGAAGAGGCAGAAACAGCGAGGGAGGATTTAGTGCGAGTCAAAGGTTTTTTCATCCTGCCCTCGGAGCTTTTTTGTAACATGTTGGCAAAAGCGGATAGTGACGACCTCAACGAAAAACTGGACAATGCGTTAAAACACATTGAATCTTCAGCCAAAGGGACAGGAAGTGAAGAGGATTTTGCTGGGTTGTTTGCTGATTTTGAAGTGAATTCCAAAGCTGCCAAAGCTAAACTTGGGGAGAGCGTGAAGGAACGTAATGAAAAACTTTCCCAACTGCTCCATGGTGTCGCCGCCATGAAACTCAGCTACAAGGACAACTCGATTGACGCTTTTGGAGATGCCTATGAATTCCTGATGGGCATGTACGCCTCCAATGCCGGCAAGTCCGGCGGCGAATTCTTCACGCCCTCGGAGGTTTCAGAGCTTTTGACGCACCTTGCCGTCGTGGGCAAAACTGAGGTGAACAAGGTGTATGATCCCGCCTGCGGTTCCGGTTCTCTCCTCCTGAAAGCAGCAAAAATTCTCGGTCGCGATCACGTTCGTCAGGGCTTCTTCGGGCAAGAAATCAACACAACAACCTACAACCTCTGCCGAATCAATATGTTCCTGCACGATATCGGCTACGAGAAGTTTAGTATTGCCAAGGGAGATACATTGTTCAAACCTCAACATGAGGATGATGAGCCCTTTGAGGTGATCGTTTCCAACCCGCCCTACTCCAAAGGCTGGGATGTGGATAAAAATCCATTGCTGATTAATGACCCACGCTTCTCGCCGGCCGGTGTATTAGCGCCGAAAGCAAAAGCGGATATGGCTTTCATCATGCATTGCCTTTCCTGGCTCGCCGCTAACGGCACGGCTGCTATCGTCTGTTTTCCCGGCATTATGTATCGCGGCGGCGCGGAAAAGAAAATCCGCAAGTATCTGGTGGAGAACAACTACATCGACTGCATCATCCAACTTCCCAATAACCTGTTTTATGGCACCACCATTGCCACCTGTATCATGGTGCTGAAGAAATCGAAAAAGGAGAACAGCACGCTGTTTATCGACGCCTCCAAAGAGTGCATTAAGGTGACCAACAACAACAAGCTGACGGAGGAAAATATCAGCCATATTGTACAGGCATTCACAGAGAGGTCTGATCGGGATTACTTCTGCAAGCTCATCTCCAACGGTACAATCGCAGAAAATGGCTACAACCTTTCCGTCTCCACTTACGTGCAACAGGAGGATACCAGGGAAAAGGTTGATATTGTCAAACTGAATGCGGAGATCAAGGAAATCGTAGCTCGCGAGCAAGCGCTACGGGAGGAAATTGATAAAATCATTGCCGAGATTGAGGGTGCTTAACTTTGCGCAGAGAAAACAAATTGCAATCGCTTCAATTTACAATTTATGACTAAGCTTGAAGAACTGATACAAGGGCTTTGCCCAGAGGGAGTGGAGTATAAAACGATTGATAGTATCTGCAAAAATATATGCTCTGGTGGAACTCCTCGTAGCACAAACAAAAATTATTATGGTGGGAATATTCCGTGGTTGAGAACACAGGAAATCAACTTCTGTGAAATAGAAAAAACTGAACTTACAATAACGGAGGAAGGACTCAATAATTCTAGCGCAAAATGGATTCCAAAAAATTGCGTTATAGTTGCAATGTATGGTGCTACTGTTGGTAAAGTCGCATATACTAATATTCCGCTTACGACAAATCAGGCCTGCTGCAATTTGGAAATTGATGGAAACATAGCAATGTACAAATATGTATATTACTGTTTAACAAATAAATACGATTATATTAAATCAATGGGCCAGGGGATCCAAACAAATATTAACTCTAAGGTTATAAAAAATTTAGAAATCCCCCTTCCACCCCTGCCTATCCAGCAGGAAATTGTCCGCATTCTGGACCAATTTACGGAACTCACGACGGAACTCACGACGGAACTCACGACGGAACTCACGACGAGAAAGAAACAATACGAGTATTACCGCGATGAATTGCTGGCGTTTGACAACTCGCAAAGCAAATTTTCTCCCAAACTAGAGCAACTATTACGGGAGCACTGTCCGGACGGGGTGGAGTATAAAAATCTGGAAACTCTATGCGACATCTCTACTGGTGGTGGTCCCCCAAAAGACGGTTTTTCAAAAACAAAAACTCCAGAATATACTGTACCAATAATCAGTAATGGCACTGGTAGAAACGCATTTTACGGATACACTTCCGTCCCCAAGATAACAAAACCAGCTGTAACCATAACTGCAAGGGGAACGATTGGCTATGTTGAGTACCGGGATTACCCATATTATCCCATAATAAGTCTTCTATCTGTTTTACCAAAGAATCCATCGTTTCTTGACACTCGGTACCTTTATTATTGCTTGCAAAGGGAAAAATACATTGTACCAACGAGTGGCATACCTCAGCTCACGGTGTCAATGATGAAAAAAATGGGAATCCCGGTTCCTCCCCTACCTATCCAGCAGGAAATCGTTCGCATTTTGGATCACTTCGAAATGATATGCAATGACCTGACCGCCGGGCTTCCTGCCGAGATAGAAGCACGGCAGAAGCAGTATGAATACTACCGGGACAAATTGTTGACCTTTGCCCCCGCACAATAAACAGAGAAGACGGAAATGAGTTGCTACAACATCGTTGCGCAGAGCAGCGCCAGCACCGTGGTGGCGGAGTATACTCCTGAAGCAAGGAAAGCCGGCGTCTATCAAAGCGAGGCGCAGTTGGAAGAGGAATTCATCCACACACTGGAAGAATTGGGCTACACGTATCTGCCGATACACAGCGAGGAGGATTTAATCAGAAATCTACGGCAACAGTTGGAAAAGCTGAATGAGTACACATTTACCGATGGTGAATGGGAGCGATTTTTTACCGACTGCATCGTTAGCAAGAATGACGGGATCGTAGAGAAAACTCAGCGGATACAGGAGGACTACGTTCAAGTGCTTCACCGTGACGACGGCAGCGCCAAAAACATCAAGCTGATCGATAAGAAGGACATCCACAACAATCAGCTGCAGGTTATCAACCAGTACAGCGTTTCCAAGGAAGAAGGGGCGAAATACGACAATCGGTACGACGTGACGGTGCTGGTCAATGGGCTACCGCTGGTACACATCGAGTTAAAACGGCGCGGCGTGCCCATTCGCGAGGCATTCAACCAAATCAATCGCTACCAGCGGGACAGCTTCTGGGCAGGCTCCGGACTTTACGAATATGTGCAGATATTTGTGATCTCAAACGGGACCCATACAAAGTACTATTCTAACACGACTCGCAGCAACCACGTAAAAGAAGCCAACAAAGCAAACCAAAAGGGAGGGAAAAAGACAAGCAACAGCTTCGAGTTTACATCCTATTGGGCAGATGCCAACAATCGGGTGATTCCCGACCTGAACGACTTTGCGAAAACCTTCTTTGCGCGGCATACGATCCTCAATATTCTGATCCGATACTGCGTCTTCACCGCGGAGAAGATGCTGCTCGTGATGAGGCCTTACCAGATCGTCGCGACCGAAAGGATCACCAACCGCATTGAGATCGCGAACAATTATAAGAAATACGGGAGCGTCGAGGGAGGCGGTTATATATGGCACACAACCGGGAGCGGGAAAACGCTGACTTCCTTCAAAACGGCGCAACTGGCATCGCAGCTCAGTTATATTGACAAGGTGTTGTTTGTGGTGGACCGCAAGGACCTGGACTACCAGACGATGAAAGAGTATGACCGTTTCGAAAAAGGGGCGGCCAACAGCAACACCTCCACCGCGATCCTAAAGCGACAACTCGAGGACGGGGAGGCCAAGATCATCATCACGACTATTCAAAAACTGGCTACGTTCATCAAAAAGAACGCGGGACATGAGGTGTTTCAAAAGCAAGTGGTCATTATCTTCGACGAATGCCATCGCAGCCAGTTCGGGGATATGCATTTGGCAATCACCAAGTATTTCAAGAAATACTATCTGTTCGGGTTCACGGGCACGCCCATCTTTGCAGTCAACGCCGGGGTGAGTAAAAACCCATCCTTGCGCACCACAGAGCAGGCGTTCGGCGATCAGCTTCATACCTACACCATTGTTGACGCCATCAACGATAAGAACGTCCTGCCGTTCCGCGTGGATTACATCCGGACAATGAATGCGGGGGAAGAAATCGATGACAAGGACGTGTGGGACATCAACCGCGAAAAAGCGTACATGGCGCCGGAGCGGATTGCTCTCGTGACCAAGTACATCCTCGACAATTATGCTCGAAAGACTTATCGCGAGGGAAAAGCCTATACTTACAACGTCCTGAAAAATATAGCAGAGGTAGCATCTGCAGGAGGGCGAAAAGAAATTGATGAGGTAAAGGAGAAACAACGCATCAAGGGCTTTAATTCTATTTTTGCCGTTTCATCCGTAGAAGCCGCCAAGCTCTACTATGCAGAGTTTAAGCGGCAGATGGACGCTGATCCGGCGAAACGTTTACGCGTTGCCATCATCTACAGTTACGGGGCTAACGAGGAAGAGGTGGACGGAATACTGGACGAGGAAAACCCCGAAGACCCCTCTGCCATGGATCAGAATTCCCGCGATTTTCTGGAGAGAGCTATAACCGAGGATTACAACGCGATGTTCCATACCAATTACGACACATCCTCTGACAAGTTTCAGAACTACTACAAGGATGTATCCTTGCGTATGAAAAACAGGGAGTTGGATTTGCTCATCGTTGTCAACATGTTCCTTACCGGTTTTGATGCCACGACATTGAACACGCTGTGGGTCGATAAAAATCTTAAAATGCACGGGTTGCTCCAAGCGTTTTCCCGTACCAATCGCATCCTTAATTCTATCAAAGTTTACGGGAACATCGTATGTTTTCGCAATTTGCAGAAGCGAACGGATGAGGCTATTGCTCTGTTCGGCGACAAGCAGGCAGGCGGCATTGTGTTGCTCCGCGGGTACGATGATTATTATTACGGATATACGGATGAAGACGGGAAGGAGCATCCCGGCTACAAGGACGTTATTGAGGAGCTGCTCAAAAAATTCCCCTTGTCGGAAGAACGCATTACAGGAGAACAAAAGCAAAAAGACTTTATCGTTCTCTTTGGGGCAATTCTTCGGATGCGCAATCTCCTCATGTCTTTTGATGACTTCGCCGGAATGGAAATTCTCTCGGAACGGGATTTGCAGGATTATCTCGGCAGGTACCAGGATTTGCGGGATGAGTGGAAAAATCGGAAACCCACGGGTGAGAAGGAAGATATTACTGATGATGTCGTGTTTGAGATCGAGTTGATCAAACAGATCGAGATCAATATCGACTATATTCTCATGCTCGTCAAAAAATATCACGACTCGCATGGCAATGACAAAGAGGTGCGCATCACCATTCAGAAGGCAATTGATGCCAGTCCGGAGCTTCGCAGTAAAAAGGAGTTGATTGAGAACTTTATAGACCAACTCAATGAAGGTGACGATGTCATGGAAGAGTGGAGGAAGTACGTTGCCGCAGAAAAGGAACGACAACTCGTCGCAATTATCAATGAAGAAAGGTTGAAAGAACCGGAAACCCGCCGCTTTATCGAAGCAGCGTTTTATGATGGTTTACTAAAAACAAGCGGAATCGATTTTGATAACCTGTTGCCTCCAATGTCACGTTTTGGTGGTGGCAATCGCGATGAGAAGAAACAATGCGTCATCACAAAACTACAGACATTCTTTGAAAGGTTCTATGGCATCTGCTAATCGAAGGCAAAAGACAGAAAGGGCCTATGAGTGTAAATTCTCCCCAAGTTGAAGCAACGCAGGAACATAATCCCCAAAAAAACGAACTATTTACTTGACTGCACAAAACTTCCCTCACCAAGCCCAGTTTTTGTGCTTGACAGCGGAGTGAAGTTCTTCTACAATGCCCTTGCGTTCTTCCTATTGAGGTCTTGCTGCTACAACAGCAGGGCGTAGTGCAGGGCGAAATGCCCTGACGTAGGTTGGTTAGCTAACCCATGGGCTGTGGTATGCGTAGAGTGTGCTGCTAAGGGCGTTACGTCTGCAAGTCTTTGTAGAGACCTTACCATGGGAATGTTGAAAGGAGTCCTTCGGGACTCCTTTTTTACTGCAAACCATTCAATAAAATTGCCACAGGATTCCTGCTGTCCTGTTGCAGTTCGTGCCATCCCCCATATTTAGCGCTCCACGTCACTTCCAACTTACACCGATTTTCCAAAAATCAGCACGGTAGCAGGACAGAGTCGGCATTTTCTTGGCGAACCCGTGCGTTGATGATATAATCTCATCCAGGATGAAAAAAGAAGAAGTTACAACGGAACAAGGACTCCACTACGAACCTTATATTGATGGCGAGATATTAAACGAAATGGCCTTAGTGGGTTACGCCCATTCAGGTCCGGGTGGAGAAGAATATGCAGTTTCTGTTGATTCAGCAACTAACCGTAAGGGTAATCCCTATTTTAAATTTTATGCAGGTCCTTCACGTAGCCGAAAAACACCGGCAGCACGTATCTCGTTTCTTGAACCGAAATATATCATTCATTATAAAGATAGTGTAAAGAATCAATTTAGGTTGAATGCCAGTTTACGGAAGATATTAGTTCAATTCTTAAAATCGCCTTACATCAAGTTAAACGGAAAGAGAATGACCAATTGGCAATATGCCATTATCCAATATAACGTAGAAAATATCATGATGAGAGATTGGAGGATGAGGGAATGGCTTTACTTCACCCAAAAATGGAAGAGAGATCATGCAAATGAAATAGCGGGTACTCAAGCAGAACACGCATTGCCCATCGATCTTCCCATGCCTAACTATCTTAATTTAAGATAACAACAAACACTCATATCCTAGGGGACAGGACCAGATTTTTTTGCGCAGTCAAGTGGATCATTTCCCAACGTAAGGATTGAACATGCAAGTAGTTGAACTGAGTCCCCCAATACGCTATCATACTGTTTGTCATGAAGAAGGTTGATGATACGCAAAAAACGGCAGCGGCTTCCCTTGCTGACCAAGCGACGAGTGGCGAAGAAAGTTCCCAGCTATTCACGGAGAGAGTGGTGGTTGCAAGAGATTATGAACAAAATTGGTCCATTGAGCTCAATCCGGGCATGAACGAAAACAGGCCCACTTATTTCATATTGTGCGATCACGTTCACTACGAAGAGGTGACGAAATGCGCACGAATCGCGTTTTTGGAGCCAAAGTATGTAACTGACACAGGGGAAAAGGCTCCGTGGAGGTTGAGCAATCATGAAGAAAAGAAAAGGCTCATGAATTTCCTCAACAGTCACAGGAGAGGAAAAGCCGACACGGAACAGACTCTTTCTAATTGGCAGTATGCTATTGCTTTGTGGAACGTGGAGATGGGGTTCATCGATTCCCCCGAGGAGGCTATGGCGTGGACGAGCGACAGATGTTCGCCCCACGACGTTCTTTCCCCTCTCCCTATTGATCTCCCGATGCCGGATTATTTACAACTTCCTTAGTCATAAGCGGCAGCTGTACTCAGGAATTGAGGTCTTCGGCTCAATGAAGCATCTCTTAACTTCATATCCATTTTTAATCAATGGGTTACCATGTTTTCGGAAAAATAAAACAGCGTTTTTTGAAAAATTGTGCTTGACAAAGCGGGCGGATAGTGGTATAGGAGGGGCACAGGGCGGAGGACAAGACTTCGCAACGGGTCAGGTGACGCCGTAAGGTCACCCCGGAAGCTGCGCGTGCGGCGGATGGGCAAATAATGTGACGGCATAGGTCAATCCTTCGGCGGAAACGCTGATTGTAGTGAACAAGATGCCGTGGCATTCATCCTGAAAGCGGGTGGAAGCTGCGGTTTTTTTTGTATCTGCGGGCTTGTGCTGTCGATCGTTTAACCAATCAAGCACAACTCAAAGATATGTTAAGACTCGACAGATTACCCTCGCCATACGGCGATTTTTTCCGATCCAATGCATCGGTCCCTCAGGGGCTCATCTTACCCTCAAGCCGGGCGCCTCAAAGCGCGGAGCAGAAGTTTGAAAACAAGTGGCGGAATCATTGGCCCGAGACCTTACAGGAGTGGAAGGAGTTCAAGGCACAGCCGGTAGAGTTTTACAACCGCCAACCTGTACCGCAAGGACACGTGCTGGAGTTGTTGTCGGACAACATCGACCTGTTGTTGGAGAATACGGAGAGAATCATCCAAGCGCCGGAGATGGCGGAATGCCGAGAGGTAGGCGGCGGATCTCCGTCCCCGCTTCCGACGCCCGATTTGGGCGATCTCCTTTGGGCGTGGAAAAAGGGGGAAGCCGGCTGGAAGCGGACCTCTGTCGAAGGGCATCCCCTGTATGCCCTCTACATCGATGGTTCCATTCTCAGCGGTGCATGCTACATTTACATATTGCTAGATCCCGTTGCCAAGGAACTGGGCACGACGCTGTCCTGGTTCCGTCCGGGGCTCAGCGAGGCTCGAGAGGTACTTCGTACTAGCCCACGAGCCAAGAAGCGTGCGTGGAAGGAGATCCCCCCACTTCACGCCCCCGTGCACCGTGGCGAGTCGTTTGCCGACTGGGAACGGCGGACGCAGCAATATATGCCTACCGTGGATGAGGTCGAGCCTCACTACCTGATTCCCCCAACGCTCACCCTGGCTGAAATCATCGCCAAGCTGAAAGCGGACCAAAGGTGAACTTCAACACGTTAAGCCCCCTGTTAAAAACAACACTGTGGTCGTACCGAGACCACTCATCATAACCCATAAAATAACGATGAACGAAGAATGTGCCTGCACAGAAGAGCAAATCAAAGCAGTGGAAGATAGCCTTAATGATCTCATCAAGGAGGAATATCGAGACTCAAAGGAAAAGCTGAGAGAATACTGCATTGAAGTTTTGCAAGCACGGAGGAACTATCTGAAAATGATAGAGCCCTATAAAGAGGCCGCAAAAACTATAAGCAGAAAATTCACAGGAATGAAAATCGAAGAGAATCAAGTAACTGATAAAGATTTTGCCATTTTCGTGATGAAAGACAATGTCAGCAGCATCAGGTCTGGTCTGTCATATAAAACCGTGGATGGGTTTTGTCGTTCAAGTGTAGGTTCGAGGGAATTTCTTGGAACGCTTGAAAACTTGAAACCCTATCTAGGCGAGCCATATTCTCACTTCCTTGTGTTGCACAACAAGGGAAACTCTATGAACTTCATAGAAGAAGCAAAGGCTGTCTCCAACCACTTTCCGATCAGGACGATGCATAAGCAGTATGATGTGCAGGGAATGGTCTTATTTCTTAGTAAGAGACCCAACTTGCAGCTGATAGAGAAGTACGGTCGAGACGTGGCGGGGGTCAAGGTGGAAAAGAATGAGTTTCCGGAGGAGGTTGCTTTTTTCATCATGGAGGATGAGTTGCCCGTTACGATGAGAAAGAATCGCCTTCGCACTCATTGTCGATTCGCTTTTCATGAGAAATTCGGGAGAAAGTCCTTTACCGACAAGCTGGATATGTTAAAAGTTGATCTTCGTGATGAAACGACCAAATATTTTGTTATCTATAACACGGATCAATCTTCCAACTTCAGGGAGGAAATGGAGGCAATCTACAACCACTTTCCCATGAAAAATCCGGAAGGAAAAAATGTCCGGGGTGTTGTATTGTTTCTCAACGCTCCAAATGGGACAAGCGAAAAATAAATCAACAACAGTCCGACCATGAGCTGGCAAGTGCGAATGCGGAAGCATGGGTGTCTTGTCTCAGGATTTGTGAGGTAGAAGCGATAAGAATCAAAAAAACGAAGAAATTTTCATTTTTTTATGGAACGAATTTACTTGATATCGAACC